>NZ_JBFABA010000028.1:0-67722 GCF_040640115.1 Micromonospora sp. NPDC023644 | reverse complement strand
GCGTCCAACTGGCAGTTGGGCCCCCCCACAAACGGGGAAGCGCCGGCCCACCGCCCACCACAACTCCTTCAGCGGCCCCGGGGTGGGGGGGGGGGTGGGGGGTGGGGGGTGGGGTGGGGTCAGCGGCGGGACTCGGCGGGTTCGTCGGGGCCGATGAAGGCCTCGCTGCGGGCGTCGCCGTCGTCGCTGCCGCCGAAGACCCGGGCGTCGTCGGGCATCTCGGCGTCGGTGAGGCGACGCACCGGCCGGCGGGGTCGTACCCACTGCCACGCCAGGTTGCTCTCCGCGTCCCCGACCTCGGTACGCATCCGGGGCATGGCGGTCGGCCGGTGGTCCCGGATCCAGGCCACCAACTGCTCGCGGACCAGGCAGCGCAGGTCCCAGAGGCTGCCGGCGTCGGCGGCGCTCACCAGGGCGCGCACCTTGACCGTTCCGCCCGTCGCGTCGGTCACCTGGAGCACGCAGACCCGCCCGTCCCACAGGTCGGTGCCCTCCACCAGACGGCGCAGCTCCTCCCGCATCGCCTGCACCGGGATCGCCCAGTCGAGGTCGAACTCGGCGGTGCCCAGCACCGCCGCCTCGGTCCGGGTCCAGTTCTGGAACGGCTTGGTGGTGAAGTACGAGGTGGGCAGGATCAGCCGCCGGTCGTCCCAGATCTGCACGACCACGTAGCTGAGCGTCAGCTCCTCGATGCGGCCCCACTCCCCCTCGACCACCACCACGTCGTCGAGGCGGACCGCGTCGCTGAAGGCGAGCTGGAGGCCGGCGAAGACGTTGCCCAGCAGGCTCTGCGCGGCCAGCGCGGCGACCACACCGACCACACCGGCGCTGGTCAGCACGCCGGCGCCGATGCCGCGTACGGCGGGGAAGGTCATCAGCATCACGCCGACCGCCAGCACGACGATCACCGCGATCGTCAACCGGCGCAGCATGACCACCTGGGTCCGCACCCGCCGCGCGTGCCGGTTGTCCGGCACGTCCACCCGGAACCGGGCCAGTGCGGTGTCCTCCGCCACGACGAGCAGCGAGGCGACCAGCCAGGCGACGCTGGCGATCACGGCGAGCACCAGCAGGTGCAGCAGCACCTGCCGCCACTGGTCGCCGACCGCGTAGCCGGTGCTGAACCGCACGGCGAACTGGACGGCGACGACCGTGGCGGCGACCTGGATCGACCGGTGTGCGTGGTCGGTGAGCTCGGTCAACAGCAGGGAGCGCCGACCGACCCGCCGGATCACGCGGTGCGCGACCTCGACCGCGAACAGGGCGATCGCCGCCGCGGCGAGCGTGGCGACGATCGTCCCGAGGTAGCTCTGCACAGGTTCTTTCCTCCTCCTGGCACCGGGCACGTGCTTCGGGCAAAGGCCCAATGGTGCCCGGCGACACCGGAATCGACCAGGCTCAGACCTTGCGATACCGGGACTGGAGGAAGCAGAACAGGCCGAACGCGGCGATACCGAGCGCCACCAGGGTGAGCAGCACCTGGCCGTACGACTGGTCACGCAGCGTACGCAGGGCCGCGTCCAGGCCGCGGGCCTTCTCCGGGTCGTAGTTCACGGCGGCCAGGATGATCAGCAGGCCGGAGATGCCGTACGCGACGCCCTTGGCGACATAGCCGGCGATGCCCAGCCGGCGGGTGAGCTGGCGCGTCTTCGGGCTCATCTCACCGGTCTTGAGGTGCTTCTCGAAGCGCTTGATCAGCCCGTAGATCACCAGGCCGACGCCGATCGCGGCGAGGACGAGCCCGGCCAGGCCGACCAGCCAGCGGCCGCCGGAGGACTCCATGGCCCTGCCGGTCAGCGCCTCCTGCTGGTCGGCGCTGTTGGACCTGGCGTCCTTGAAGACCTTGAAGGCCGTCCAGGCGAAGTAGAGGTAGACGATGGTCCGCCCCAGCGAGGCGAGCCGCTCCCAGACCCGCTCCTTGCCGCGCTCGGCGCGGTGCCCGACGGCCGCCTCCAGGGCCTGCCAGATCGCCATGGCGAGCAGGCCGACCGCGATCGTGACGACGAGGAACTTGCCCAGCGGCTGGGCGGCGATGGTGCGTAGCGCGCCGGACTGGTCGCCGTCGTCGCCGGGCTTGCCGAACGCGATCTGCAACGCCAGCCAGGCGAACAGGAGGTGCACGATGCCGTAGCCGATGAAGCCGACTCTGGCCAACAGTTCGAGCCACCTGCTGTTCGCCGTGCGGGAGGCGGTGGCTTCGGCGTTCCGGGTGAGTGACATGGCGCCACAATCACCGAATACGAAGATTTCCAAACGTCGGCCACCGCCGCCCCGGCCGGGTCAGTTGCCCGGGTTCCTCGACACCCTGATCTTGACCTCCTGGTCGGTGACGCTGTCCAGCGTCACGGCGAAGCCGCCGACCTCGGTGGCCTGCTGGCCCGTCGTCAGCGACAACTGCTCTCCGGCGACCTCCACGGTCACCTGGTCGCCCTGCGCGCCGATCAGCTTGGCCTCCACGCCGAGGATCGTGGCGCTGGCGTCCACGCCCCGGTCGAACGTGACCGTGCAGGCGTCCAGGCCGCAGTCGGTGCTGGCGCCCTCGGAGCTGCAACCGGCGAGCACGGCGACGCCGAGCGCCAGGCCGGCCAGCAGGCCGGCGGCCCGGCGGGTGGGGGTCAGCGGGGAGGGAACACGTCGGTTCGTCACCCCGCCAAGGGTACGAGACGCCGGCCACTCCGGCAGCGCGTGATCATCCGCCCAGGTGGGGCGCCCGCGGCGGGGTTAGGGTCCCGGGCATGCCGTTCGACATCGCCCGCACCCGGGCCACCTACCCCGCCCTCGCCGAGGGCTTCGTCCACCTCGACGGCGCCGGGGGCACGCAGACCGCCGGCCCGGTGATCGACGCGGTCACCGCCGCCATGCGCGCGGCGGTGGGCAACCGCAGCGCGGCCTTCGCGCCCGGCCGGCGGTCGCTGGAGATGGTGGCCGCCGCCCGTACGGCCGTGGCCGACCTGCTCGGCGCGGAGCCCGACGGGGTGGTGCTGGGCCCGAGCGCGACCGCGCTGACGTACACCCTGGCCCGGACCCTGGGCGCCGGGTGGCGCCCCGGCGACGAGGTCGTGGTCTCCCGGTTGGACCACGACGCGAACGTACGCCCCTGGGTGCAGGCCGCCGAGGCGGCCGGCGCGACGGTGCGCTGGGCCGAGTTCGACCGGGACACCGCGGAGCTGCCGGCGGCCCGCTACGCGGAGCTGGTCGGCGAGCGGACCCGGCTGGTCGCGGTGACCGCCGGCAGCAACGCGACCGGCACCGTCCCGGACGTGGCGGCGATCGCCGCGACCGCGCACGCCGCCGGCGCGCTGGTCTGCGTCGACGGGGTGCACTCGGTGCCGCACGGCCCCACCGACGTCGCCGCGCTGGGCGCCGACTTCCTGGTCACCAGCGCGTACAAGTGGTCGGGCCCGCATCTGGCCGCAATGGTGGCCGCCCCGGCGACGTGGGAGCGGCTGCGCCCGGCGAAGCTGCTGCCCTCCTCCGACGCGGTGCCGGACCGCTTCGAGTACGGCACCCCGAGCTTCCCCCTGCTGGCCGGCGTGGCCGCCGCCGTGGACCACCTGGCCGGGCTGGACCCGAGCGCCTCCGGCAGCCGGCGCGAGCGGCTGCTCGCCGGGCTGGCCGCCGCGCAGGCGCACGAGGAGTCGCTGCTGGACCGGCTGCTCGCCGGGCTGGCCGCGCTGCGCGGGGTCACGGTGCTGGGCTCCCCCGCCCGGCGCTGCCCGACGGTGTCCTTCCGGCTGGCCGGGCTCTCCCCGCAGCGGACCCAGGAGGAACTGGGCGCGGCCGGCCTCTGCCTCTCCGCCGGCGACTACTACGCCTACGAGTACTTCCAGGCCATGGGGCTGCGGGACAGCGGCGGGGCGGTGCGCGCCAGCCTCTACCACTACAACACCGTCGACGAGGTGGACCGGTTGCTCGGCGAACTGGACCGGCTCACCGGTGGCGGGGGCAGAATGGCCGGGTGAGCACCCTGGTCGAGGACAATCCCGCCAAGCACCGGTTCGAGATCCTGGTCGACGACGCGCTGGCCGGCTTCACCGCGTACCTGCCGCGCGGCGAGGTGCTGGTCTTCACCCACACCGAGGTCGGATCGCGGTTCCAGAACATGGGCGTCGGCGCGGCCCTGGTGCGGGGCACCCTCGACCAGCTCCGCGAGCGCGGCACGACGGTGGTGCCGCGCTGCCCGTTCATGGCGGCCTTCATCGACCGCCACCCCGAGTACGCCGACCTGGTCACCCCCGAGCCGTAGCGCGGGGGCGCCGGGCGGTCAGCGACCCGCCAGCAGCCCGGCGGCGGCGTGGGCGGCGGCCCGGGTGGCGCCGTGGGTGGCGACGTGGACCGCGCCGGTGACCAGCTCGGGCACGCCCAGCTCGACCACGACCGCGTCCGGCCGGGCGGCCAGCGCGCGGGTCACCGACGCCCGCATCCAGTCGTGCCGGTGCAGGTCGCGCACCACCAGCACCACGCACCGACCGGCCGCCCCGGCGGTCGGGTCGGCGGGCACGTCGGCCTCGGCGTAGCGGACGGTGGTGGTGCCGGCGAGCAGGTCGGCCAGCGGGGCGGCGAGGCCCCACGGCGTCTCCGGACCGATCGCGATGTTGCGCGGCGGCTCGAACTCGACCACGTGCGCGGGACCGGTCAGCGGCAGCGCGCCGACGCCGGCGGGCGCGGTGGTGACCCGCAGCGCCCGGCGGGCGGCGGCCAGCCCGACGGCCGAGCCGGCGGCGGTCGGGCGGGGTCGGGGCGGCCGGTCGGCCCGCGCGGCCACGGTCCATTCGGCGAGCTGACCCACCCGCTTGGCCGCCTCGGTGAGGCGTTCCTCGGGCAGGTCGCCGGCGACGACCGCGGCGACGATGGCGTCCCGCAGCAGCCGGGCCGATCCCTCGTCGGCGCGCTCCCCGCCCACGCAGATCGCGTCGGCGCCGGCGGCGAGGGCGCGCACCGCCGCGCCCGCGAAGCCGTACCGGTCGGCGACCGCCCGCATCTCCACCGCGTCGGTGACCACGACTCCGGAGAAGCCCAGCTCGTCGCGGAGCAGCCCGCCCAGGATCCGGCCGCTGAGGGTGGCCGGCAGCTCCGGGTCCAGCGCCGGCACCAGCAGGTGGCCGGTCATCACCGCCTGCACGCCAGCGGCCACGGCGGCCCGGAACGGGGCCAGCTCCACGGCGTCGAGGCGGGCCCGGTCGGCGGTGATCCAGGGCAGGTCGTGGTGCGAGTCGACCTTGGTGTCGCCGTGCCCGGGGAAGTGCTTGGCGCAGGCGGCGACCCCGCCCGCCTGGAGGCCACGCACCCAGGCGGCGGTGTGCCGGGCGACCAGCGCCGGCTCGGCGCCGAAGGCGCGTACGCCGATGACCGGGTTGGCCGCGTTGGAGTTGACGTCGGCGTCGGGGGCATAGTTGAGGGTGATCCCCAGGGCGGCGAGGTCGGCGCCCAGGTCGTGGGCGACCTCCTCGGTCAGGGCCGGGTCGTCCACCGCGCCGAGGGCGAAGTTGCCGGGCCGCGAGCTGCCCCGGGCGGACTCGATCCGGGTCACGTCGCCGGCCTCCTCGTCGATGGCGACGACGACGTCGGGGCGCTCGGCGCGCAGGGTGGCGGTGAGGGCGGCCACCTGCTCCGGGTGGACCACGTTGCGGGCGAAGAGCACCACGGAGCCGAGGCCCTCGCCGAGCCAGCGGCAGATCCAGGGCGGCGGCGTGGTGCCGACGAACCCCGGCTGCAGGACGGCGGCGGCCAGGGCGGCCAGGCTTCCCCCGGCGGCGCTCACGCCGGCACCCCCGCCCGGTGCGCGGCGGCGCGGGGCGCCACCCCCCGGCGTCCCGTGGTCGGCTCGGTGCGCCCGCTCACGCCGGCCCGCCCGCGTGGTGGCTGATGTGTCGCTCGCTCATGCGGTCGTCGTACCCCCGTCTTCTCCGCGCCCGGCGGCCCGCCACCAGCGGCGGTGCTGACATGGTCACACCGCGCGAAGAAATAGTCAATAAACCTTACAGTTGCCCTCCGGGCCGGCGCTGGGGACAGTTCGGGGATGGATCCCCTGCTGCTGGCCGACGCGACGAGCCCGGCCGACATCCCCGGCGTACGCCTGCTCGGCCTGGTCGTCGGCGCCCTGCTGCTGCTCGCCGCGATCCGCGCGATGTTCCGGCGCTGAGCGCGCCGCCCGCCGCCGCCCGCGGTTCGACGGCGGCCACCGGGGTACCGCCTGCCTCGTTGACCCGGTAACGACACGGCGAGGGGGAACGATGAGGATCGGCTACTTTCTGTCCACCGAGGAGTACACGCCGGCCGAGCTGCTGGAGCAGGCGCGCGGCGCGGAGCGGGCCGGCTTCGAGGCGCTGTGGATCTCCGACCACTACCACCCGTGGACAGACGCGCAGGGGCAGAGCCCCTTCGTCTGGTCGGTGATCGGCGCGCTCAGCCAGGTCTGCCAGCTCCCGGTCACCACCGCCGTCACCTGCCCGACCGTGCGCATCCACCCGGCCGTCGTGGCGCAGGCGGCGGCCACCAGCGCGGTCATGCACTCCGGTCGGTTCGTGCTCGGGGTGGGCAGCGGCGAGGCGCTCAACGAGCACATCCTCGGCGACGCCTGGCCGCAGACCGACGTCCGGCTGGAGATGCTGGAGGAGGCCGTCGAGGTGATGCGCGAGCTGTGGCGCGGCGGCTTCGTCAACCACCACGGCAAGCACTACACCGTCGAGCACGCGCGGATCTACACGCTGCCGGACACTCCCCCGCCGGTCTACGTCTCGGGCTTCGGCCCCAAGGCCGTCGACCTGGCGGCCCGCATCGGCGACGGCTTCGTCAACACCTCGCCCGACGCCGAGCTGGTCCGGCGGTTCCGGGAGGGCGGCGGCGGCGGCAAGCCGTGCCAGGCCGGCTTCAAAGCGGCGTACGCGCCCAGCGAGGAGGAGGGCATGCGGATCGCGTACGAGCGCTGGCCGAACGCCGGGGTGCCGGGCGAGCTGTCCCAGGTGCTGCCCTCCCCGCGGCACTTCGAGCAGGCCGCCGAGCTGGTCCGCCCGGAGACGATGAAGGACGCGTTCGTCTGCGGGCGGGACACCGACGCGCACCTGGCGAAGATCGAGGAGTACGCCAAGGCGGGCTTCGACGAGGTCTACGTGGCCAACACCGGCCCGAACTGGCAGGGCCTGCTCGACCTCTACCAGCGCGAGGTGTTCCCCCGCGTGCGCTGACCGCGCCGGCCCCGGGCACCCCGCCGGTGGGGCTGCCCGGGCTCGGCGCGGGCCGACCGCACGGAGCAGCCGCTCGTACCCGGCCGGTGTGCCGATGTGGCCGCGCCCGGACGACCGGGGATGGAGGAGCCGTGGCCAGGGAGCCGGAGCCGGGCCGCGCCTCTGCCGCCCCTCGGCGACCAGGCGCGCCGGGTCGCCAGCGTCACCCGGGCCGGGCGGTTTCGCCGCTGATCACGGCGGGTACCTCCGGCCCTCGATGAAACTGTCCACGCACTCCACGACACTGCGCCGCGCGGCCAAGAGCCTCTTCGGCTGGACGGCGCTGCGGCCCCACCAGTTGGCCGCCATGCGGGCGGTGATGAAGCGCCGCGACGCTCTGGTGGTGCTGCCCACCGGCGCCGGCAAGTCGGCGATCTACCAAATCCCGGCCAGCCTGATCCCCGGCCCGACCGTGGTGATCTCCCCGCTGCTCGCCCTCCAGCAGGACCAGATCGCGGCGCTCAACGAGCGGCAGCGACCGGAGCTGCGCGCGGTGCGGATCAGCTCGAACGAGACGGCGGCCCAGCAGGCGGAGGCGATCGCCGAGATCCGCGACGGGCGAGCGGAGTTCCTCTTCATCACCCCGGAGCAGCTCGCCAACCCCGACCGGATGGCCGAGGTGAAGTCGCTGAAGCCGGCGCTGGTGGCGATCGACGAGGCGCACTGCATCTCCGCCTGGGGGCACGACTTCCGCCCCGACTACCTGGCGCTGGGCCACCTCATCGACGGCATCGGCCGGCCGCCCGTGGTGGCGCTGACCGCCACCGCCTCCCCGCCCGTACGCGACGACATCATCGCCCGGCTGCGGCTGACCGAGCCCGAGGTGGTGGTCTCCGGGCTGGACCGGCCGAACCTGTTCCTCGAGGTGGCGCACTGCCCGACCGAGGACTACCGGTGGCGGCGGCTGATCGCGCTGCTGCGCGACGACACCCGGCCCGGCATCATCTACGTGCCCACCCGGCGCTCCGCCGAGGAGCTGGCGGCCCGGCTCACCGACGCCGGCTTCCCGGCGCAGTACTACCACGGCGGGATGGCGGCCGGGGCCCGCGCCGAGCTGCACGAGGCGTTCCTCGCCGACCAGGTACCGATCATGGTGGCCACCTCCGCCTTCGGCATGGGCATCGACAAGCCGAACATCGCCTGGGTGGTCCACATGGCGCTGCCGGACTCGCCCGACAGCTACTTCCAGGAGATCGGGCGGGCCGGCCGGGACGGGGCCCCGGCCCGGGTGCTGCTGCTGTGGCAGGCCGAGGACGTCGGGCTCCAGCGCTTCTTCAGCGGCGGCCTGCCGGACGCCGACGAGCTGCGCGACCTGTCCGCGCTGCTGCGCAAGAAGGCCCGGACCAAGAAGGAGCTGCGCGAGGTCACCGGCCTCGGGCCGCGCAAGCTCGGCCAGTACCTCGCCCTGCTGGAGCAAGTGGGCGCGGCCGAGCCGAGGGCGAGGCAGCGCATCGGCGCGCCCCGCTACTCCCCCGCGCCGGTGGACGCCGCCGCGGCGGCCCTGGCCGAGGCCGAGCGGCAGCAGACCGTGACCCGATCGCGTACGGACATGATGCGGGCCTTCGCCGAGACCACCGCCTGCCGGGGGCAGACGCTGCTGGCCTACTTCGGTGAGCAGATGACCCAGGTCTGCGGGCACTGCGACAACTGCCACGCCGGCACCAGCACCCCGGACGACGGCGCGGTCGGGCCGTTCCCCGTGCACAGCCAGGTCCGGCACCCGGAGTGGGGTCACGGCCTGGTGCTCAGCTACGAGGAGGATCGGATGACGGTTCTCTTCGACGAGGTGGGGTACAAGACGCTGTCCGTCAGCGTGGTGTCCGAACAGGGCCTGCTGACCCTCGACTAGCCTGAGCCGGGCACCGCTGGCGGGGCCGTGGACGACGAGCGACATCAGTGCGGAAAGGGGCGTTGCCGTGATCGAGCAGCCGGCGTACACCGGATTCGGCTTCTCCGACGAGGAGTGGGGGCTGCTGGTCGGCCTACCGCAGTCGGTGCTGACCGCGGCGAGTGCCGCCGAGTCCGACGGCACCCGGCGCACCATGGCCGAGAACGCGGCCGGGTTGCAGACCATCGCCGCCGGCCGGGAGTCGGCCAGTCCGCTGGTCGCGGCCGTGGCCGGCGAGATCGTCTCGCGGGTGGGCGACCCGGAGGCCGGCGAGGAGATGCCGGTCATCGCGCCGTCCGACCCGGGCGCCTACCTGGAGGACGTGCTGGGCCGGGCCAGGGAGGCGGCGGTGCTGCTGGCCGCCCGGACGGACGAGGGCGAGGCCGGCGCCTACAAGCACTGGCTGGTGGACATCGCCGAGCAGGTGGTGGGCGCCGCCTCCAGCGGCGGCATCCTGGGCCTCGGCGGGGACGTCGTCAGCGACTCGGAGCGGCGCTTCCGCGACCGGCTCTCCCAGGTGCTCAACGACTGACGCGCCGACGACCACGGCGGCACCGGACGAGGTCCGGTGCCGCCGTCGCGCGTTCCGGCGCGGGTGACCGCGCGTGACGGTGGCCGGTGGCGGCGGGCGCGGTCGGCCCGTGGCGGTCAGGCCACCCGGCTGGCCCTCAGGCCACCCGGCGGCGGAACAGCGCGGCGGCCAGCAGCACCGAGACGGCCAGGATGCCGAGGCACCAGGCCACCGCGAGGGCCGGGGCGGTGCCCGTCGGGGTGCCCAGCAGCAGGGCCCGCAGCGTCTCGATGACGGGCGTGACCGGCTGGTGGTCGGCGAAGCCGCGCAGCCAGCCCGGCATCGTCTCCACCGGCACGAACGCGCTGCTCGGGTACGGCAGGAACATCACCAGGAAGGTGAAGCCGTTGGCGGCCTCCGGGGTGCGGGCCAGCAGGCCGAACGCCGCCGACAGCCACGACACGGCGAACAGGAAGAGCAGCAGCACCCCGAAGGCGGCCAGCCAGCGCAGCGGCGCGACGGCCGGGCGGAAGCCGATGGCGACGGCGACGGCCAGCACCAGCACGGTGGAGACGGTGTTGCGGGCGACGCTGGCGGCGACGTGACCGCCGAGGATCGCGGTGGCGCCGACGTCCATCGTGCGGAACCGCTCGACGATCCCGTTGGTCAGGTCGGTGGTGACGCTGACGGCCGTGCCCGCCGCGCCGAAGCCGGCGCAGAGCAGCAGGACGCCGGGCACGACGTAGGTGACGTACCGGGTGCCGGTGTCGATCGCGCCGCCGAACAGGTAGACGAAGAGCAGCATCAGCAGCACCGGCAGCAGCAGCGACGTGAGCAGCGCGTCGACGTTGCGCCGGGACAGCCGTACGCAGCGCGCCACCATGACGAGGGCCTCGCCGGCGCGGGTCGGCCGCAGGGTCAGCTCAGACACCGGCCGCCTCCCGCCGGACGGGCACCGGGTCGCCGGTGAGGGTGAGGAAGACGTCGTCCAGGGTCGCCTCGCGGACGGTGAACCGGGCGAGCCCCCGCCGGTCGGGGTCGACCTCGTCGAGCAGGTGACGGACCTCCGGCGCGCCGCCGTCGGTGGCGACCGCCAGCTCCAGCCGGGCCGGGTCGCGTCGCATGACCCGGTCACCGAGGCGGTGCGCCGCCGCGGCGAAGCTCTCCGCGTCGCGCAGCGTCAGCTCCAGCCGGTGGGCGCCGAAGCGGCGCTTGAGGTCGCCCGCGCTTCCCTCGGCGGCCAGCCGGCCCCCGTGCAGCACCCCGATCCGGTCGGCGAGCCGGTCGGCCTCCTCGAGGTACTGGGTGGTGAGCAGCACGGTCACCCCGGCGCCGGCCAGCTCGGCGACCACCTCCCACAGCCCCTGCCGGCTGCGCGGGTCGAGGCCGGTGGTCGGCTCGTCGAGGAAGATCACGCTCGGCTCGCCGACCAGGCTGGCCGCGAGGTCGAGGCGACGGCGCATCCCGCCGGAGTAGGTCACCACCCGCCGCCCGCCGGCCGCGACCAGGTCGAAGCGCTCCAGCAGGTCCGTGGCGCGCCGTCGGGCGGCGGCCGGGGCCAGCCCGGCCAGCCGGGCCATCATGTGCAGGTTCTCCGTGCCCGTCTGCTGGTCGTCGAGCGCCGCGTGCTGGCCGGCGAGGCTGATCGCCCGCCGGACCCGGCCCCGGTCGCGGACCACGTCGTGGCCGTCCACCCGGGCCACGCCCCCGTCGGGCGCGGTGAGCGTGGCCAGGATCCGCACGGTCGTGGTCTTGCCCGCCCCGTTGGGGCCGAGCAGGGCGTGCACGCTGCCCCGGGCGACCCGCATCGTCAGGCCGTCGAGCACCGCCACCCCGCCGTAGGACTTGCGTAGGTCGACGGTCTCCACCGCCGCGGCTGCTGTCCCTACCACTCGTCACCCTCCGTGTTCTGTGTACGTCATACGCTGTTCTGCGTGCACCATACGCAGAAGCTAGGATGGCGGTCAACACCGCGCACCGGGGGGTGAGGATGAGCGACGCCGACGTCGAGCTGCCGGAGAGCATCGAGCTCGCCTGGGGCCTGCGGGAACGGCCCGGCAGGGGACCGCGGCGCAGCCTCACCATGGAGCAGGTGGTGGCCGCCGGCATCCGGGTGGCCGAGGCCGACGGGCTGCCCGCGGTGTCGATGAGCCGGGTGGCCGGCGAGCTGGGCGTGGCCACCATGTCGCTCTACCGCTACGTCTCCGCCAAGGGCGACCTCTTGGACCTCATGGCCGACGCCGCGTACGGGGACCCGCCCGCGCCACGCGGCCCGGACGAGGGCTGGCGGCCGGCCCTCGCCCGCTGGGCGCTGGGCAACGTGACGGCGATCCACCGCCACCCCTGGATCCGGCAGGTGCCCATCGGCGGCCCCCCGTTGGGCCCCAACCAGGTGCGCTGGATGGAGCAGGGGCTGGCCGCCCTACGCGGCACCGGCCTGCGCGCCGCCGAGCGACTGTCGACGATCATGCTGGTCAGCGGGTACGCCCGGAACTGGGCCACGCTCACGGCCGACCTCGACGAGGCGGCGGCGCGCGAGCAGCTCGACCCGGACGACGTCGGCGCGCGGTACTGGCACCAGCTCGCCCGGTTGACCCGGCACGGCCCCTACCCCGCGATCCGGGAACTGCTGGCGGAGAACGTCGACGGCGCGGAGGACGAGGAGTTCGAGGCGGAGTGGCAGTTCGGCCTCGACCGGATCCTCGACGGCGTCGAGGCGCTGATCCGCAGCCGGACGGCCACGGACTGAGCCGGCCCCGGCCGGCGCGACCGGCGCCGCCGACCGGGGCACGGAAGGCGTCCCGGGCGGGCGGAGCGGCCACGGTGGACAATGGCCATCGGACCGGCGCGAGGACGGGGGGAAGCGAATGCTTCGGCGGACCACCGTCGACACCGAGCAGGTGCCGGCGGCCGACCGCTTCGAGATGTGGCTGGACGCGGTGGCGCGCGCGGCGGCGCCGCTGCGGATCCACAGCGAACACGCGCACGACTTCGCCGCCCGGGTGGAGATCGTGGAACTCGGCCCGATCCGGGTGATCAACTACCGGTACCCGTCGCTGGAGGGCGTCCGGACGCCCAAGCTGGCGCGCGAGTCGGCCCCCGAGATCTACACGCTCGCGCTCACCATCGACGGCGACGGCGCGGCCAGCCAGGCCGGCCGGAGCAGCGTGCTGGGGCCGAAGGAACTCATCTTCTACGACGGGTCGCGGCCGCACGGGGTCCGGCACCTCGGCGACGACGACGGCCGCGAGCCGGCCCGCTCCGTCGTGGCGATCATCCCGCACGCCGCGCTGCCGCTGCCGCCGGACCGGCTGGCGCCCCTGTTCGTCGGCCGGATGTCCGGCACCGAGGGGATCGGCGCGCTGCTGACCCAGTTCCTCCTCCAGATCGCCCGCCATCCGGAGCAGTACCACGCCGGCGACGCCGCCCGGCTCGGCGCCGTCGGGCTCGACCTGGCGTCCACCATGCTCGGCCGGCACCTGGCGGCCGAGGACGCCGTGCCGAACGAGGTCCGCCGGCGCGCCCTCGTCACCCAGGTGCGGGCGTACATCCAACGGCATCTCGGGGACGCGACGCTCAGCCCGCAGGTGGTGGCGGACGCGCACCACGTCTCGCTGCGTACCCTGCACCGGCTCTTCGAGGCCGAGGAGTCGACGGTCGCGTCGTACATCCGCGAGCTGCGGCTGGCGCGGTGCCGGCACGACCTCGCCGACCCGGGTCTGCGCGGCCAGCCGGTCCAGGCGATCGGGGCCCGCTGGGGCTTCCCCGACAAGGCGCACTTCAGCCGGGTCTTCCGCAAGGCGCACGGCGTCGGGCCGCAGGCCTGGCGGGCCGGGCAGCCGGAGGAAGCGGCACGGGAAGTCAACCCGGTGGCGTCCACGGTCAACCCGGCCGAGGCAGACTGACGTCCGAGGCAGCCGATCCCCCTGCCACGGCGCCGTGGGGTCGGACCGCCAACGGGGGCCGTGGCGAGGCGCCCGCCGCCCACGTGGGCGGCGGGCGGCCGCCCGGTGACCACCCGCCCCTCGCCGATGATGGACGAGCCGGGACGCCTCAGGCGTCCTCGAGCAGTTCGAGCACGATCCGCTCGGCCTTCTCGCGGGGCGTCGCGGGGTCGACCGGGGCCACCACGCCGTCGTGGAAGAGGTCGACCACGCGCGGGTCGACGTAGGACGTGCGTGCCACGGTGGCGGTGTTGCCGAGCAGCTCCGCGACGTCGCGCATCACCGCCGCGACCGCCCTCCTGCGGGCGGTGGTCGAGCGCGGCGTGCCCACCGTCGCCAGTTCGGTCGCCGCCAGCACCGTGGCATGCCAGGTGCGGAAGTCCTTCGCCGTCATCTCCCCGCCGCTGGCGTCGCGCAGGTACTCGTTGACCTCGTCGCTGCGCACGTCGCGCCAGTCCCCGCCGTCCCGGTAGCCGAACAGCCGGTCGGCCGTGCGCCGCCGGCGGCGCAGGTTGACCAGCACCCGGCACAGCTCCGGGTCCTCGATGCGGCGCACCTGCTCGATGCCGCCCTTCGCGGGGAACTCGAACACCACGCAGCCGCCCCGGGACCGGGCGTGCTCGGGGCGCAGGGTGGACACCCCGAACGTGGGGTCGTCGCCGGCCGCGTACTGGTCGCTGCCGACCCGGAACATCCCCATGTCGAGCAGCCGGGTCACCGTCGCCAGCACCCGGTCGCGGTGCAGCCCCCGGCCGGACAGGTCCCGCCCGACGCGCTCGCGCAGCACCGGCAGCCGCCGGGCCACCTCCAGCACGTGGTCGAACTTGGCCTCGTCGCGCTTCTCGCGCCACTTCGGGTGGTAGAGGTACTGCTTGCGCCCGGCCGCGTCGATGCCGGTGGCCTGGATGTGCCCGTTCGGGTACGGACAGATCCACACGTCGCGCCAGGCCGGTGGGATCACCAGCTCGCGCAGCCGGCCCAGCTGGTCGGGGTCGCGCACCGGCTGCCCGGAGGGGTCGAGGAAGAGCCAGCCCCGACCGCGCCGACGTCGCCCGTACCCCGGCCTGCCCGGATCACTACGCCGCAACCGCACCGGAGACCCGCACCGCCCGTTCCACCTCGGCCACGGCGGCCACCACCTCGTCGACTCCGATGGCCGCCAACGTCGGATGGCTTCCTACCCCGTTCCACCTGGGCCATTCCCCCGCGCCCGCCCACAGCGCACGGTGCCGGGGCCGGCCCGGCGGCGGCCCCCACCGGGCCGGGGAGACCGGGCCGAAGAGCACCACCGACGCGGTGCGGTAGCCGGTCGCCAGGTGCGCCACGCCCGTGTCCCCGCTGACCACCAGCCGGGCGTACGCCACCAGCGCCGCCAGCGCGCCCAGGTCCGTCCGGCCGGCCAGCACCGCGTCGGCGGGCAGCCCCGCGCCGTCCGCGATCCACTGCGCCGTCGCCCGCTCGTCGGGGCTGCCGGTCAGCACCACCCGGTGCCCCCGGGCGGCCAGTTCCCGGGCCAGCGCGGCGAACCGTCCGGGCGGCCACCGCTTCGCCGGGACCTTGGAGCCCGGGTGCAGCACGGTCACGCCGCTCGGCACGCCGCCGGGGGCCGGGCGCCGCAGGTCCAGGTCGGCGCGGTCGGCGGGGATGCCGTACCAGTCGAGGAGCCGGCACCAGCGGTCGACCTCGTGTTCGTCGGCGCGCCAGCCGGGGCCGTCGTGGTGACCGGCCTCCCGGTTGGCGTAGGCGAGCAGCCGGCCGGGGCGGGTGCCGGCGAGCATCCGGTGGGACTCGGGGCCACGCCCGTGCAGGTTGACCGCGAGGTGCGGCGTGCGCAGGGCCGGGTCGGGACGACCGAGCCCGTCCGTGGGCACCAGCCGGTCGACGCCGCCGACCAGGTCGACCAGCGGCGCCAGCCAGCCCGGTGCGGCGAGGACGAGCTCCCGGTCGGGATGGGCGGCGCGCAGGGCGCGCAGGGCCGGCGCGGCGGTGGCGAGGTCGCCGACGCCGAGGGCGCGCAGGGCGAGGATCACGGGTAGGAGGTTTCCCGGTCGGCGCAGACCACCATCTCGCGGACGGCGCAGCCGGCGGGCTGGGACAGCGCGAACATGACGGCGGCGGCGGTGTCGACGGGGTCGTTGAGGACGGCGTCGGCATCGGGCTTGTACGCGGCGTCGCGGTCGTCGAAGAAGGCCGTGCGCATGCCGCCGGGCACGAGGAGGGTGACGCCGACCCTGCCGGCGAGTTCGGCGGCGAGGGCCCGGGTGAAGCCGACGACCCCGAACTTCGCGGCGCAGTACGCGGTCGCGTCGGCGACGGCCTTGACCCCCAGCGTGGAGGCGACGGTGACGATGCTCCCCCGGGAGGTCTCCAGGAAGGGCAGGGCGGCCCGCACCACGGCCGCCGTGCCGAGCAGGTCCACGGCCACGATCCGGTCCCAGGTCTCGCCGGGCACGTCCGCCAGCTTCCCCGGCACGTCCATCCCCGCCGCCGTGACCACCGCGTCCAGCCCGCCCGACCGCTCGGCGAGCTGCCGGGTGGCGGCCTCGGCGGCGCGGGTGTCGGCCAGGTCGCACTCCACCCACGGCACCCCGTCGGCGGGCGCCTGCCGGTCCAGCACCAGCGGCCGTCCGCCGGCCCGGGCCACGGCCGCGACCACGGCGGCGCCCAGGCCGCTCGACCCGCCGGTGACCAGCACGGTCCGTCCCGCGCCGGGCGGCCCCCCGCTCATCGGGTGCCCTCCGCCCTGCTCCGCCGACCGAGGACGGGCCGGCCGGCCCGCGTCCGTTCCTGCTCGCCGCCGGGCCGCGGCGACGAACCGCCGGGCCGTGTCGACGAGCCGCCGGGGGCGGGGCCGGGTGGCGGCGCACAGGCCGGCGGCACGGAGTCGGTGAGCGACGGCCCGCCGAGCGGACGGGCCGCGCCGGCGGCGCCGGTCGACCGGGCGGCGGCGATCAGCCCGGTGGTGGAGCGGCCGTCCAGGTACGGCACCACGACGGCGTTGCCGCCCCACCGGCGCAGCACCTCCGCCTCGGGCAGTGCGGGCTCGCCACCGTCGCCGGCGTAGTCGCCGCCCTTCACCCAGACGTCCGGCCGCAGCCACGACAGCGCCGCGTGCGGGGTGGCCTCGTCGAAGATCATGACCGCGTCGACGCAACTCAGCGCCGCGAGCAGCCGGGCCCGGTCGCCCTGCGGAATCACCGGCCGGTCCGGGCCCTTCAGCCCCGACACGCTCGCGTCGGAGTTGAGGCAGACCACCAGGCAGTCGCCGAGCTGCCGGGCGGCCTGCAACGTCGCCACGTGCCCGGCGTGCAGCAGGTCGAAGCAGCCGCCGGTGGCCACCACCGTCCCGCCGGACGCGCGTACCGCCGACACCACGCCGGCCACGGCGGCCACCCCGACGCGCTCGCCGCCGGGACTGGAGACCGCCGGCGGCAGCGGACGCGCCGGGCGCGGCAGCGCCGTCGCCACTCCCCCGCCGGCCACGTACGCCGACGCCTCGGCGACCGCCTCCTGCACCGCCTCCGAGACCAGCGCGCCCCGCGCCAGGGCGAGGCTCGCGGTGGCCGCGAACCGGTCACCGGCGCCGCAGGTGTCCCCCTCGGCGGCGGCCGGGGCGGGCACCACCATCGGGGTCGCGCCGGCGTGGCAGAGCAGCGCGCCGTCCCCGCCCAGGGTCACCGCGACCGCGCCCGCGCGCCAGCGCTGGCGCAGCCCCTGCGCGCCCCGGGACGCCGCCGCCAGCCGGGTCGCCCCCGGCGCAACCGTGACCAGCTCCCGCACCTCGGACTCGTTGGGGGTCACGAGGTGCACCCCCGGCACGGCCGCCGGTCCCCGCGGGTGCGGGTCCCAGACCACCGGCGCCCGGGTGGCGGCGAGGGCCGCCCGCAGCGCGGGCTGCCGGGCGACGCCCCGCCCGTAGTCGCTGACCAGCACGGCGGAGGCGCGGGCGATCACCCGCAGCACCTCCTCGGACGGTTCCCCCGGCGTACCGGCCGCCCCGCCCCGGTCGTGGCGCAGCAGCACCCGGCCCCGGGCGCGCAGCCGGACCTTCTCCGGCGTGCCGCCGTGCAGCCCGAGGGGATACACCTGCACGCCGGCGTCGGTGAGCAGCGAGCTGAGCCGGGCGCCCCCCGCGTCGTCCGCCAACGCGGTCACCAGCACCACGTCGGCGCCCTGCGCGGCGGCGAAGACCGCGGCCAGCCCGGCGCCGCCGGGCCGGTCGACGTGCGCGGTCTCGTCCAGCACCGGCACCGGCGAGTCCGGGCAGAGCCGGTTCACCACCCCCTCGACGTCCCGGTCCAGCAGAGTGTCACCAACCACCACGACGGGTCCCCTCACGCTTCCCCCCTCATCACGCCTGGACCTGCTGACCTGCACCGCCGTCGAGCACCACCTCGACCCCGGTCCGTACGGGCGCGGCGGGCGCCACCGGCAGCGCCCGCTCGACGTACTCGCAGAGGAGGTGGCTGGTCACGAGGTGGAGTTCCTGGACGACCTGGCTGTCGGGCGAGCCGACGGCGAGGACGTCGTGGCACAGCTCCGCCAGGGGGTTGGGGGCGGGTCCGGTCAGGGCCCAGCAGGTGAGCCCGCTGTCGCGGCCGGCCCGGGCCGCGGCGAGCAGGTTGGCGCTGGTGCCGCTGGTCGACAGCAGCAGCAGGACGTCGCCGTCGCGGCCGTGGGCGCGCACCTGGCGGGCGAAGACCTCGTCGTAGCCGTAGTCGTTGCCGATGGCGGTCATCGCGGAGGTCTCCGCGTGCAGCGCGATGGCGGACAGGGGCTGGCGGTCGTCGCGCAGCTTCCCGACGAGTTCGGCGGTGAGGTGCTGGGCCTCGGCGGCGCTGCCGCCGTTGCCGGCCACCAGCAGCCGGCCGCCGTCGACCAGCCGACGCGCCAGGACCTGGCCCCACCGGGCCAGCAGCGGCTCGTGCCGCCGGAAGGGCACCAGCGCCGCCGCCAGGTTCGTCAGGTGCGCGTCCAGCGGCGTCGTCGCCGCCATCAGGCCACCACCCGGGTCGGCCGGCGGACCGCCGCCACGTCGCCGTAGACCTCCACCAGCCGCTCCGCGGTCGCTGCCCAGGAGTACCGCCGCCGGGCCCGCTCCCGCGCCGCCGTCGCGTACGCGAAGCGGCGGATCCGGTCGTCGAGCAGCCCCTGGATCGCGGCGCCCAGCGCACGCGGGTCCCGGGCCGGCACCAGGTCGCCGGTGACGCCCTCGACCACGGTGTCCTTGATCCCGCCGACGGCGGTGCCCACCACGGGCACGCCGCACGCCATCGCCTCCAGCGGGGTGAGCCCGAACGGCTCGTACCAGGGGGCGGCCACCAGGACGTCGGCCGAGCGGTACCAGCGGCCCATCTCCTCGCGGGGCACCGCGCCGACCAGCTTCACCCGGTCGGCCACCCCGCAGCTGACCGCGAGGGCGCGCAGCCGGCGGGCGTACGGGTCGGTCTCCAGCAGGCCGGCGGGCGGGCCGCCGACCACCACGCACTCGGCCTCCGGCACGTACGCCATGGCCCGCACGACGGTCTGGAAGCCCTTGCGCTCGACCAGGCGGCCGACGGTCAGGATCCGTGGCCGGTCGTCCTCCCGCTCGGCGGTCGGCCCGAGCGGGGCGAACGTGCCGAGGTTGACCCCGGACGGCACGACCGTCATCCGGGACCGGGGCACACCCATCCGGACCAGCTCGCCGACCTCGTCCCGGCACTGGGCGACGACCCGGTCGACGGACCGCCCCAGCTCCCGCTCGTAGCCGATCCGGCGGGCCGGGCTGGTGTCCTGCACGCCCTGGTGCCGCCGCTTGACCACCCCCAGGGCGTGGTACGTCTGCACGACCGGCACCCCGGTCTGCCGGCCGGCGGCCAGCGCGGCGAGGCCGCTCATCCAGAAGTGCGCGTGGATCACCTCGGGCGTCCAGTCGCCGCCCCGCCACCGGTCGACCAGCCAGCGGCTGAACTCCCTCATGTGCGGCAGCAGGGCGTCCTTGGCGACCGGCTCGGCCGGCCCCGCCGGGACGTGCACCACGTCGTAGCCGTCCGGGCTGCGTACGGTGACCGGCAGGTCCACCGCGTCGCGGCGCGTGTAGACCCGCACGTCGTGTCCGGCGGCCGCGAGGGCGGCGGAGAGCTCGGCGACATGCGTGTTCTGACCGCCGGCGTCCTCGCCGCCCAGGATGGCGAGCGGGCTGGCGTGCTCCGAGATCATCGCGATGCGCATACTTCCTCCTCCAGCAGCCGGTCCCAGTCGGCGAGGAAACGGTCGAGGCCGTAGCGGTCCCGGGCGGCGACGCGGGCCCGCGCCCCCGCCCGGCGCGCCTGCGCCGGCTCGTCGATGAACCGGCGGGCGGCGTCGAGCAGGGTGTCGAGCCGGGTGGACAGCGCGCCCGCCCCGGGTGGCACCGCCATCGCCGCCTCGGTGGCGGCCAGCGCGACCACCGGCATCCCGATGGACATCGCCTCGATCAGGCTCAGCCCCAGCGAGGTCCACCGGCACAGGTGCAGGTACGCCCGCCGCCGCCCCAACTCGGCGTGCATCCGGTGCTGGGGGACGTCGTCGTGGCTGGTCAGCCGGTCGGCCGGCAGGCCCAGGTGCTCGGCCAGCCCGGCCACCTTCATGCCGAAGACGTCCAGCGGGGCGATCTCCGCGAAGCGGGGCAGCAGGTCGGTGCCGGTGACCCGCCAGCGGCGTACCGGCTCGTTGATCACCACGGCGAGCCGGTCGAGTTCGCCCGTGTACTCCACGGCGGGAGCGACGATGCCGTGGTCGACCACCGTCGTGCGGGTGGCGCCGGTGTCCCAGAACAGCTCGTTGAACCCGGTGACGTGGGCGATGAGCAGGTCGTCGCGGTCGGCCATGGGGTGCCGGCTGTTGGGCACGTCGCCGTCCTTGGGCGTGTTGTGCTCGACGTAGACGGCGGGGACGTCGCGGCCGGGCCGCCGGCCCAGCCACTGCTCGGCGAGGTCGATCTCCTCGGGGCGTTGCAGGACGACCAGGTCGACGTCGGCGGTGCGCAACTGCTCGGGGGTCACCTCGACGGCCGTGTCGGGCCACGGGTAGGTGCGGGCGCGGCCGAGGCCGTAGGGGCCCCGGTCCGGGGTGACGGGCACCAGGTACCGGTGCTTGCCGTGCACGAACGACGTGGTCCAGGAGCCGTGCACGTGCCACAGGAGCAGGTTCATCAGCCGCTCCCGCCGGTGCTCGCCCCCGCCGGCACGCCGCTCCCCCGGCCGGCGACGGGCGGCGCCGGCCGGACCGGTGGGGCCACCCCGAGCAGCCGCAGCCCGTCGAGGACCTGCCCGGGTTCGACGCCGGCGAGGCAGGGATGTCCGGGCACCGGGCAACGCGCGGCCCGGGTGTCCCGGCAGGGAGCCTCCGCGTCGCCGAGCCGCACCGTGGGCACCCGCCACGGCCCCCACTGCCCGAACGGGACCGTGGGGGCGAACAGGCTGACCACCGGCACCTGATGGGCGGCGGCGAGGTGGGCGGGGCCGGTGTTGCCGACCACGACCGCGCCGGCGCCGGCGACCGTCGCGGCCAGCCCGGCGAGGGAGGTCCGCCCGCCCAGGTCGACGGCGACGTCGCCGGCCACCCGCGCGGTCAGCTCCCGCTCGTCGGGGCCGCCGGTGACCACCACCCGGTGGCCGGCGGCCGTCAGGGCCCGGGCGACCCGCTCGGCAAGCTCCGGCGGGCAGCCCCGGGCCTGCGCCGCCGAGCCTGGGTGCAGCACCACGTAGCCCGGCTCGCCGACCTCCGGCGGCGGCGCCGGCGCCGGGCGCAGGCGCAGGGCGGGTCCGTCGTGGTCGGCGAGGGCGAAGCCGGCGGCGGCGGCGAGCGAGAGCGCGCGTTCCGGTTCGGGTACGCCGGCCGGCACGCGGTGCCGGACGTCGAGCAGGCTGCCCGGGTAGTCGTCGCTGATGGCGCTGACGCGGCGGACCCCGGCCAGGCGCAGCAGCAGGGCCAGGGGCAGGGGCGACTGGTGGAAGCTGGTGAAGACGACCGCCTCGTCGGCGTTCACGGCGGCCAGCCGGTCGGCGAGCTGACGCATGTCGGCGGGGTCGACGGGGTCGGGCGCGGGGTCGATCCACGGCAGCCGGTGTTCGACGATCTCGTCGACGCCGGGCAGGAGTTCCGCAGCGGCGCGTCCCCGGGGCCCGCAGAGCAGCACCACCCGTTCGGCGGTGGCGGCGACGGCGCGGATGGCGGGCCCGGTGACGAGCACGTCCCCCGCCGAGTCGGCGCGTACCACCAGCACCGTCCCCACCCGCCGCCCACCGGCGGGCCGGTAGGTCGCCGGGTCGACCGCCGCCTGGCGGCGCAGGATCTCCGCCACCGCCGCCGGCAGGTCGGGGGCGAGCTGCGGCGCGGCGGCCACCTCCTGCGGGCGGGTCACCGGCGTGGGCACCAGGATCCCCGAGGCGCCCGCGGCCGACGCCGCGGTCATGTCCCGGCCGATGTCCCCGACCAGCACGCACCGCGACGGCACGGTGCCCAACTCCCGCGCCGCGGCGTGCACCAGCCCCGGCGCCGGCTTGCGGCACCCGCATCCGTCGCCGTCGTCGTGCGGACAGACCAGCCAGGCGTCGAACGGCCCCAGAAGCCGCTCGACCCGGGCGTGCACCGCCCGCATCTGCGCCTCGGTGAACAGCCCCCGGGCCAGGCCGGACTGGTTCGTCACCACCGCCAGCCGCAGGCCCGCCGCCCGCAACCGGTCCAGGGCGGCCCGTGCCCCCGGCACCGGCCGCACCTTGTCGGGATCGCCGTTGTACGGCACGTCCTCGATCAGCGTGCCGTCCCGGTCCAGCAGCACCGCGTCGAACAGGACGGGCCCGGACGCGCCCTCGCCAGCGCCGGCAAAAACCCGGGCTGACCTGCGCTGATCCGGCTCCACCTGGTCCTGTCGCACAGCCGGCGGGTTCCCGGCGCCCCGGCGAGTAAACGTCCTCTTGAAAGCGCTGGCCACGCCGTACGCCGGCGGCGTCGACACGCCGGCCCGCAGGTCCCGTTACCCGTCGCCCGGGAGAAGCTAACCACCGTGGGCCTCACCCCCGCGGAGGTCGACGCGCCGGGCACCGTTAGCCCCGACCGCAGTCGGGGTATGGGAGCGCAGTGGCGATTGTGGAGAAAGTGATCGAAGCTTCCCCGGAGCAGGTCTGGGCGGTGCTGGCGGACGGGTGGACGTACAGCGACTGGGTCGTCGGCACGGTGCACGTCCGCGACGTCGACGACGCCTGGCCCCGGGTGGGCAGCCAGCTGCACCACAAGGCCGGGCCGTGGCCGTTCTCCCTGCACGACTCCTCGACGGTGCTGACCTGCGAGCCGCCGCGCCGGCTGGTCATCCGCGCCGGCCTCTGGCCGGCCGGGGAGGCCCTGGTGGTGTTCACCCTCGAAGCGGTCGGCGCGGGCGCGACCCGCGTACGCATCGGCGAGGACTTCGCCGCCGGTCCGCTGCGCTGGGTGCGCAACAAGGTCAACGACCTGGTGCTGCACCAGCGCAACAAGGAGACCCTGACCCGGCTGGCCGACATCGCCGTGCGACAGAAGGCGGACGGATGACACAGACCGTGGTGGTGACCGGGGCGAGCGCCGGCGTGGGACGGGCGATCGCCCGCCGGTACGCGGAGCGCGGCGCCCGGCTCGCGCTGCTCGCCCGGGGCGAGGCCGGGCTGGCGGCCGCCGAGCGGGACTGCCGGGAGCGGGGCGCCTCGGACGTGCGCACCTACCGGGTGGACGTGGCGGACGCCGGGGCGGTGCAGCAGGCCGCCGACGACGTGGTGCACCGCTTCGGCGGCATCGACGTCTGGGTGAACAATGCGATGGTCTCGGTCTTCGCACCCGCGTGGGAGATCCCGGCCGCGGAGTTCCGGCGGGTCACCGAGGTCAACTACCTCGGCACCGTGCACGGCACCCTCGCGGCGCTGCGCCACATGCGGGCGCGGGGGCGGGGCGCGATCGTGCAGGTCGGCTCCGCGCTGGCCTACCGCGGGATCCCGTTGCAGTCGGCGTACTGCGCGAGCAAGCACGCCATCCAGGGCTTCAACGACTCGCTGCGGGCGGAGCTGCTGCACGACTGCCCCGGCGTGAAGCTGTCGATGGTGCAGCTGCCGGCGGTCAACACCCCGCAGTTCTCCTGGGTACGCACCCGGCTGCCCCGGCACCCCCAGCCGGTGCCGCCGATCTTCGCGCCCGAGGTGGCCGCGAAGGCGATCGTCTGGGCGGCCGACCACGGGCCGCGCGAGCTGAACGTGGGCGGACCGACCTGGCGCGCCCGGCTCGGCGACGTCCTCGCGCCCGGCCTGCTCGACCGCAAGCTGGCGCGCGACGGCTACGACAGCCAGCAGACCGAGACCCCGATCGACCCGGCCGCCTGGCGGGACAACCTGGACCGCCCCGGGGACGACGAACGGGACCGGGGCGCGGAGGGCGTGTTCACCGACCGGGCCCGCCGCCGCTCGGCCGCGCTGTGGATCGGTACGCACAAGCCGGCCGTCTCCGGCGTCGCCCTGGCCGGGCTGACGGTGGCCCTGACCGCGCTGGTCCGCCGCCTCCGCTGACCCCGCGTTCGTCCCTCGTCGGGGCGGAAGACGGGGCGGTAGGGGTGGCCTTTTCGACCCGGATGTGGCAACTGGCTACGCTCTCAGGGAGCCCTGTCCGCCGACCGAGGATGTCCGACATGATCGAACCCGTGCAGTTGCCCGTGCCGTGGCGGGACGCACGCCTGACCGTCGTGGTTCCCACCTACAACGAGGCGGGCAACCTCCCGGTGCTGGTCGAGCGGCTGCTGGCCCTGCCGCTGCCGGGCCTGAAGATCCTGGTCGCCGACGACAACTCGCCGGACGGCACGGGTGAGGTGGCGGACAAACTGGCCATCGAGCACCCCGACCATGTCGAGGTCGTGCACCGGGCTGGCAAGGAGGGCCTGGGCCGCGCCTACGTGGACGGCATCGGGCGCGCCCTCGACGGCGGCGCGGAGTACGTGGCGCAGATGGACGCCGACCTGTCGCACCCGCCGGAGGCGCTGCCGGGCATGCTCGGCGCGCTGCTCTCCACCCAGGCCGGCGTGGTGATCGGCTCCCGGTACGTCCCGGGCGGCGAGCTGGACGAGAACTGGCCGCTCTACCGGCGGGCACTCAGCGGCTGGGCCAACCTCTACGTGCACACCCTGCTGCGGGTCCGGATCCGTGACCTCACCGCCGGCTTCAAGATCTGGCGGGCGGACGCGCTGCGCGACATCGGCCTGGAGCGGGTGCAGTCCAACGGCTACAGCTTCCAGGTCGAGATGCACTACCTGGCCACCAAGCTGGGGCACACCATCCTGGAGGTGCCGATCCGCTTCGAGGAGCGGCGCGACGGCGCGTCCAAGATGACCACCGCGACCAAGATCGAGAGCGCGCTGATGCCGTTCAAGCTGCGCAGCAAGCACCGCAACATCGAACGCTGACCCGCCCGGCTCCGGGGCGCGGCTCCGGGGCGCCCGCCTGCCCTGCCTACTCGTCCCGCCTTCCTGCCTGCCCCGCCCGCCACGCACGCCTCGACTTCCCGATTACCGCCTTGCTCTGGCTCGTCCGCGTTCGGACGGACGGCTCGGGCGGCTCGGCCCGAGCGGGCGGCTCGGCCGATGAGGCGGGCGGGGCGGGTGGGTCGCGTGACCGGCGGGCAGGCGGTGAGGCGGGTCGGCTGGCGGGCGGTGAGGCGGGTCGGCTGGCGGGCGGTGAGGCAGGGCGGCGGGTCGGATAGCCGGCGGGCGGGCGGTGAGGCGGGGCGGGGCGGGTGGCCCGCGAGGCGGATCGGGCAGACGGGAGCAGGGCTCGCGGCGTGCACGGCTCGCCGGGGCGGCAGGTCGGAACGGCTGGTCGGAGCAGCTGGCCCGGGCGGCCTCAGTGCACCACTCCCGCGACCATCCGGTCACCTCATCTCACGGCTACCGAGTGTTAGCTCACTCAGAGTCACCCTGCGCCCGAGTCCGAGCCACCCCCGTCGGCCCCTTTGCTCTGCAGCCACGGACGCACCAGCTCTCCTACCTGGAGTTTTCGAAGAGGCGGCATGGCCACCAAGCCAGCCCACGGCTACCCATAGCTACCGTTGCGTATATGGCTGCAGAGCAAAGGGCGAAGCAAGGGATCCCTCCCGCTCGCAGCGTCCTCACGGTGGGTAGCTAATGCGTCGACGGCACCGGGCAGCCGCCGGGAGGGCTCGGTCAGCCCTCCTGCCCGCCGGCAGGCTTCCGGCCAGGGCCGGGTGGCGCCGTCGCCCGGGGCCGGCGGCCGGGGCCCGGTGGCACCGTCGGCCGAGGGCCGGGGCCGGTGGCACCCTCGGCCGGGGCAGGGGCCCGGGGCACCGTCGGCCGGAGGGCCGGGTGGCGCCGTCGCCTGTGACCACCTCGGCCAGGGGCAGACCCGGCCGTTCGCCATCGGCAACACCCTGACCCGGGCGGCCCGCAGGACCATGGGCGGACGAGCCAGCCAACCGGTTCGATTCGTCGGCGGAGCTCGGGGGAACATCGCTCGGTCAGCCCGGCGGCGGCACTCCCGCACATCGGTTGGCCGGTGCCGAGACGTCCGCACGTCGGTTGGCTCGCGCCGAGACGTCCGTACAAAGATCGGCCGGGGCCGAGAGGTCCGCACACGGACCGGCTGGCCAGGCTCGGGGAGGCCGGCACACCCGGCCCGTCCCGGCGGCGTGCCGGTCGGGGCGGCGGAGCGAGGACCCGGCACGCCGCCGGCGGTGTCAGCGGTAGACGGCGCGGTGCGCGGCGTCGATCCCGGCCGCGTACAGCGGGCCCGTGAGGGCGCGGTCGCGGGCCAGGGCGGCGCGGGCGGCGTTCGCGCCGGGGGCGCCGTGCACCCCGCCGCCCGGGTGCGCCGACGCGCTGGCCAGGAACAGCCGGTCCACCGGGGTGTCCGCGCGGCCCAGGCCGGGAATCGGGCGCAGGAACAGCTGCTGGTACGCGGCAGCGGTGCCGCCGCCGAGCGCGCCGCCGACCAGGCTCGGGTCGCCCGCCTCCAGGTCGGCCGGTCCGGCCACGTGCCGCCCCACGATCAGGCTGCGGAAGCCCGGCGCGGCCTCCTCCAGCACCTGCTCCATCCGCTCGACGTGCGCGGCGATCTCCTCGGCCCGCCACTGCCGGCGGAACGGCAGGTGGGTGTACGACCAGAGCGACTCCGTGCCCGGCGGCGAGTGGCTGGGGTCGGCCACCGACATCTGGCCCAGCAGCAGGAACGGGTCGCGCGGCACCTCCTGACGGGCCAACGCGGCGGCGTAGCTGGTCAGCGCGTTCAGGTCCGCGCCCAGGTGCACCGTGCCGGCGGTGGCGACCGCCCGGTTGGTCCACGGCACGGGGGCCGACAGCGCCCAGTCCACCTTGAGCGTCGAGCCGTCCCAACGGAAGTGCGCCAGGTCCTCCACCAGCCGGGGCGGCAGCGCCGCCGCGCCGACCAGGTCCAGGTAGAGGGCGGGCGCGGGGACGTCGGCGAGCACCGCCCGGCGGGCCCGCCAGAGGGAGCCGCCGACGGTACGCACGCCCATCGCCCGGCCGCGCGCCGTCAGCACCCGGTCGACGTGTGCGCCGTAGAGGATCCGGCCGCCGCGCTCGGTCAGCCGGGCCACCAGCGCGTCGGTGATCTTCTGTGCGCCGCCGTCGGGCACCGGCCAGCCGACCTGCTGGCCGAGCATGGCGAGCAGCCAGCCGTACACGCCCGAACCGGCCTCCTCGGGCGACAGGTCGGTGTGCAGGGCACAGCCGGCCAGCAACGCCGGGCCTCCCTCGCCCTCGAAGAGTTCGTCGCCGAGCTTGCGTACCGGCACCACCAGGCGCCGGGCCAGCCGCAGCGCCCCGGACACCCGCAGCCGGCGCAGCAGGGTCAGGCCCCCGCGCACCGGCGGGAACGGCGTGGTGATGGTCTCCAGCATCGGCTCGGCCACCTGACGCCAGTCGTCGTACGCGTGCAGCCAGCGCTTGCCGTCGCCCGGCGCGAACGCCTCCAGCGAGGCCGCGGTGGCCTCCGGGTCGCGGTTGAGCACCGCCGCCCGTCCGTCGGGCATCAGGTGGGCCAGCACGTCCGGGGAGTGCCGCCACCGCAATCCGTAACGGTCGAGCCCCAGCCCGCGCAGCACCGGGGAGGCGTAGCCGAGGGGGTAGAAGGAGCTGTAGAGGTCGCTCAGGTAGCCGGGGGCGGTCACCTCGGCGGACCGCACCGCCCCGCCGGGGGTGGCCGTGGCCTCCAGCACCAGCACGTCCCAGCCGGCGTCGGCCAGCAGGTTGGCGGCGACCAGGCCGTTGTGGCCGGCTCCTACGACGACGGCGTCCGCGCTCTCCGCGCCGGGGGAACTCATCCGATCCGCCTACCCGGCCGACAACCGGGCGAAACGCGTTTGTCGCGCCGGGGCCGGGGCATGCACTGCCATGTACACGGTTGCGCAGCTCATAGGCGGAGTGTGGGGCGCGGGCGGCGAGGGTGGCGAGCTGGTCGTACACGATCCGGCCGACGGCTCCCCGGTCACCTCGGCGCCGGTGGCGACGGCCGACGAGGTCGGCAAGGCGGTGGAGGCGACGCGCGGCGTCGCGGCGGAGTGGGCGGCGACCGCCCCGGCGGAACGGGCGGCGGCCCTGCACCGGGCGGCGGACGCTGTGGCGGCGGCGGCCGACGACCTGGCCCGCGCGACGACGGCCGA
The DNA here is from genome assembly GCF_040640115.1 of Micromonospora sp. NPDC023644. Classification (NCBI taxonomy): domain Bacteria; kingdom Bacillati; phylum Actinomycetota; class Actinomycetes; order Micromonosporales; family Micromonosporaceae; genus Micromonospora; species Micromonospora sp. NPDC023644. The sequence continues at coordinate 39,492 of NZ_JBFABA010000028.1, read as the reverse complement.
GATGGGCAAGCCCCTGTCGGACGCCAGGGGCGGCGTGGAGGCGGGGATCGGCACGCTGCGACAGTACGCGGAGCTGGCCCCGGTGCGCGGCGGGCGGACCCTGCACGGCGGCACCCACGCACTCGACTTCATGACGCCGCAGCCGCGCGGGGTGGTCGCCGCGATCACCCCGTGGAACGACCCGGTGGCGGTCTCCTGCGGCCTGCTCGGCGCGGCCCTGGTCACCGGCAACGTGGTGCTGCACAAGCCGAGCGAGCGCGCCCCGGCGACCGGCTGGCTGCTGGCGAAGGCGCTCGACTCGGCGCTGCCGCCCGGGGTGCTGTCGCTGCTGACCGGGGGCCCGGAGGTCGGCGCCGCGCTGGCCGCGCAGGAGGTGGACGTCGTCGCCCACGTGGGCTCCACCGCCACCGGGCGGGCCATCGCGGCCGCGGCGGCGCGGACCGGGGCGAAGGTGCTGCTGGAGAACGGCGGCAGCGACCCGCTCGTCGTGGACGGCGACGTCGACCCGGTGTGGGCGGCCGGGCAGGCGGCCCTCGGTGCGTTCGCCAACGCGGGGCAGATCTGCGTCGCGGTGGAGCGGATCTACGTGCACCGCGACGTCGCGGAGGACTTCACGCAGGCGCTGGTGGAGCGGGCCGCGCAGCTGCGGGTGGGCCCGGGCGGCGACCCGCGCACCGAGCTGGGGCCGCTGGTGGACCGGCGGCACCGCGACCACGTGCACGGGCAGGTGACCGCGGCGGTCGCGGAGGGCGCGCGGATCCGCGCCGGCGGCACGCTGCCCGACGGGCCGGGGGCGTTCTATCCGGCGACCGTGCTCACCGACTGCCGGCACGACATGACGGTGGTACGCGAGGAGACGTTCGGGCCGGTCGCCGCGATCGTCGCCGTCGATTCGTTCTCCGAGGCGCTGCGGTGCGCCGCGGACTCCCCGTACGGGCTGGCCGCGACGGTGCTGACCGGATCGATGAGCCACGCCCAGCGCGCCTGGCGGGAGCTGCCGGTGGGCACCGTGAAGGTCAACGCGGTGTTCGGCGGGGCGCCGGGCGGCGCCGCGCACCCGCGCCGGGGCAGCGGAAACGGCTACGGCTACGGGCCGGAACTGCTCGACGAGTTCACCGCGACGAAGGCGGTGCACATCGAGGCGCCCGGCGGCGGCCACTGGTGACGCACGCGCAGAGGCTGTCCGCGCACGGACAGCCTCTGCGTGGCGTACCCGATGACGGCCTCAGCGGCCGCGGGCCTTGGCGGTCTGGCGGTTGTTCGCCTTCTCGATCGCCTTGACCAGTTCCGGCTTGGTCATGCTCGACCGGCCGGGCACGTCCAGCTTGCGCGCCACCTTCATCAGGTGGTCCTTGGTGGCGTTGGCGTCCACCCCGCCGGCGGTGGGCGCCCGGCGCTCCGGTCCGCCGCCGGCCGCCTGGCGGTCGCTCGGGCCCTTGCGGCCCTTGGGCTCCCAGTGGTCGCCCACCTTCTCGAACTCGTGCTTCACGGCGGCGAAGGCGGTGCGGTGCGCCCGCTCCCCCTCGCCGTACGTCTCCACGGCCGAGTCGTGCGTCTTCTCCCAGGTGCGCTGCGCCTTCTTCGGGGAGCGTCGCAGCGTGCTGGGCAGTACCTCGCGCCCGGGCATCTCGTCCTCCTCCGCGTCGATGGGTTCTCGTTGACCGTTCCCCCGGGCCCCGCAGGCAAACCGGGAGGCCGGGTTTGTCGATTTCCGGCCAGGGGTACCGGCGGGGCCAGGCGAAGCCGGATGCACCGGGTCATCCGGCGGCCGGCGGGGCACAGGGAGCGGGCCATGACGACGACGGAACCCGGCGCGGCGCTGAGCGGGGAGCGGCGACTGCGGCTCCCCCGCCGGGTACGCCAGCTGAGCTGGCGGACGTGGCGCGGGGTGCTGGTGCGCAGCGTGCGCAACTTCGTCAAGGACAACTGCGCGGACTGGGCCGCGGCGCTGACCTACTACGGGGTGCTCGCGCTCTTCCCCTCCACGATCGTGGTGGTCGCCCTGGTCGGGCTGGTGTCCAACGGCGAGCAGACCGTCGACACCGTGCTGGACCTGGCCCGGGACATGGGCGCCGGCTCCGTGGTGGCGAACGAGGGCTTCGTCGGCGTGGTTCGGGGCGTGGTCGACCAGAACGACTCGGCCAGCGTGCTGCTCAGCTTCGGTCTGCTCGGTGCGCTCTGGTCGGCCTCCGGCTTCATCGGGGCGTTCACCCGCGCCTCCAACGCCGTCTACGGGGTCGAGGAGGGGCGGCCGGTCTGGAAGCTGCGGCCGATGCAGATCGGCCTGGCGGCGCTCTCGCTGGTGCTGCTGGCGGTCGTCGCCACCGGGCTGATCGTCAGCGGGCCGGTCACCGACGCGGTGGGCGACCTGATCAACGCCGGCGGGCTGGCGCGTACGGCGTGGAGCGTCGCCAAGTGGCCGGTGCTCGCGCTGATCATGATGGTGCTGCTGAGCCTGCTGTTCTGGATCGCGCCGAACGTCCGGCAGCCGCGGTTCCGCTGGCTCACCCCGGGCGGCGCGGTCGCCCTGCTCGCCTGGGCCCTCGCCTCCTTCGGCTTCGGCCTCTACGTGGCCAACTTCGGCTCGTACGACGCCACCTACGGCAGCCTCGGGGCGGTGATCGCGTTCCTGGTCTGGCTCTACCTGTCCAACTCGGCGCTGATGCTCGGCGTGCAGATCAACGCGGAACTCCAGCGCGGCCGGGTGCTCCAGGCCGGCGAGCCGGACGCCGACGAGCCCGTCCTGCCCCCGAAGACGCCCGCCGCCACCTGACCCGCGCGGGTTTACCGGCCGCGCCGCCGGCCCGCCCGTTTACCGCCGGTGCCACCGGGTAGCGCAGAAGGCATGGAACGTGGCAGCAGCAAGCACGGACCGAGGGTCGACGAGCAGATGAGCCGGGAGGTCAGCGGCCTCGTGCAGGGGCCGGGGACCGGCGGCTCGCGGGTCGACGAGTCCCGTGTGCCGGAACCGGCGGGTGAGGACCAGCCGGAGCCGACCACGGCCCCGGCCGGCGAACTGCGTACGGGCGCGCCCAAGGGGATGAGCTCCGAGGACGTCGAGCGACGCAGCCGACTCGGCCGGTTCATCACGATGGCCGCCCTGCCCGGTGACCGGGAGGCGCTGATCGCCAACGCGCGCGACAACGAGGCGCCGGCGGACATCGTCGCCGAACTGGAGCGGCTGCCCGAGGGCACCCGCTACCAGACCATCTCCGAGGTGTGGGCGGCGCTCGGCCACAAGAACGAGACGACCCGTTGGTGACCGGATCCCCGCACGATCCGGCCCGTCACCGGCGGACGAAGGAGGATGCCTGATGAGTGGCGTTACCGAACACGTGGACGTCTCCGTCCCGATCCGCACCGCGTACGACCAGTGGACCCAGTTCGAGGACTTCCCCCAGTTCATGGAGGGGGTGCAGGAGGTCCGGCAGCTGACGGACACGATGACCCACTGGACCGTGGAGATCGCCGGGGTCAAGCGGGAGTTCGACGCCGAGATCACCGAGCAGCTCCCCGACGAGCGGGTCGCCTGGCGCTCGACGGGCGGCACCCAGCAGGCCGGCGTGGTGACCTTCCACCGGCTGGACGAGGACACCACCCGGGTCACGCTCCAGCTCGAGTTCGAACCGCACGGCGTGGTCGAGCAGGCCGGCGACAAGCTCGGCATCGTCGACCGGCGCGCGAAGGGCGACCTGGAGCGGTTCAAGCAGTTCATCGAGCGGCGCGGTCAGGAGACCGGCGCCTGGCGCGGCAAGGTCGACCGTCCGCAGCCCTGATCTCCCGCCCCTCCGGATGTGAACCTCCGATGGCCGCCGGTTTCCCCGGCGGCCATCGTCGTTTGCCGGCATCGGGCCGGGGTACCGCGAGGGGTATGACGGACGACGACAAGGTGTGGCGGGACGAGGAACGGACTCCACTGCGGGAACTGGACCGGGCCGTCGCGCGTTCGACGCTGGACGGCCAGGCCGACGACGTGACGGGGAACGACGCCGGCGAGGAGGCGGCCTTCGGGCACGGCCCGGAGGCAGTGGACCGGGGCGGGCAGGCCGCCGGGGCGGGCCGCGAGCCGACCGACCCCGACCGCGCGTACCGACCCTCCACGACCGGCCGGACCGGGCCCGACTCGATGTGAGGCGCGCGGCGCGCGGGCCCGGCACGGAACCGCGCGCCGCGCCGCGCAAACCGCGCTCCGGGCCGCCCCGCGGGCCGCTGGCCCACTCGGGCCGGCCGCACGGGCTGCCGGCGCGCCGGGGCGCTCAGCGGGGCGTCGAGGCCGGCCGGCGGGTGGTGGCGGCGTGCAGGGCGATCAGGCCCAGCGCGAGCACGACCAGCGCCGGCCCGAGCAGCTCCACCGAGGTGTTGCCGAGCAGTACCCCGATCCCGGCCGGAACCAGCGCGGCTCCCAACCCGGCCGCGCCGATCTGGAGCCCGATGGTCCGGTCCGCGTGCACCGCACCGACCCGGTCGGCGGTGGTGAGGGTGAGCAGCGGAAAGACCGGAGCGGCGGCGAAGCCGACGACGAACAGCCCGGCCACGGCCACCCAGGCCGGCGCGGGCAGCGCGATCAGGACGGCGCCGGCCGCCATCGCCACGAGGCTGCCGCGCAGCACCGCGGCAGCGCTCAGCCGCTCGGAGACGACACCCTGCACGACGCGCCCGACGAACAGGCTCCCCCAGTAGCCCGAGACGCAGACGCCGGCGACGGCCGCGCCGAGGCCGCGTCCCTCGGTCAGCAGCAGGAACGCCCAGAGCCCGGCGGCCACCTCGATGGCCACGTAGACGACGAAGGCGGACGCGCCCAGCCAGACCGCCGGCAGACGGAGCGTCTCGCGTACCGGCACAGCGGTCGGCGGGGCGACGGTGGCCGCATCCTGCGCGGACCCGGCGGGCCCACGGGCCGGGCCGCGGTCCCGCCACGCGCGGACGGTCAGCGCGAACGCGGCGGCCAGCGCGAGCTGGGCCCCCGCCACCAGGCCGTAGCCCCAGCGCCAGGAGAGCCCGGCGCTGAGCGCACCGGTCATGATCAGCGGCCCGAGCGCCACGCCGAGACCGAAGAACGCGTGCATCCAGTTCATGTGCCGGGCCCCGAAGGCGCCCGCCGCGTACGCGTTCAGGCCGGAGTCGATCGCCCCGGAGCCCAGGCCGAGCACCAGCGCGCAGCCCACCATCAGGGCGAGCCCGGGGGTCAGCGCGTAGCCGGTGAGCGCGAGGCTGGCCAGCAGCGTGCTGCCGGCGAGCAGCCAGCCGACGCCGAGCCGGGCCAGCGTGAAGCCGGCGAGCACGCTGGAGGTCAGGTAGCCGGCGGTGCCCGCGGTGAGCACGAGGCCGACGGCCTCGGTGGGCACGCCGAAGTCGGCCCGGATCGAGGGCCAGCCCACCCCGATCAGGCCGTCGGGCAGGCCGAGACTGACGAAGGCGAGGTAGGCCAGCAGGAGCAGCGAGGCGCGGGGCGGGGCGGTGGACACGGAGGACCATCCTGCCCCCCGTCGACGGTGGCGCCACCCGGCCTCCCCCGGTGGGACGAAGATTACGGTCCGGACGGGCAGGGAAACGGACAGCTCATCCAGAATCGGCCGTTCGGCTGACGGCAAGCCCCGGCTCGCGCGCAAGACTTTCGGGATGCATCAGGGCTCCGGCATCCTCTCCACGCGTCAGCGCCGCCTGGCATGGCTCGGCTTCCTCCTCGCCGCGCTCCAGGCTCCCGTCTCCGCCAAGCTGGTCTCGGACGACTCCTGGTTGTTCAGCCTCTGCGTCGCGCTGATGGTGGCGACCGTGATCATCGCCGACGACGCGGCCCGGCGCCGCCCGGCGGACGCCCGCCCGACGGACTGACGCGGCAGCCGGCGCCGCCGCCCTCGCCGCCCCGCGGAGGGCGCGGGGCACCTAGCCCTCGCCGTCGGGGCGTGCCTCGTGCCCGGGGCGGCCCCGGCTACGCCGCCGCTCCTTCATCTCCGCCTCGTAGAGGTGCCGGCGACCGCCGACCAGCTCGTCCCGGGCGGCCCGGTCCAGGTCCCGGAAGAGGGCGTAGTAGTTGTCGTCGAAGTCCTCGACGATCTGGAACGTCCACCGCCCGGCGATGACGTTGCGGCCCAGCAGGTCGGTGTCGATGCGGTCGGCGATCCCGTCGTGCCCGGCGGCGCGGAACATCTCCACGGCGTCGTCGAGCATCAGGTCGGCGTGCCCCACCAGCTGGTGCAGCGAGTAGAGGTGGCCGCGCACCCGCTCGACGCACTCCAGCGCCTCGCTGAGCTTGCCGAGCGCCGCCACCGTCTCGTCGCTGACCCCGGCCGGCCTGCGGTGCCGCTCGTCCGGCCCGTCCCCGTGTCGTCCCATCCGTTCCTCCAGATGTCGGCTGTGCCCGTCCGGGCGGTTCTCCTCCTGCCCCGCCCGCGTCGGGTCAATCCCCGCGCCGCCCGCTGACCGTTCGGAGGAGGGTCAAAAACCCGCCGACCGGCCGAGGTCGACCCTGGTCACGGCCGGATAGCCTCGGTCACCATGCGTGTGCCGTTCACCCGGGTCGAGGCCCGTTCCGCCGCCAGCTCGGCGCGGGCCACCCTCGCCCTCCTGTCCGCCTCCGTCGGCGCCGAGGGGCTGGCCGCCGCCGCCGCGCGGCCGGGCCTGCTCGCCCTGGTCGACCAGCACGCCGCGGCGGTACGGGAGAGCCTGGACGGCGACCGCCGGCCGCTGAGCGCCGCAGCGCTCGCCGGCTACGCGGAGGGCGTCCGCGCCGCCGCGCTGGAGCACGGCTGGCAGCCGCCGGCGGCGCCGGTGGACTGGTCCGCACCGGACTGGCTGCTCACCCGGCTGCTCGCGGTCTGCGCGCTGACCCGCTCGCTCGGGGCCCCTGCGACCGCCCCGCTCCCGCTGGTCTGACCGGCGGTTGCGCCGGGCGCACCGCCACGCCGGAGCCCGGCGCGCGAGGCGGCGAACCTCCGCCGGACACGCCGGAGGGGCGCCCGCACGTGCGCGGACACCCCTCCCGTCCTGGCTCACGGCCCGGTCAACGGCGGAACTGCTGGGTCTCGTCGCCCACGTTCCCCGACTGGTAGGTGCCGCGTCCGCCGGCCGTCGTCGCCCCCTGCCCGCGGGGCATGACCTCGGTGCGCTCGGCCGCCGTCCGGTCGGCCATCTGCCGGCCGACGTCGCTCTGGCCGGCGTCCCGGGCCCGGCGGTGCTCCTGCACCGCCCGCGACTCCTCGGCCATCCGGTTCAGCCAGCCTTCCCAGCGGTTCTGCATCGGCCTCACCAGGCCACCGCCGACACCGATGATCAGGATGCCGGCCACGGTGGCGAGCACCGCGATCAGCACCGGCGTCGTCACCGTGGTGGCGATGCCCACCTGGTTCAGCGCGGCGATCACACCCAGCGCGAGGATGAAGACCGCCACCAGGTCGGCGAGGACCTTGCCGTACGCGAGCCCGCCCAGCGCCCCGGTGACCAGATCCCGCACGGCGTTGGCGATCGCGGCGGCCACGACGACGATGACGATCGCCACGAAGGCGCGTGGCAGCCAGGCGACCACGCCGCTGATCAGGTCACTGATCGCGTTGGGTCCCCACACCCCGAAGGCGAACTGCAGGGTGAACAGCAGCACGGCGTAGTACGCCAGCTTCGCCAGGATGTCGCTGGCGTCGTACTTGGTGCGTTCCAGCGCGCGCTTGATGCCGCCCCGTTCCACCGCCCTGTCGAAGCCGACCCGTTCCAGCGCCGCGTCGACGATCTTGAGCACGGCTCTGGCGATGAGCCATCCGACCACGAGGATCGCGATGAACGCGATGGCCCGCGGTATGAACAGCAGCACCGACCTCCACATGTCGGCCACGGCGTCGCCGATGTCGACCTGCCTGACCGCGAGGCTTTCCGGCATGATGTCCCTCCTGTCGCATGGACTGCGCCGCGCGCTTACCCGGTCACCGAGGCGGCACGCCGTCGGAGTCCCCGAACTTTTCCCGACATGTCGCCACATAACCGACCTGAACTGCCCGAACGTTCGGCCTCGGCGACGCGCGGGGCATGATCGGAAACAGGCGACGGGGCCTCCCGCTAGGCTGCGGTCATGCCAGGAACGGTCGGACGGGTCCCGAACCCACCAGCCCCGGTCTCGGGTACCCCCTCCGCGTCGGGCATGGCGGCCACCGTCCTGCGTCACGACTGGGGCGGCACCCCGCTCGGCCCGTGGCCGGCGTGGGATCCGGCGGTGCGGGCCACCACCGAGCTGCTCCTCGCCTCGCCCGTGCCGATGGCCCTGACCCTGGGCGACGACCACCTGCTCGTCTACAACGACGCGTACGCGGAGCTGATCGGCGACCGGCACCCCGACGCGGTGGGCCGGCCGGCGGCCGAGGTGTTCGCGGAGTCCTGGCCGCTGCCCGGCGTCGGCGACGCCATCGAGCACACCTACCGCTCCGGCGAGCCCTTCCTGGAGAAGGAGACAACCCTCCCGCTGCACCGCCGTCCCGGCCTGGTCGAGCAGTCGGTCTTCACCCGGGGCTACTCCCCCGTGCGCGACGGCGCCGGGCGGATCGTCGGCGTGCTGACCGTGGCCGCGGAGACCACCCAGGTCACCCAGCAGCTGCAAAGTCTCAGCGACTTCGCCGCGGCGCTCGCCGGCACCCTCACCCTGGACGACGTGGCCCGGGTCGCCCTGCGCTACGCGATCACCGCGTTCGACGCCGACCGGGTCTCGTTCGCCGTCGACGAGGGCGGCGGCGGCTGGCGGATGGTCCGGCGCATCCGCGGCGAGCTGATGGACGAGGCCGACGAGCGCCTCCCCCCGCTGTGGCGGCGCATCCCGCCGGACTGGCAGGGGCCGGTGGTGACCGCCGCCCGCAGCGGCGTGCCGCACTTCGTCGACGACGGCCAGCCGCTGCGGGACATCGCGGTGGACCGGCACGACCAGAAGGTCCGCGCGCTCGCGGCGGTGCCGCTGCGGGCCTCGGTGGTGCGCGGCGGCCTGACGGTCGGCTACCAGGTCCCGCACGTCTGGTCGGCCGCCCGGCGCGCGCTGCTGGCCGCCTCGGCCGAGCTGGTCGGTCAGGCCGCCGAGCGGGCCCGCCGGTTCGAGACGCAGCACGGCACGGCGCAGCTGCTGCAACGCAGCATGCTGCCGGAGCACCTGCCCGACCTGCCCCGGATGCGGATCGCCGCCCGCTACGACCCGGGCGTCGACGGCAACGCCGCCGGCGGGGACTTCTACGACGCCTTCCTGCTGCCCGACGGCGGCCTGGGCATCGTGCTCGGCGACGTCGCCGGCCACGACGTGCAGGCCGCGGCCCGGATGGGTCAGGTCCGCGCCGCGCTGCGGGCGCTGGCGCTGACCGACCCCCGCCCGGACGCGGTGCTGGCCGGGCTCGACCGGCTGGTCACCAGCCTGGGCGCCGAGGGCGACACGCACGAGCTCTTCGTGACGGTGGTCTTCGGCGTCGTCGACGCCGACCGGCAGCGGCTCACCCTGGCCAGCGCCGGTCACCCCGCCCCGCTGATCCGCCGGTGCGCCCCGGACGCCGACCCGGTCGCCGAGTACCTCGACGTGCCCGCGGGCGCCCCGCTGGGCCTGGGCTGCCGACCGCCCACCGTCACGGTGCGCTTCGCCCCCGGCGACACCCTGCTGCTGTTCAGCGACGGCGTGGTGGAACGGCGCTGGCAGGACCTGACGGCCGGCCTGGACGCCCTCGCCGCCGCCGTCGCCGGGGCGGGCAGCGGCGACCCCCGCGCGCTGTGCGCGGTGGCCACCGCGGCGGTGCCCGGCGCCACCGAGGACGACGTCGCGGTGCTGGCGGTGGAGCACGCGCTGCGCCCGTCCCGGTCGACGGGCATGGAGGTGCCGGCCGAGCCGACCGCGCCGAGCCGGGTGCGGCACTGGATGACCGCGCAGCTCACCGAGTGGCAGGTGCCCGAGTCGATCATCGGCGCGGCGGTGCTCTGCACCAGCGAGCTGACCACCAACGCCCTGCTGCACGCCGGCACCGCCGCCCGGGTGGAGATCGACCTCAGCCCGGAGCGGCTGCTGGTGTCGGTGGCCGACTCGGGCACCCGGGGCACGGTGACCCGCGCGCAGACCGACACGCTCAGCAGCCGGGGTCGGGGGCTCGGGCTGATCGAGGAGCTGAGCGACGCCTGGGGGACGGACCCGACCGTACGCGGCTCGACGGTCTGGTTCGAGATCCTGATCCCGCAGGGATGAGCGGGAGCGTCAGCCCGGGCGGGACGGGGTAGGAGGACGACATGCCCACAGACAAGCCCGTTGGTGTCCTCTTCGACGTGGACGGCACCCTGGTCGACACCACCTACCTGCACACCGTGAGCTGGTGGGAGGCGCTGCGCCAGACCGACCGGCCCGTGCCCATGGCGACGATCCACCGCGCCATCGGGATGGGCTCGGACAAGCTGCTCGACCACCTGCTCGGCCCGGAGCGCGACCGCAGCGCCGACCAGCAGCTGCGCGACGCCCACGACACCCTGTTCGCCGAGTACTGGGAGCGGCTGGTTCCGCTGCCCCGCGCCGCCGACCTGCTGCGGGCCTGCGCCGAGCGCGGGCTGCGGGTGGTGCTGGCCACCTCCGCCGCCGAGCACGAGGTGGCCGCGCTGCGCCGGGCGCTGGCCGCCGACGACGTGGTCCACACCGTCACCTGCTCGGCGGACGCGCGGGAGAGCAAGCCGGCGCCGGACATCCTGATCGCCGCGCTGGAGCAGTCCGGGCTGGCCGCCGAACGCGTCGTCTTCGTCGGCGACTCGGTGTGGGACGTCGCCGCCGCCGGCGAGCTGGACATCCCCTGCGTCGGGCTGACCTGCGGCGGCACCAGCCGGGGCGAGCTGGCCGGGGCCGGCGCGGTGGCCGTCTACGAGGACCCCGCCGCGCTGCTCGCCACCCTCGACGACTCGCCGGTCACCACCCGGGTGAGGTGACCGGCGCCGGTTCCGTCGCCCGGGACAGGAATACGAGAAGTCTTCCGGGGGCAAGGACTTGCACCACCTGCCCGCACGCCGTGGGCGAGGCGGAGAGGTGGGGTCGTGGAGCCGGTAGACGTGGCGTTCGCGGTGGTCGGTCTGGGCGCGCTGCTGGCGGGGATCCTGCCCCGGGTGCTCGAACGCCGGCCGCTGTCCATGCCGATCGCCTTCCTCGGGCTGGGGATGCTGGTCTTCCTCCTCCCCGTCGGGCTGCCGAACCCTGATCCGCTCGCCTACCCGGAGGTCGCCACCCACCTCACCGAGATCGGTGTCATCGTCGCGCTGATGGGCGCGGGGCTGAAGATCGACCGGCCGTTGAGCTGGGCCCGCTGGTCGTCGACCTGGCGGCTGCTGGCCATCGCCATGCCGCTGTGCATCGCGGCGGTGGCGCTGCTCGGGTGGTGGTGGGCCGGGCTGGTGCCGGCCGCCGCGCTGCTGCTGGGGGCGGCCCTCGCCCCGACCGATCCGGTGCTTGCCGCCGACGTGCAGGTCGGCGAGCCCACCGACGTCGAGGACTCCGAGGACGAGGTCCGCTTCGCCCTCACCTCCGAGGCCGGGCTGAACGACGGGCTGGCCTTCCCCTTCGTGTACGCGGCCATCGCCATCGCCACCACCAGCCTGGCCCCCGGCGACTGGCTGGGCCGCTGGCTCGGCGTGGACGTGCTCTGGAAGGTCGCGGCCGGGGTGGCGGGCGGGTGGGCGATCGGGTGGCTGCTCGGCAAGCTCTTCTTCCGGGCCCCGGACAAGCTGCGGCTGGCCCGGCACTCCGAGGGCTTCCTCGCGCTGGCCGCGACCTTCCTGGCGTACGGGCTGGTGGAGCTCGTCAGCGGGTACGGCTTCCTGGCGGTCTTCGTGGCCGCGCGGGCGATCCGGGCCGCCGAACGCACCCACGAGTTCCACTCCGTGTTGCACGGCTTCGCCGAGCAGGTCGAGCGGCTGCTCACCGTGCTGTTGCTGCTGCTCTTCGGCGGCGCCGTGGTCGGCGGCCTGCTGGGACCGCTGACCTGGCCGGCCGCCGCGGTCGGGCTGGCGCTGGTCTTCGTGGTCCGCCCGCTGGTCGGCTGGCTGTCGCTGCGGGGGGCGCCCGGGCGGCCGGCGGAGCACTGGGTGATCGCCCTGTTCGGCATCCGGGGCGTCGGCTCGTTCTTCTACGTCGCGTACGCGACCGCGAAGACCGACTTTCCCCAGGCGGATCTGATCTGGGCGACCGTCGGCCTCGTGGTGATCGTCTCGGTGGTGGTGCACGGCATCGCGGCGACCCCGGTGATGCAGTTGCTGGACCGGGCGGGGGAACGCACCTCCGACCCGTCCGAACGCCGCCGCGCCGGCGAGCCGGTCACCGCCGGGGGCTGACCGCCCGGCCCTTTCTCACCCCCGGTCGAGGCGGGTGACGAGGGCACGGCCGAGGTCGCGGCCGGAGCGCCAGGCGCTCTGCACCCGGGGCTTGCCGAAGGCGTCGCCGGCCAGCCCGACACCGTCGGCGTCGAGGTGGTACGTCCCGTCCGGGCCGGCGGTCGGCTTCGCGTAGGTCCAGCGGTGCACGTGCACGTGTTCCGCCGGCTCGGGCAGCCCCAGCAGGTCCCGGACGGCCTCCTCGATCGCCGGACCGGCGCCGGTGGGCTGGGCCAGGTGGCCGGCGGCGAACTCGGGCGTGGTGTGGGCGACCAGCACCGGCGCGTCGTCGCCGCGGCGGTCGCCGTCGTCGCAGACGAGGTTCAGCAGCGGATGGTCGTTGACGAACGCGCCCCGGAAGGTGGCCCACCGGCGGGCCGGGAAGCGCAGCACCCCGGCCAGGGACGGCGACCAGCGTTGGGCCTGCGTGGCCCGGGTGGCGGCGGCCAGGGCCGGGTCGAGCAGCAGGGCCGCCTGCGGCCCCGGCATGGCGAGCGCCACCGCCTCGCAGGGGCGCCCGTCCACCACGGGCCCCGGCTCGACGCCGAGCACGAGCCGGTCCACGGTCACCGGCAGCTCCCGGGCCAGGTGCTCCACCAGCGACCGCAGCCCCCGGGGCGCCGCCCAGCGCATCGGGCCGGGCACCGCGCGCCGGCCGTCGGCGCCGTACGCGACGAAGGTGTCGGTCCACTCGCGGGCCAGGCCGGCCGACCGCCACCCCTCGGCGACCTCGGCGAAGTCGGGATCGCTGACCGTGAAGTACGCGGCGCCGGTGTCGGCCGGCCGGCCGTCGAAGCGGCGGCTGGCCATCCGGCCGCCGGGCACCCAGGCGCGCTCCCGGATCTCCACCGGGATGCCGGCGCGGGCCAGTTCCGTCGCGCACGCCACCCCGGCGATGCCCGCGCCGACCACCACCACACCCGCCCGCTCCTGCGCACTCACCCGGTGATCGTATGCGCGCCCGCGTCGCCCGGACGGCGCAGACGCGCGCGGCGCGCACGACGCGCCGGAGAGGCGCATGGATCGGCGCCGGGCGGGGTATTGGCACGTCTGTTCGAAGGAAGGTGGAGACCATGACGGACCGCACCAGCAGCCAGGCCAACCCGCAGGGCGCCATCAAGGACCCGGACGAGTGGGTCACCGGCGAGGAGCCGCCGACCGCCGCCCAGGAGTCCTACCTGGCGACCCTGGCCCGGGAGGCCGGCGAGGAGCCGCCGGAGGGCCTGACCAAGGCGGAGGCCTCGAAGCGGATCGACCAGCTCCAGGAGGAGACCGGCCGCGGTCAGTGACCGGTCGGGCGGCGCGGCGGCAGGCGGTGCAGCTCGACCTCGTCGAGCCGCCCCGCCGCCACCCGCGCCGTCAGGTACGTGGCGTGCGGCTGGGCCCGGCGGTCGGTGGGCGAGCCCGGGTTGAGCAGCCGCAGGCCGCCCGGGGCGACGGTGTCCCAGGGGATGTGCGAGTGGCCGAAGACCAGCACGTCGGCGTCGGGGAAGCGGGCCGCACAGCGGCTCTCCCGCCCGGCCTTCGGGCCGGTCTCGTGCACGACGGCGACCCGCAGCCCGTCGAGTTCCACGCGGGCGACCTCCGGCAGCCGGGCGCGCAGCGCCGGCCCGTCGTTGTTGCCGTACACCCCGACGAGGCGGCGGGCCCGGGCGGCCAGGGCGTCCAGCAACGCCTCGTCGACCCAGTCCCCCGCGTGCAGCACGACGTCGGCGGCGTCGACCGCCGCCCAGAGCGGCTCCGGCAGGTCCCTGGCCCGCTTCGGCACGTGGGTGTCGGCGGTGATCACCAGGCGCATCCCGCCATTCTCCCCGCAGACCGCAGACCGCGCCCCGCGGCCGGCGCGCCGGGCCGGAAAGTCGCGGGTCGCGACGGGGGCCCTTCACATCGTCGCCGTCAGCACGTAGTTTGACGGCGCATGGGAGCGCTTCCAGCGGCGCTCCTCGATGAATGGGAGATCCCGTGAGAAGCAGACCCGCACTCGCCGCGGCGGGCGCCGCCGCAGCGGCGCTCACCGTCGCCGCCACCGTCGCCGTCGGCATCGTCCGAGCTCCCGCCGCCGTCGCCGCCGACTCGGCGTTCTACGTCGACCCGGCCACGGCCGCCGCGGCGTGGGTCGCCGCCAACCCCGGCGACCCCCGGGCCGCCGTCATCTCCGAGCGCATCGCGCGCGTCCCCCAGGGCCGCTGGTTCACCCGGACCAACACCTCGACGGTACGGTCCGAGGTCGACGCCCTCGTCGGCGCGGCGGCGGCCGCCGGCAAGGTGCCGATCCTGGTCGTCTACAACATCCCGAACCGCGACTGCAGCGGGGCGAGCGGCGGCGGCGCGCCCGACCACGCCACCTACCGGCAGTGGGTCGACCAGGTCGCGGCCGGCCTGGCCGGGCGGCCCGCGACCATCGTCCTGGAACCGGACGTGCTGCCGCTGATGACCAGCTGCCAGAACGCCGCCCAGCAGGCCGAGACGAAGGCCTCCATGGCGTACGCCGGCAAGAAGCTGAAGGCGGGCTCGGCCGCCGCGAAGGTCTACTTCGACACCGGGCACTCCGCGTGGCTCTCCCCCGCCGAGGCCGCCTCCCGGCTGCTCGGCGCGGACATCGCCAACAGCGCCGACGGCATCTCGCTCAACGTCTCCAACTACCGGCGCACCGCCGACGAGGTCGCCTACGCCAAGGCCGTGATCGCGGCGACCGGGGTGTCCCGGCTCAAGGCGGTCGTCGACACCAGCCGCAACGGCAACGGGCCGGCCGGCTCCGAGTGGTGCGACCCCGCCGGGCGCGCCATCGGCACCCCGAGCACCACCGCCACCGGCGACCCGGCGATCGACGCGTACCTCTGGGTGAAGCTGCCCGGCGAGGCCGACGGCTGCATCGCGCCGGCCGGCCAGTTCGTGCCGCAGCGGGCGTACGACCTGGCCCTGGCCGCCGGCCCGGCGCCCACCACCGCGCCGCCGACCACCGCCCCGCCCACGACGGCCCCGCCGACCACGGCGCCGCCGACCACCGCCCCGCCCACGACACCCCCGGCCACCACTCCCCCGCCGACCGGCGGCTGCGCGGTGTCGTACACCCCGAACTCGTGGTCCGGCGGCTTCACCGCCGAACTGCGGGTGACCAACCACGGCGCCGCGCTCACCGGCTGGACCATCACGTTCGCCCCCGGCGCCGGTGTCCGGCTCACCAACGGCTGGAACGGCGACTGGACCCAGTCCGGCGACCGGATCACGGTCCGCAACGCCACGTGGAACGCCAGCCTGCCCACGGGCGGCACGGTCTCGCTCGGCTTCCAGGGCACCTGGCCGGGCGGCCCCCTGCCCACCCCGACCGCCTTCACCCTCAACGCCACCGCCTGCTCCTGACCCCCCGCGCCTCCCCCGCCCCCCGCCCCCGACGCGTCGATCATGCAGTTGTGGTGCCCGGTGTGACCGCATGAGCGGCTTATGCGGACCACCACAACTGCATGATCGGCCGTGGTGGGGGTGGGGAGGGGGAGGGAAGGGAGGGGTGTTCGCCCGCGGGGGTGGCGTTATCGGGCGACGGCGACGGGAACGCGGGGGGTTGACGAAGGAGGAACTCATGACCACACCGTCGAGTCCCACCTCGGCATGGCGGCCCGGGATGCCGGGCGGCGACACCCTGCCGTCCGGTCCCGCCGGCCGGCCGACCGCCCCCGGCCACGACGGGCACGGCCCGGAGACCGGTCCGCCCACCGTGACGATCGGGTCGTACCCGGACTATCCGTCCGCCCAGCGGGTCGTCGACCACCTGGCCGACAACCGGTTCCCGGTCGAGCACAGCGCCATCGTCGGCACGAACCTCACGCTGGTGGAGACCGTGCTCGGGCGGATGACGACCGGGCGGGCGGCCCTGGCGGGCGCCGGCACGGGCGCCTGGTTCGGACTCTTCATCGGGCTGCTGTTCGGCATCTTCACCGCCGGCAACTGGATCGCGGTGATCCTGGTCGGGCTGCTCGTCGGCGCGATCTGGGGGGCGGTGTTCGGCGCGGTCGCGCACGCGATGACCGGCGGCCGGCGCGACTTCACCTCGGCCAGCTCACTGCGCGCGGGCCAGTACGCGGTGATCGTCGACGCGCAGTTCGCCGAGCAGGCCCGTCAGCTGCTCGGCCGGATGCACATGACGGCCTCGCCGGCCGCCCGCTGAGGGCCCGCCGGGGCGCCCGCCGGCCGGATCCGCCCGGACCCCGTCGGCCGGCAGCCGGCCGGCAAGCGGCGGGTGTCCGCGCCGGCGGGTCGACCATCGACGGCGGGTCGGCCGTCGACGGCGGGCGGTCGCGCCCACGGGCGTCATTCAAAGCTGTACGACTGCCTCGCGGGCGCGGGTGACCGCGCTCACGGGGCAGTTGTTAAATTTTGAAGGAGTGCTACTGTCGTGGCGTGACCGAGAGCCTGGACAGTGCCCGCCTCGCCGCCTGGCGCGCCTACATTGAGGCGAGCCAGCGGCTCTACACGCGGCTCGAGGACGACCTGCGCGCCGACAGCGCGCTCACCTTCGCCGACTACCACGTGCTCGTCCTGCTCTCCGAGGCGCCGGGCCAGCGGCTGCGGATGGGCGAGCTGGCGAGCCGCCTGGTCTTCTCGCCGAGCCGGCTGACGTACCAGATCACCACGATGCAGCGGCGCGGCCTGGTGGCCCGGGAGTCCTGTCCGGACGACCGCCGCGGCAGCGAGGCCGTGCTCACCGCCGCCGGGCTGCTGGCCCTGCGCGAGGCCGCCCCCCACCATCTGCGTTCGGTGCGCGCCCACCTGATGGACGACCTCGACGACGCCGAGGTCGCCTGCCTCACCCGGATCTTCGAGCGGCTCGGCCGGCGCCTGCGCGCGGACCGCGACGCGTCGACCGCCCACCCCCACAACTGAGGAGTACCCCGATGCCCGCCATCACCGTCGACAACGTGCTCGTCCTGCCCCGCCTGCCCCGGCTCGACGAGTCCACCGCGTTCCGCCCGGTCCGCCGCCTGACCACCGCGCCCAGCGGCTACGAGGGCGAGGGCTTCCCGGTCCGCCGGGCGTTCGCCGGCGTGCCGGTGACCGAGCTGGACCCGTTCATCCACCTGGACCAGATGGGCGAGGTGGACTACGCCCCGGGCGAGCCGAGGGGCACGGCCTGGCACCCACACCGCGGCTTCGAGACGGTGACGTACATGATCGACGGGATCATGGACCACCAGGACTCGCAGGGCGGCGGCGGCACGATCACCAACGGCGACACCCAGTGGATGACGGCCGCGAGCGGCCTGCTGCACATCGAGGCGCCGCCGGAGCACCTCGTCGTGAGTGGCGGGCTGTTCCACGGCACCCAGCTCTGGGTCAACCTGCCCCGGGCGGCGAAGATGAACCCGCCCCGCTACCAGGACATCCGCGGCCGGGAGGCGGCCCTGCTGACCACGCCCGACGGCGGCGCCCTGATCCGGGTGATCGCTGGCGAGATCGCCGGGCACCGGGGGCCGGGCTCCACCCACACCCCGATCACCATCACCCACGTGACCGTGCAGCCGGGCGCCCGCGTCGACCTGCCGTGGCGGCCGGACTTCAACGCCCTGGTCTACGTGCTGGGTGGGCGGGGCACGGTGGGCACCGACGGGCGGCCGGTGCACACCGGTCAGCTCGCCGTGCACGGCCCGGGCGACGCGCTGACCTTCGCCGCGGACGCGAGCCAGGACGGCCACACCCCGGCGCTGGACCTCTACATCATGGGCGGCGAGCCGATCCGGGAGCCGGTGGCGCACTACGGCCCGTTCGTCATGAACACCCGCGACGAGCTGCTCCAGGCGTTCGAGGACTTCAAGGCCGGCCGGCTCGGTGTCGTGCCCGCCGAGCGGCTGCCGCACACCGACGGCCAGGCCCCCAGGCCCTGAGCCCACGCGCGGACGGTGGGCGCCCCGGCACTGCCGGCGGCGCCCACCGGCGCGTCGGGATGCGGCGTCAGGAGACGGCGAAGATGCCCGCCACGCCCAGGATCACCATGAGCAACACCGTCACCAGCGCACCCCGCTCACTTTCGACCGCCTGCTCGCGGTACTCGGTCACGGAGTTCGTCTTCTCGCCGGGCATGGTGTTGCCTCCTCGGTGTTCGCGTCGTGATCGGGCGGGTGTCGGGGGTCGTCCGACCGGGTCACCGGGGTGCCGGTCGGGATGCGGACCCGCGACGTGGGTCCTACCGTGAGGACGTTGTCGACCTCGGGGGGCTGGAACGGTGGCACCACGCAACTGGTTCCTGAGCGCAGCCGAACGCGCCAACCCGGTGTCAGAGTTACCCGTTTGGACCAGCGGAAACCTTGCCGAGCCGTTAATTCACGGTGCCGCGTACTTCGACCGGCTGGTGGACGAGGTGGAGGCCCTGGAGGCCGGCGACCACCTCTTCTTCACCGACTGGCGGGGCGACCCGGACCAGCGGTTGCGGCCGGACGGGCCGACCGTGGCGCAGGTCTTCGCGCGCGCCGCGCAGCGGGGCGTGGTGGTCAAGGGCCTGATCTGGCGCTCCCACCTCGACCTGCTGGCCTACAGCGAGGCGGAGAACCGCAACCTGAGCGAGACGGTCTCCGCCGCCGGCGGCGAGGTGCTGCTCGACCAGCGGGTCCGCCGGGGCGGCTCGCACCACCAGAAGCTGGTGGTGCTGCGCCACCTCCGGGCGCCGGAACGGGACGTCGCCTTCGCCGGCGGGATCGACCTGTGCCACAGCCGGCGCGACGACGCCGCGCACCGGGGCGACCCGCAGGCGGTGCAGATGTCCACCCGCTACGGGGACCACCCGCCCTGGCACGACGTGCAGCTGGCGGTACGGGGGCCGGTGGTGGGCGCGCTGGACACCACCTTCCGGGAGCGGTGGAGCGACCCGATGCCGCTGGACTCGGAGAACCCCCTCGCGTACCTCCGGGACCGGCTGCGCCACGCGGACCTGCGGCCCGACCCGCTGCCGCCGCAGCCCGCCGACCCGCCGCCCTGCGGCCCGCACCACGTCCAGGTGCTGCGCACCTACCCGGCGGTCCGGCCCCGCTACTCCTTCGCCCCCGACGGCGAGCGCACGGTGGCCCGCGGCTACACCAAGGCGGTGCGGCGGGCCCGGCGGCTGATCTACCTGGAGGACCAGTACCTCTGGTCCACGGAGGTGGCCGACCTGTTCGCGCGGGCGCTGCGGGACAACCCCGACCTGCACCTGGTCGCCGTGGTCCCCCGCTATCCGGACGTGGACGGCCGGCTGGCGCTGCCGCCGAACACGGTCGGCCGCGAGCAGGCGCTGTCGCTCTGCGAGCGGGCGGCCCCGGAGCGGGTGCACGTGCTCGACGTGGAGAACCACGCCGGCACCCCGGTGTACGTGCACGCCAAGGTCTGCGTGGTCGACGACGTGTGGGCCAGCGTGGGCAGCGACAACTTCAACCGCCGGTCCTGGACGCACGACAGCGAGCTGTCCTGCGCGGTGCTGGACGACACCCGCGACGAGCGGGCGCCGACCGACCCGGCGGGCCTCGGCGACGGCGCCCGGGTCTTCGCCCGGGAGCTGCGGCTGCGGCTGTGGCGCGAACACCTGGACCGCGACCCCCACGGCGGCGAGGACGCCGACCTGATCGACCCGGCCGACGCCGTGGCGGCGATCACCGCCGCCGCCGACGCGCTGCAACGGTGGTACGACGGCGGGCAGAACGGCCCCCGACCGCCGGGCCGGCTGCGGCCGCACCGGGCGGAGCGGCTGCCCTGGTACACGCGGGCCTGGGCGCTGCCGGCGTACCGGCTGGTCTACGACCCCGACGGCCGGCCGCTGCGGGCCCGTCGGGCCGGCACCTGGTGAGCGTTCAGGCGGGCACGAAGAGGGCGTCGGCCCGGGTGGGCGCGTCCCCGGCGGTATCGGCCTCCCCGGCGTGGACCGTCAGCCCGCCGGGGTAGGCGAACGAGGCGCGCGGGGAGTAGAAGCCGAAGCCGATCGTCAGCGGGTTCTCCGGGCGGAGCGCGTAGATCGGGTGCGTCGGCTCCAGGAACTCCACCGACTCGATCACGAACGGGTCGACCGGTTCGGCGACGTACGGGTAGACGGAGCTGAGCAGCTGCCCGTCCCGGGACGTGAAGTAGCGGTGGTGCCCGCTGCTGATCGCCCGGCCCGTCTCGCCCACCTGGCAGTGGGCGCGGATCACCGGCACGCCGTCGATGTCCGTCTCGGCGACGATGTCCCCGTCGCGGCGCTCGATGCGGGTGCGGCCGACGACGGCGGGCGCGCCCCGCGCGGCGGCGTAGGCGCGGACCCGTTCGCTACTGGTCACGTAGTGCGTCCACCAGCCGCCGGGGTTGGTGCCGCCCGGCGCGTCCACCCCGGCCAGCGCCACCCCGAGGTAGGTCAGCGAGTACGCGCCGAAGCCGGAGGTCTGGCTCTCGTCGTCGACCACGTACTGGTTCATGAAGACCAGCCGGTCGGCCGACGGGCGCAGCCCGGCCGGGACCAGCGCCGCGACCGCGTCCGGGTCCGCCGGCAGCCAGCCGAAGAAGAGCGTGCGGCTGTCGACGACGAGATGGGGGGCGGCGGGGTCGAGCACGGCACCTCCGGAGCGGGGCATGTTATCCGCACGCTACGGCCCGTCCCGTTGACGGGACAACGACGGAAAGCCGACATTCGACGCCGGTCATTGGGGGAACCGTAACCGCTCGGCCGGCCCGTCGGGGCTGCTCGGATGCGGCACCGTCGATGTCCGGTGGGGGCGGCTGGCCGTACGCCCGAGGTAAGTCGGCTCACAATCCGAGGCGGCTTAGTCCCATTCGCGTCCTTCGTGGCGGAAAATTACTTAAGTACATCGTACTTTCGGCTAGATTTCGTCAGACCGATCGGGCTAAGGTGACTTCCGAACGGACATCTGAACTTAAACGTAAGCGTCACGTCTTTCATCCGCGGACGAGGTGCAGGGAGGACCACCCATGACCGCGCCAACGATCAGCGAACCGGCGACCACAACAGCGCCGAGCGCCACCCCGAAGCTCGACCCGCGCGCGCTCACCGACAGCGCCGCCGATCTGCTCAACGCGATGGCCGCGCTGCCGGCCGGCCACCCGTCCCGCGCCGCCCTGCGCGACCGGGCGATCGAGGCCTGGCTGCCGCTCGCCAACCACCTCGCCCACCGCTACAGCGGCCGGGGCGAGCCCACCGACGACCTGGCCCAGACCGCCGCCGTCGGCCTGATCAAGGCGATCGACAAGTTCGACCCGTCCCGCGGTGTCGACTTCGCCGGCTACGCGATCCCCACCATCATCGGTGAGCTCAAGCGGCACTTCCGCGACCGCACCTGGGACATCCGGGTCCCGCGCCGGCTGCAGGAGCTGCGGCTGGCCATCTCCGACGCCAACAGCTCGCTGTTGCAGACCCTCGGCCGTTCGCCGACGGTCGCCGACATCGCCGCCCACCTCAAGCTCACCGAGGAAGAGGTGCTGGAGGGCCTGGAGGGCGCCCGCGCCTACAACGCGGTCTCGCTCTCCACCCCGACCGGCGACGGCGACCGCGCGACCGAGCTGGGCGACATGCTCGGCGGCGAGGACGGCGAGTTCGAGCTGGCCGAGCTGCGGGTCGCCCTCGGCCCGGCGCTGGCCACGCTCGACGAGCGGGAGCAGAAGATCCTCACGCTGCGGTTCTACGGCAACCTGACGCAGTCGCAGATCGCCGAGCAGATCGGCGTCTCGCAGATGCACGTCTCCCGGCTGCTGGCCCGCGCGCTGACCAAGCTGCGGGGGCAACTCGACGGCACGTACTAGGAGTCGTTGGACGATGGCCGGGCCGGCGGGCCCGGCCATCGCCGTGTCCGGCGCGGGCACGTCAGCATCGCCGTGTCCGGCGCGGGCACGTCAGCATCGCCGTGTCCGGCGCGGACGTCGACCACTGGAGGACGAGCGCCCGGGCCACCTCGCGCGGGGTGGCCCGGGGGCGTCGTTTCAGCGTGCGGGTTCCCGCCACATCGGCCAGAACGGCGTGCCGTCGGGCAGGTGGAACGGCTCGGCGACGCGGTAGCCGTGCCGCGCGTACAGGTCGCGGCCGGTCTCGCTGGCCGCCTCCAGGTAACCGGGCATCCCCTCGGCGTCCAGGACGGCGTGGTGGTGCCGCAGCAGCGCGCTGCCCAACCCCTGCCCCTGCCGCTCCGGTGCGACGGCGAGGAACGCCAGGTGGTGGTGGTCCGCGTGCGGGTGGTGGGCCTCGAAGAGCTTGTCCAGGTGCGCGAACCGGTCGGTCCACTCCCCGCACGCGGCGGCCAGCCGGGCGTCGTAGTCCTCCGGCGGCGGGGCCGGGTCGCCCACCGTCGGGAACCAGACCGCCACCCCCGCCCGGTCCGCGGTCGCGTGGACGAGGCCGTGCCGCATCGCGTGGTCCACCAGGATCGCGAAGTTGCCGGCCAGCACGGACTGCCGCCGCCCGGCGTCGGGGACCAGCCAGCGGGGAGCGTCGAGGGCCATGAACGCCTCGGCGATCCGCCCGGCCACCAACGACGTCTCCCGCGGCCCGAGCCGCTCGACGCGTACCCCGCTCACCGGCGCGCCCCCGTCGCGCTCGGGACGGGCCCGCCCACACGCCCGGTCGCCGGCACCGTCGTCGCCACGCTCTCCGCGCCCAGACCGATCCGGGCGTACGTGTCGGGGCGGTTGCCGCGCAGCACCAGCGCCCACAGCAGGCCGAGCAGCGCGGCCACCGGGTAGACCGCCGGGACCGCCCAGCGCAGGGGCGAGTCCGGCGCCACCCCGAGCAGGTCGGCGAAGTTGACCACCGCCAGCACGACGATCACGGCCAGGGCCATGGCGGCGAGGCCGGGGGCGACCGCGCCACGCCACAGCGTCTCGTCCACCCGGCCCCGGGCGAAGAACGCGATCACCGCGACCGAGGTGGTGGCGATCAGCAGCAGCACCCCGAAGCCGCCGGCCGTGCCGACCCAGTAGAACAGCTGCACCACCGGGTCCCAGCCGTTGAGCGCGTAGAGCACGATCACCACCAGCCCGAGCGCGCTCTGCGCGAGGGAGGCCGCCCGGGGCGACCCGGTGCGCGGCGAGGTCTGCCCGAACACGGCCGGCAGCACCCGCTCCCGGCCGAGCGCGAAGGCGTACCGGGCGGTGGTGTTGTGGAATGAGATCATCGCGGCGAGCACCGAGGTCAGGAAGAGCGCCTGGCCGATGGTGACGGCGGTGCCCCCGAGGTGCGCCTCGGCCAGGTTGAAGATCAGCCCGATGCTCTGCTCGCCCGCCTCGGCGGCGATCCGGTCCGGCCCGACGGCGACGGTCATGCTCCACGAGGACAGCGCGTAGATCCCCGCGATGATGGCGATGGAGAGAAAGGTGGCCAGCCGCACCGTCCGCCGCGGGTCCTTGCTCTCCTCGCTGAACACCACGGCGGACTCGAAGCCCACGAAGCCCAGGATGGCCAGCACCAGCACCGCGCCGGCGCCGGGTACGAGGAGGTTCTCCGGTGCCAGGGCGGCGAAGCTGACCTCCCCGCCGGCCGGATGGGTCAGCTGCCCGAGGTCGAAGACGACGATCACCACCATCTCGGCGACCAGCAGCGCCGCCAGCACCAGGCCGTTCAGGTCGACCCGGAGCAGACCGAGCACCCCGACCGTCGCCCAGGCGACCAGCGCCACCAGCCACCACGCCGGGGCCACCCCGAACAGGCGGCCCAGCACCGGTTCCGCGGCGGCGCCGATGGTGCCGTAGAGCCCCACCTGGAGGGCGTTGTAGGCGATCAGCGCCACCCAGGCGGCGCCGACGCCCGCCGGGCGGCCCAGCCCCCGGGCGATGTAGGCGTAGAACGCGCCGGCGTTGGTCATCCGCCGGGCCACCGCCACGTACCCGATGGAGAAGAGGGCGAGCACCGCCGCCACCGTCAGGAAGGCCACCGGGATGCCGAGCACCCCGACGACCCCGTAGCCGGTGGTGACGACGCCGGCCACCACGGTCAGCGGGGCCGCGGCGGAGAGGACGAAGAAGATCACCGACGGGACGCCGAGCCGGCCGCGGGCCAGGGCCTCGGAGACGTTGCTCGGTCGGCCGAGCGTGGGTGTCGACATGCGCGTACTCCGGATCGAGGGGGTGGGAGGGGTGGGAGGGGGCCCGGTCAGCCGACGCCGCGCAGCACGGCGGCGCCGACCGCGGCCTCGGTGTGCGCCACGAGCTCCCGCAGCGGCTCGGGCAGCGCCGGGATGAGCACGCCCAGCCGGTGGTGCGCCCGGGGGCCGGCGCTCCACAGCACCTCGCGGCTGAGCCCGGCGGCGACGACCAGACCCAGCAGCGTCGCGTCGGGCACGCCCGGCGGTTCCGGCCGGTCGAGCAGGGCGCGCAGCCGGGTGGCCGGCCAGGCCACCGCGTTGAGGTCGTTCGGCAGGTAGCTGACGGTGGTGCGGAGCAGCCGCCGGCTCTCCTGCCGGCGCAGCACACCCGCCCTGACCAGGCGCTCCCCCACCGAGGTGGTGGCGGTCTGGGCCAGGAAGCTCAGCCAGGTGCGCACCGGGTGCTGCTGCGTCTCGCCGACCACCTGGTCGAGCACGGTGTGCGCCAGCGCGTCCGTCGGCGGGCGACGGTCGAGCACCGTGACGAGCCCGGCGGAGACGGTGACGTGGCCACGCAGGACCAGTTCACCGAGCAGCCCTCCGGCGAGGCCGAGGCCGGTCGCCGCCGGGTGCAGCTTCGCCTTGCCCCGACTGTCGTTGTGGGTGATCAGGAAGAACTCGTCGGCGATGAGCAACCGGTCCTCCCGCGCGGGTTGTCCACAGTGATCGCAACCGGGCAAGGATGCACCGGCCGTGACTGCAACGCAACTCCCGTATGTGGAAGTTGCACTCCGTGCTGGGGCGACCTGCGGATCTTGTCGTGACAGACTCGGAGGGTGACCGCGAGCCCCACCGTCCGCCGGCGCCGCATCGCCCGGGAACTCCGCCAGTTGCGCGAGCGCGCGGGCATGACCCTGGACGTCGCCGCCCGGCAACTGGACATGTCCAAGAGCAACCTGTCCCGCATCGAGAACGCCCAGATCGGCATCAAGCCGCGCGACGTGCGGGCCGCGCTGGCGCTGTACGAGGTGACCGGGGCCGACGCCGAGGCGCTGATCGAGATCGCCCGCGGGGCGCAGCAGCGCGGCTGGTGGCAGAGCTACAGCGACGTGCTGCCGGAGTGGTTCGAGTTCTACGTCGGGCTGGAGGCGGAGGCGGCGACCCTGCGCACGTACGAGGTCGAGGCGGTGCCCGGGCTGCTGCAGACCGAGGCGTACGCGCGGGAGGTCTTCCGGCGCACGGCGGGCGAGGACGGGATCGAGCGCAAGGTCGCCGCGCGGCTGCACCGGCAGAACGTGCTGCACCGCGAAAATCCGGTCGAGTTGTCCGTGGTGCTCAACGAGGCGGTGCTCTGCCGCCCGGTCGGCGGCAACGCCGTGATGGCCGACCAGATGGCCCATCTCGCGAAGGTCTCTCAGTTACCGAACGTCACTCTCCAGGTACTTCCGTTCTCGGCCGGCGGGCACCCGGCGATGAACGCGCCGTACGTCGTGCTGACGTTCGCCGATGCCGCCGACGCGACCGTGGTTTACCTGGAAAACCTCACGATGGGACTGGCTCTGGAGGAGGCCGGCCAGGTGCGCGGGTATAGCCTTGTGCACGAGGAGCTGTGCCGGATGGCACTCGGTCCGGACGCGTCCTTGACCCGCCTGACGGAAGCTTCTCGTCACTTTGCGTGACCGCTGACGCGGCACGCCGGCACAGACGGGGGTACCGCGATGACCGCGCTCGACCTGACCCGGGCCCAGTGGCGCACCAGCACCCGCAGCGTGGGCAACGGCAACTGCGTGGAGGTCGCCGCCGCCGGGGACCGGGTCGCCGTCCGGGACAGCAAGGACCGGCCCGGTCCCGTGCTGGCCTTCCCGGCGTCGGCCTGGCGCGCCTTCGTCACCGGCGTCGACGGGGTACGCCCCGACTGAGCCGCTCCCCCGGCGGTGCGAGACTGGGCCGTGCTCTCGGACGTGCCCCTCGACCTGCCCGTACGGCCGGTGCTGCCGGAGCTGGTCGCCGCGCTGCGCGCAACCGGCGCCGGGGTGCTGGTCGCCCCGCCCGGGACCGGCAAGACGACCCTCGCCCCGCTGGCCGTGGCCGACGAGGTCGCCGGTCGCGTGCTGGTCGCCCAGCCGCGCCGGGTGGCCGCCCGCGCGGCGGCGCGCCGGATGGCCGCGCTGCTCGGCGAGCCGCTCGGCGAGCGGATCGGGTACGCCGTGCGCGGCGAGCGCCGCAGCGGGCCGCGAACCCGCGTCGAGGTGGTCACCACCGGGCTGCTGGTCCGGCGGCTGCACCGCGATCCCGAGCTGGCCGGCACCGGCGCCGTGCTGCTCGACGAGTGCCACGAGCGACAGCTCGACGCCGACCTGGCGCTCGCGTTCACCGTGGAGGCCCGGGCCGCGCTGCGCCCCGACCTCTGGCTGCTGGCGATGTCGGCCACCCCCGAGGCGGACCGGTTCGCCGCGCTGCTCGGCGGCGCGGAGGCTCCCGCGCCGATCGTCCGGGCGTCCTCGGCCCTGCACCCGGTGACCCGGATCTGGGCGCCGCCGCCCCGGCCGGTGGCCGCGCCCGGGGCCGGCCCGGTCGACCGGGGCCTGCTCGACCACGTCGCGGCCACCGTGCGCCGGGCGCTGCGCGAGCGCGACGGGGACGTGCTGGTCTTCCTGCCCGGGGCCGGCGAGATCGGCGCCGTCGCCGGCCGGCTGGCCGACCTGCGCGACGCGGTCGCCGTCCTGCCGCTGCACGGCCGGCAGCGCGGCGCCGACCAGGACGCGGCGCTGCGCCCGGCCGACCGGCGGCGGGTGGTGCTGGCGACGGCGGTGGCGGAGAGCAGCCTGACCGTGCCGGGCGTCCGGGTGGTGGTGGACGCCGGGCTGTCCCGGGTCGCCCGGATGGACCTGGCCCGCGGGCTGGGCGCGCTGGTCACCGTCGGAGTCTCCCGGGCGGCGGCCACCCAGCGGGCCGGCCGCGCGGGCCGGGAGGCCCCCGGGCACGTCTACCGCTGCTGGTCGGCGGCCATCCACGAGCGGCTGGCGGCGCAACCGGAGCCGGAGATCGCCACCGCCGACCTGACCGGCTTCGCCCTGGAGCTGGCCGCCTGGGGGTCGCCCGACGGCACCGGGCTGGCCCTGCCCGATCCGCCCCCGGCGGCGTCGATGGCGGTGGCCCGCGACACCCTCACCACCCTCGGCGCGCTCGACGCGGACGGCCGGATCACCGACCGGGGCCGGGCTATCGCCGCCGTCGGGGCGCATCCCCGCCTGGCCCGGGCGCTGCTCGACGGGGCCGGCCGGGTGGGGGTGGACCGGGCGGCGGAGGTCGTGGCGGTGCTCGCCGAGGACACCGTTGCCGGGCCGGGCGACGACCTGACCGCCGCCTGGCGCCGGCTCCGCGCGGGCGCGGACCCGGGTGCCACCGCCCGCTGGCGCGCGGAGGTACGCCGGCTGCGCGCCGCCCTGCCCGACGCCCCCGCGCATCGGCCCGACCGGGCGCGCCCGCCCCACGGCTCCGGTGCGGCGACGGCGGGCGGCACCGGCCGGACGCGGCCGACCCGGCACCCGGCCGGGGACCCGCCCGCCGTGCACCCGCTGGGGCACGGCCACCCGGCCCCCGCCGGGGACGCGGGCCGGGGCCGGCTGACCGACGACCTGGCCGCCGGGCTGTTGGTCGGGCTCGCCCACCCGGAGCGGCTCGCCCGGGTGCGCCGGCCGGGCGGCTCGGCGTACCTGATGAGCGGCGGGACCGCGGCGGAACTGGCGCCCGGGTCGGGGCTGGTGGGCGCCGACTGGCTGGCCGTCGCGGTGGCGGACCGCTCCCCCGGCGCCCCGACCGCCCGGGTGCGGCTGGCCACCCCGCTCGACGAGGCGACCGCCCGGGAGGCGGGCGGGCCGCTGCTGCGCACCGAGCGGGAGGTCGGCTGGGCCGGCGAGGACGTGGTGGCCCGGGAGGTGGTGCGGCTGGGCGCGATCGAGCTGGTCGAGCGGCCCATCACCCGGCCCGACCCGGCGGAGGTGGCGCAGGCGCTGCTGACCGGCCTGCGGCGTACCGGCCTCGGGTTGCTGACCTGGACCCCGGCGGCGCGGGCCCTGCGCGAGCGGCTGGCGTTCTGCCGGCACGCGCTCGGCGGCGACTGGCCCGACGTGGGCGACGAGGCGCTGCTGGCCGACGCGCCCGCCTGGCTGGGCCCGGAGCTGGCCCGCGCCCGCCGCCGCGCCGACCTGGCCCGGGTCGACGTGGCCGGGGCGCTGCGCCGCCTGCTGCCGTGGGCGCTGGCGGCCCGGCTGGACGAGGTGGCGCCGGAGCGGATCACCGTGCCGAGCGGGTCGCGGATCCGGCTCGACTACGCCGACCCGGCGGCGCCGGTGCTCGCGGTGAAGCTCCAGGAGACCTTCGGCTGGCGGGACGCGCCGCGGGTCGGCGACGGCCGGGTGCCGGTGCTGCTGCACCTGCTCTCGCCGGCCGGGCGACCGGTGGCGGTCACCGCCGACCTGGCCTCCTTCTGGCGCACCGGCTACCCGCAGGTGCGGGGGGAGCTGCGCGGGCGCTACCCGCGCCACCCGTGGCCGGAGGACCCGAGCACGGCCCCGCCCACCCGGCACGCCGCCCCGCGCCGACGCTGAGCGGGCTCAGGCCGTCACCGCGCGGGCGGCGACGCCGTGCGGCTCGCGGCGCCGAACTGCCCGGTCCGCCCGCTCACTCCTCCACGACGTCGGCGACGACCACCGTGACGTTGTCCGGCCCGCCGGCGCGCAGCGCCAGGTCGATCAGCCGGCGGGCGCAGTCCGTGCGGTCCGGGTGCGCGGCGAGCACCTCGGCGAGGGTGTCCGGGCGGACGACGTTGGACAGCCCGTCGCTGCACAGCAACCAGCGGTCCCCGGGCCACGGCACCATCGTCGCGTACGCCGGGGAGACCTCCTCGCCCTGCAACGCCTGGGTGACCACGGCCCGGCGGGGGTGGCTGCTGGCCTGGTCGGCGGTGATCACCCCCTGGTCGACGAGCATCTGCACGAACGTGTCGTCCCGGGTGATCTGCTTGAGCACGCCTTCGCGGAACAGGTAGGCGCGGGAGTCGCCGACGTGGGCGAGGGCCAGGCAGCTGCCCGTCCGGGCGAAGAGCAGGGCGGTCAGGGTGGTGCCCATGCCCTGCCGCTCCGGATCCTCGGCGACCGCCTGGTGGATCCGCGCGGTGGCCAGCTCGATGCCGCTCTGCAGCGCGGCCACCAGCGCGTGCTCCGGTGTCTCCACGTCGAGCGGAGCGACCGCCTCGATGGCGATCGCGCTGGCCAGGTCGCCGGCCGCCATCCCGCCCATGCCGTCGGCGACGGCGACGAGCCAGGTGCCGGCGTGCAGTGCGTCCTGGTTCCCACTGCGGATCAGCCCACGGTCGCTCGTTCCCACGGAACGCAGCTTCAGGGTCATGGGTGGCAGCCTGCCAGGCGAAGGGCTCAGTTGTCTCTAGGAGATCGAGACCTCGGCGCGTCGCGCGGCGAATCTCACTGTCCCGGGCCCCGCCGGGCGATTCGGATCCATCCAGTCGGATCGATTGACAGGGTGCCGGGGGCACTGGAACCATCAACGCATCTGGGAGCGCTCCCAGTCTGCCACCACCAGCCCCCGTCCCCCCGCAGTCGTCCGGAAGGAACACCCGTGACGCCACCCCGACGCCGCCTCGCGCTGCTCGCGGCCGCGACCACCCTCGCCCTGACCGGAACCACCGCCGGCACGGCCCACGCCGAACCGCCCCCCGACGCCCCCGAGCAGATCGACAACGGCGACTTCAGCGCCGGCGTGTCCCCCTGGTTCTCCTACGGCACCGGCGCGCTCGCGGTCACCGACGGCCGGCTCTGCACGACGGTGCCCGGCGGCCTGGCCAACCCCTGGGACGCCGGCATCGGCCAGGACGGCGTGCCGCTGGTCGCCGGGGCCGAGTACACCCTCGGCTTCGACGTCTCCGCCACCCCCGGCACCGCCGTCAAGGCCGTCCTGCAACTGGGCAGCGCCCCCTACACCACGTACGCCAGCGTCGACGCCACCGCCGGCGGCACCGCCCAGC
This sequence comes from Micromonospora sp. NPDC023644, assembly GCF_040640115.1. Lineage (NCBI taxonomy): Bacteria > Bacillati > Actinomycetota > Actinomycetes > Micromonosporales > Micromonosporaceae > Micromonospora > Micromonospora sp. NPDC023644. Next base: position 9,096 of record NZ_JBFABA010000028.1, on the reverse strand, counting down.
GGGCCGAGAAGACGTTCACGGTCGCCGAGGGCAACCCGGCCGCCCAGCTGATCTTCCAGGTCGGCGGCAACGCGGCCGAACAGACCGTCTGCCTGGACGACGTCTCGCTGCGCGGCGGCGACCCGCCCGAGCCGTACGTGCCGGACACGGGGCCACGGGTGCGGGTCAACCAGGTCGGCTACCTGCCCGGCGGGCCGAAGAACGCCACCGTGGTGACCGCGGCGACCGAGGCCCTGCCCTGGCAGCTCCGCTCCGCCGCCGGCGCGGTCCTGGCCAGCGGCACCACCACCCCGCGCGGCGTCGACGCCGCCTCCGGGCAGAACGTGCAGACGCTCGACTTCTCGTCGTACCGGACCCCGGGGGCGGGGCTGACGCTGGTCGTCGACGGCGAGACCAGCCACCCCTTCGACATCTCGGGCACCCTCTACGACCGGCTGCGCGCCGACTCCCTCCAGTTCTTCTACGCCCAGCGCAGCGGCATCGCCATCGACGGCGACCTGATCGGCGCCGAGTACGCCCGGCCGGCCGGGCACCTCGACGTCGCGCCCAACAAGGGCGACACCTCCGTGCCCTGCCAGCCGGGCGTCTGCGACTACTCCCTCGACGTGCGCGGCGGCTGGTACGACGCCGGCGACCACGGCAAGTACGTGGTCAACGGCGGCATCGCCACCTACCAGCTGCTGAACACCTTCGAGCGGACCCGCACGGCCGCCACCGCCGGGCACGGCGCGGCCCTCGGCGACAACACGCTGCGGGTGCCCGAGCGCGGCAACGGCGTGCCGGACGTCCTCGACGAGGCCCGCTGGGAGCTGGAGTTCCTGCTGCGCATGCAGGTGCCCGCCGGCAAGCCGCTCGCCGGGATGGCCCACCACAAGATCCACGACCGGAACTGGACCGGGCTGCCGCTCGCCCCGCACGACGACCCCGAGCAGCGCGAACTGCACCCGCCGTCCACCGCCGCCACCCTCAACCTGGCCGCCGTCGCCGCCCAGTGCGCGCGGCTGTTCGCCCCCTACGACGCGGCCTTCGCGACGCGCTGCGGCACGGCGGCGAAGACGGCCTACGCCGCCGCCAGGGCCAACCCGACGCGGTACGCCAGCCCGACCGACAGCACCGGCGGCGGCGCGTACGACGACACGAACGTCACCGACGAGTTCTACTGGGCCGCCGTCGAGCTCTACCTGACCACCGGGGAACAGCCGTACCTGGCGGACCTGACCGCGTCGCCGCACCACACCGGGGACGTGTTCGACCCGCGCGGCTTCGGCTGGCAGGGCGTCGCCGCGCTGGGCCGGCTCGACCTGGCCACGGTGCCGAACGGGCTGCCGGCCGCCGACCTGGCCCGCGTACGCGCCTCGGTCACCTCCGCCGCCGACGCGCACCTCGCCGAGGCGGGCCGGCAGGCGTACGGGCTGCCGATGCCCGGGGACGCGGGCAGCTACTTCTGGGGCGGCAACAGCAACGTCATCAACAACGCGATCGTGCTCGCCACCGCCTTCGACCTGACCCGGGACGCGAAGTACCGGGACGGCGCGGTGCAGGCGATGGACTACGTCCTCGGCCGCAACGCGCTGAACATCTCGTACGTGACCGGCTGGGGCGAGCACGCGGCCGAGAACCAGCACAGCCGGATCTTCGGCCACCAGCTCGACCCGGACCTGCCGAAGCCGCCCGCCGGCTCCCTGGCCGGCGGCCCGAACGCCGCCCTCCAGGATCCGTTCGCCGCCAAGCTGCTCGCCGGCTGCAAGCCGATGTTCTGCTACGTCGACGACATCAACTCGTACGCGACCAACGAGGTGGCCATCAACTGGAACTCGGCGCTCGCCTGGATCGCCTCGTTCCTGGCCGACCAGGGTGACTCGGCGGCGGTGCCGGCACCCACCTGCTCCGCCACGTACACCAACTACGGCGCCTGGCAGGGCGGCACCGGGTTCACCGCCCAGGTGGCCATCCGCAACACCGGCACCAGCGCCATCGACGGCTGGACGGCCCGCTTCGCCTTCACCGGCGACCAGAAGGTGCGCGAGGCCTGGCTGGCGAAGGCGACGCAGGCCGGGGCCACGGTCACCGCGAAGAACGAGTCGTACAACGCCCGGATCGCCCCGGGCGGCACGGTCACCTTCGGCTTCAACGCGGTGACCGGCGGCGGCGCCAACCCGGCGCCCGGCCTGATCACCGTCAACGGCGCGGCCTGCACGCTCTCCTGAGCGCGGCGCCCGGCCGGGGTGAGCCGCGCCGCCGCCGCAACGTGGTGGCCTCCGCACCAGGGAGGCCACCACGTTGTGGACGGCGGGGACACCCGACCCCCACCGGGTAAAGAGCTCGCCGGAGGCCTCGGGGCGGCCCTACGGTACGGCGCATGCCCGCTCACCCCCGACCCGACGTGCACCGGCCCGTGTGGCTGCTGGACGTCGACGGCGTCGTCAATGCCGACCGGCCCGGCTGGGGTGGACCGCCGCGCCGCACCATGGTGTGGTCGGACACCGACCGGGTGTCGTACCGGATCCGGTGGGCGCCCGCTCTGCTCGACCGGATCCGGTGCCTGCACCTCGGCGGCGCGGTCGAGGTGCGCTGGTGCAGCACCTGGTGCCCGGACGCGCACCGGCTGGAACAGCTGTGGCGGCTGCCGCCGCTGGTGTCCGCGCTCGACGCCGACCCGATGCCGCGCGGCGCGGACTGTTGGCCGCTGAAGCGCGCCGCCGCTGCCCGGGTGCTCGCCGAGGGGCGGCGCCTGGTCTGGACCGATGACGAGGCGATCCCGGGACCCGGGGCGGCACGCGACAGGCTGACCCGGGGTGGCCGCGCGCTGCTGATCGCGCCGCGCTTCCGGCAGGGCCTCCAGCCCGCCGACCTCGATCTGATCGAGTCCTTCGCCGATGCCACGGCCTGACGCCGTCGATATCGCTGGACCAGCGCGCGGGGCGTACGACAGGGTGGCCGGCATGGACGACGCGGAGCGGCGGGTGTGGGAGCGGCTGCCGGACGGCACCCGCGCCGCCCTGGCCGGCCTGGCCCCGGCGGACCTGCGCACGCTGCTGCTGACGGTGGCGCGCGACCGGGCGGCGGCGGTGCGTCCGGTGGACCTGGTCCGCCGCTGGCGCACGGACCGCTTCACCCGACCGGCGGCGGCCGACCCGCGGGTGCTGTCCCAGGTCGAGGCCCGCCTGTGGCAGCTGCTGCCCGCCGAGTTCACCGGCGTCGACCTCTCCCCCGTCGCCCCACTCGGCACCTGCTCGGCGGTCGCGCCGGTCAGCCAGAACCGGATCGTCACCACCCTGCGCGCCACCGAGGTGCTCAGCGACCCCACCAACGCCCTCGCGGTCGAGGCCGCGGTACGCCGCCGCGAGCAGCCGACCGACGGCGCGGTGCACCTGGCCGCCTGCCACCGGGTGCTGCGGGCGCAGGACTTCGGGCCGGGCTCGTCGGCGCACTTCCGGCTCTTCACGCTGGTCTCCAGTGCCCGCGACGGCGGCTCTGGGCGCACCGAGGCGCGACTGCTCACCCTGCACCTGGCGTACTGGCGCGCGGTGCTCGCCACCCTGCTGCCGCGGTCGGCGGGGGCGCGGGTGCGCCTGACCGTGCTCGACAGCCCCGTCGTCGCGGAGCGGATCGCCGACACCGTCCGGCCGGCGCTCGGCCCGTCGGGCCCACTGCTGGTGGACGAGCCGGAGCGCCGGCGCGGCCGGGGCTACTACGTCGACGCGGCGCTGCGGATCACCGCCGGGCGGGACGCGGACGAGGTAGAGCTCGGCGACGGCGGCTTCACGGACTGGACCGCCAGGATGACCAGCGACGGCAAGGAACGCTGCCTGACGTCCTGCCTGGCCACGGAGCGCCTGACCACCCTCACCCCCACCCCCTGACCCGTAACCCCACCCCGCCCTGCCCCGCCCCGCCTCCCAGCGCGGTCGATCATGCAGTTGTGGTGGGCGACACGCCCCGGATCGCACCTTTTGCGGGGCACCACAACTGCATGATCGACGCGGTGGGGGCGGGCGGGGCGGGGACGGGTGTAGGAGCATGGCCGTCATGAGCGATCAGCGGAGCCCGGGCCTGCGTCCCGGTGGGTTGACGGACGCGCCCGCCGTGCTGCGGCTGCTCGACGACGCCACCGCCTGGCTGGTGGCGCGGGGTCGCACCGGCCAGTGGGGCACCGAACCCGCCTCGACCGACCCGCGACGGATCGCGCAGGCCGAGGCCTGGGCGGCCGGCGGCGGGCTGTGGCTGGCGACGCTCGCCGAGCGGCCGGTCGGCGCGCTGGTGGTGGGGGCGGCCACGGAGTACGTGCCACCCGCCACCGAGCCCGAGCTGTACGTGAACCTCCTGGTCACCGACCGGGCGCACGCCGGATCGGGCATCGGCGGCCGGCTGCTGGCGCACGCCGCGCAGCTGGCCCGGGAGCGCGGGCTCGGCCTGCTACGGGTGGACTGCTACGCGGGCGACGACGGCGCGCTGGTCCGGTGGTACGAGCGACAGGGCTTCACCGCCACCGACCCGTTCACGGTCGAGCGCCCGGGCCGCGACCCGTGGCCCGGGCAGGTGCTCGTCCGCCGCCTGTCCTGACCCGCACCGCCGCCGCTCAGCCGGCGCTGCGCAGCTTCGGCAGCACCTCGGCGCCGAACGCGTCGATGAAGTCCCGCTGCTCCTGCCCGACGTGGTGCAGGGCGATCTGGTCGAAGCCGAGCTCCAGGTACTCCTCCAGCCAGCCGACGTGCCGGCCGAGGTCGGCGGAGACGTTCACGGTCGAGGTGACCTTCTCCATCGGCACGTCCTGCGAGACCACGTCGAAGTGCTCCGGCATCTCCAGGTCCCAGCAGACCGGTGGGGCGAAGACGTTGCTGCGCCACTGGTCGTACGCGAGCCGCTCGGCCTCGGCCTGCTCCGGCGCCCAGCTCACGTGCACCTGCAGGTGCAGCGGCCCACGCCCGCCGGCGTCCCGGTACGCGTCGATCATCTGCCGCAGGTGCGCGGTCGGTGCGTTCACGGTGATCAGCCCGTCCGCCCACTCGGCACACCAGCGGGCGGTGGCCACGCTGACCGCCGCCCCGATCAGCGCCGGCGGCTGCTCCGGGTGGGTCCACAGCTTCGCCCGGTCCACCCGTACCAGGCCGTCGTGGCTGACCTCCTCGCCGGCCAGCAGCGCACGGATCACGTCCACGCACTCGCGCAGCCGGGCGTTGCGGAGGTCCTTGCGCGGCCAGGGGTCGCCGGTGATGTGCTCGTTGCTCGCCTCGCCGGTGCCGAGGGCGGCCCAGAACCGGCCCGGGTACATCGCACCGAGGGTGCCGATCGCCTGGGCGATGATCGCCGGGTGGTAGCGCTGCCCGGGGGCGTTGACCACCCCGAAGGGCAGGTCGGTGGCCTGGAGCGCGGCCCCCAGCCAGGACCAGGCGAAGCCGGACTGGCCCTGCCGCTCGCTCCAGGGCGCGAAGTGGTCCGAGGACATGGCGGCGTCGAAACCGGCCCGCTCGGCGTGGATCACCGCCTCCAGCAGGGCGCGGGGATGGATCTGCTCGTGGGACGCGTGGAAGCCGAACACCGTCATGGCCTTACTTCGTACCCATGACGGCGTCCGGCTACGCCGACGAACCCGGAGGTGGGCTATTCCGCGTGCGCGCCGGCGCCGGTCGAGGCGGCCCCCTCGCCCACCCAGACGGTCTTGGTGTTGCAGAACTCCCGCATGCCGAGCGCGGAGAGCTCGCGGCCGTAGCCGGAGTTCTTCACCCCACCGAAGGGCAGTTCCGGGTAGGACGTGGTCATCCCGTTGACGAAGACGTTCCCGGCGTCGAGGTCGGTGGCGAAGCGTTCCTGCTCCTGCGGGTCGCGGGTCCAGGCGTTGGCACCCAGGCCGAAGGAGGTGCCGTTGGCCACCTCGATCGCCTCGTCGTACGACGACACCCGGTAGAGGCCCGCGACGGGCCCGAAGACCTCCTCGGACCACATCCGCATCTCCGGCCTCAGGTCGGTGACCACGGTCGGCGGGTAGAACCAGCCGGGGCCGGCGGGCGGCTCGCCGCCGCAGAGCACGGTGGCGCCCTTGTCGACCGCGTCCCGCACCTGGGCGTGGATCTCGTCGCGGCCGCCCTCGCTGGCCAGCGGGCCGACGTCGGTGTCGGGGTCCATCGGGTCGCCGACCCGCAGGGCCGACATGTTCGCGGCGAACCTCTCGGCGAAGGCGTCGAAGACGTCGGCGTGCACGATGAACCGCTTGGCCGCGATGCAGGACTGGCCGTTGTTCTGGCAGCGGGCGGTGGTCGCGACCTCGGCGGCCCGCTCCACGTCCGCCGACGGCATCACCACGAACGGGTCGCTGCCGCCGAGCTCCAGCACGGTCTTCTTCAGCTCCCGGCCGGCGATCTGGGCGATCGACCGCCCCGCGCCCTCGCTGCCGGTCAGCGTCGCCGCGCGCACCCGGGGATCGCTGAGCACCCGGTCGACCTCGGCCGAGCCGACCAGCAGGGTGGTGAACGCCCCCTCCGGGAAACCGGCGCGGCGGAACAGGTCCTCCAGCAGCAGCGCGGTCTGCGGCACGTTGGAGGCGTGCTTGAGCAGGCCGGTGTTGCCGGCCATCAGGGCCGGCGCGGCGAAGCGCAGCACCTGCCACAGCGGGAAGTTCCACGGCATCACCGCGAGCACCGGCCCGATCGGCTGGTAGCGGACGAAGGCCCGGGTGGCCTTGACGGCCCCCGCGTCGGCGGGCTCGTCGGCGAGGAAGTCGGCCGCCTTCGCCGCGTAGAAGCGGCAGGCGGCGGCGCACTTGGTGACCTCGGCCCTGGCGGAGGCGTACGTCTTGCCCATCTCGGTGGTCATCAGCCGGGCGATCTCGTCGCGCTCGGCCTCCAGCAGGTCGGCCGCCGCGTTCAGCCAGCGCCCACGCTGCTCGACGGTGGTGCCGCGCAGCTGTCGGTACGCCAGGTCGGCCCGCTCGATTGCGGCGTCGATCTGCTCCGCCGACATCGGGTCGTAGGTCTTGAGCGTCTGTCCGGTGGCGGGGTTGGTGGTCGCGATGGGCATCTCGTACTCCTGTCACTCGAAGAGTGAGTGGCGGGCGCCCGGCTCCTCCCGGCGGCGGGCGGCACGGCGGCGCTGGATGATGATCAGATCGACCACGGCCACCACCGCGAAGACCACGCAGAGGACCCCCAGCCACACCAGGTCGGCGTTGAACGCCAGCACCGCGAAGACGGTCATGGTCACCAGCCCGAACCCGGCGAGCAGGAGCCGCAGGTTGAGCGCGCTGTAGGCGTGGCCGACCGTGCCACGGGCGCGCCGGGGCTGCGATCTCGTCATTGCACGGACCTACCCCCGATCGCCCCGCTTAACCCGCCCCGGCCGGTCGGCTGACCCGGAAGCCCCGTCGGTGCGCCAGGCGCCCCGGGCGGCCGCGTCGGCGGCGTAGGCCGTGAAGTCCTTCGGCGCCCGCCCCGTGACCTGCCGGACGGTGTCGGTCGGCTCGGCGTCGCCGAGCTCCCGCAGCGCGGCGAAGGCGGCGATCTCCGCCTCGATCTGCGCGGGCGGCAGGCCCAGCGGGGTCATCGCGGCCCGGTAGTCCTCGGCGGCGCCGAGATGGCGGACCGGGCGCCCGGCGGCCCGGGCGATGACGTCGGCCGCCTCGCCGAAGGAGAGCGCGCGGGGGCCGGTGATCTCGTGGACCCGGCCGTGGTGACCCTCGCCGGTGAGCGCCGCCACGGCCACCGCCGCGATGTCGTCGGCGTCGACGAAGCCCTGGCGGGCGTCGCCCACGGGCACGGCCACGGTGCCGGCGAGCACGGCGTCGCGGAAGAAGCCCTCGTCGAAGTTCTGGTTGAACCAGTCCGGCCGCAGGATCGTCCACTCGACGCCGCAGTCGCGCACCAGCTTCTCGGCGGCCAGCAGCCGCTCGTCACGCATCGCCCGGCTGGACAGCAGCACGACGCGCCGCACGCCACGCTCGACGGCCAGCCGGACGAACGCCGGATCCACCGGCACGTCGTGCGGGGCCATCAGGTAGAGGCGGGACGCGCCGGCCACGGCCGGCTCCCAGGTCGCCGGCGCGGCCCAGTCGAAGCGGACGGCGCCACGACGCGACGCGGCCCGGACCGGCAGGCCCGCGTCCGACAGCCGGTGCGCCACCCGCCGGCCGGTCGAGCCGGTGGCGCCGAGCACGAGGATGTCGTCTGCACTCATGGGCCCAGTCGACCACCGACCTCCGACAAGTTCCCGGCGCCAGGGGCCGGCGGGCCGCGTCACGCCGACCGCCCGGCCGCGTCGTCCTGGCGGCGGGTCGCCCTGCCGGTGGGCCGCGTCACCCCGCCGGTGGGGTGCGTTACACCGGCGGCCCGTGAGCCTGTCGAACGGGCTCCGGCCGGAGAAGATGGCCGGTATGACGATGACCCACGCGCTGCCGGTGACCGTCGCCGTCGCCCGGCGCACCGACCCCGCCCGGACCAGCGAGATGGTGGCCTGGATGCGGGCCGGCACCGCGCTGGCCGAGGCGTTCCCGGGGTTCCTCGGGTCCGGCTGGGTGCGCAGCGCGCCCGGCTCCGGCGAGTGGCACGTCATCTACCGCTTCGCCGACCCCGAGACGCTGCGCCGCTGGGAGGAGTCCCCGCAGCGGCACTGGTGGCTCTCCTCCGCGCAGGGCATCGTCGAGCACACCCGGGTCGAGCGGCGGACCGGCATCGAGGGCTGGTTCGACCCGCAGCGGGAGCACGCGGTGGAGACCGTGCCGGTCGGCGCCGAGCCGACGGTGCCGCCGCCGTCCCCACCGCGCTGGAAGCAGGCGGTCACCATCTGGCTGGCGTTCTTCCCGCTCAGCCTGACCGCGACACTGCTCACCAGCCGGTACCTCCCCGACGTGCCGCTGGCCGCCCGGGTGCTGATGATGACCCTCACGCTGACCCCGCTGATGACCTACCTGGTGCTGCCCCGGATCACCCGGACCCTGCACTGGTGGCTGCACGGCCAACGCGCGCCCTGGCGCCCGGCCGGCTGACCCGCGCCCGGCTCAGCTGACCCGCGCCCGGCGGCGTACTCCACCGAGGTCAGGTGGGCCGGCGTGCGGGCACCGGCGAAGACGTCGGCGACCACGATGTCGTAGCTGGCGTCCCGTCTGGC
>NZ_JBFABA010000027.1:0-68391 GCF_040640115.1 Micromonospora sp. NPDC023644 | reverse complement strand
CTCTGTGGTCCTCGCCCCCCCGCCCCCCGGGGGGGGGGGGGGCCCCCCGGGGGGGGGGGGGGGGGGTCCGGGGGGGGGGGGGGGGGGGGGCCCCCCCCCCCCCCCCCCGCCGCGACGCGGCCGGGCGCCGGGGCAACGCCCCGACGCCCGGCCGAAGGACTGCCGGTCAGGCCGGCAGCATGGTGTTCGCCGCCAGCAGCAGCTTCCACTCGCCGCGCTCGTAGGTGAAGGTCTGCGCGGTGACGAAGTGCTGGTCGACGCCGAACTCCGGGATGCGGAACCGGGAGTCGAGGACGAGCAGCGCGGTGTCGCAGCCGTCGACGACGCGCTGGCGCTCCACGAAGGTGGACTCGAACGTGAGCGTGAACAGGTTGGTCAGGTGCGCGGTGATCGCCGCCCGATCGGGGTGGTGGGCGCCGCTCGGGTCGATCTCCACGGCGTCCGGCCGGTAGAACGTCATGAGCCGGTCGACGTCGCGGGCGGCGAACGCCGCGTCGCGCTGCCGTACGGTGTGGTCGAAACGGCTCGCGCAGCTGGGACGCCTGCGCTCCCGGTCGGCCTCCGGGGGGCTCGCCTGCGCGGGCGCCACCAACAGACCACCGAGCATCGTGACCATCACTGCCAATGCGACCTTCTTCACGCGACCTCCCGTGTGACGGATGGGTACGCCCGGCCGAATTGGTGATCCGGCCCGCGGCGGGACAAAGTTGGGGACCACTGTGCCAGTCACCGGCGGCCGGGGCCTTCTCCCGTCGTGCGGTCTCGGCCGGACGCGCGAACCGTTCTCCTTTCGAAACGGCCGACCGTCGACATTTCCGCAATTCTTCGAATGCCGCTGGCGGGTATTCGCCCTACGATTCGAGACCATGACCAGAATGCTCGTCACCGGCGGTGCCGGCTTCATCGGCGCGAATTTCGTTCATTACACGCTGCGAAACCACCCCGAGTACGACGTGTGCGTGCTCGACGCGCTCACCTACGCCGGCAACCGGGACAACCTGCGGTCGGTGGCCGGACAGATCCGGTTCGTCGAGGGCGACGTCTGCGACGCGGACCTGGTCGACCGGCTGGTCGCCGCCTGCGACGTGGTCGTGCACTTCGCCGCCGAGTCGCACGTGGACAACTCGCTGCACGACGCGGAGCCGTTCGTGCGGACGAACATCCTCGGCACGTACACGCTGCTGGAGGCGGTGCGGCGGCACGACCGGCGACTGCACCACATCTCCACCGACGAGGTCTTCGGCGACCTGCCGCTGGACTCGCCGGACCGGTTCACCGAGGAGACCCCGTACCAGCCCTCCAGCCCGTACGCGGCGAGCAAGGCCAGCTCCGACCTGCTGGTGCGGGCCTGGGTGCGGTCCTTCGGGGTCGCGGCGACCCTGTCCAACTGCGCGAACAACTACGGCCCGTACCAGCACGTCGAGAAGTTCGTCCCGCGCCAGGTCACCGCGCTGCTGGCCGGCGACCGGCCGAAGCTGTACGGCACCGGGCAGAACGTGCGGGAGTGGACCCACGTGGACGACCACAACGCCGCGGTGCACCTGGTCCTGGCCGGCGGCCGGCTCGGCGAGACCTACCTGATCGGCTCCGGCGACGAGCGGAGCAACCGCGAGATCGTCGAGCTGGTGTTGGAGCTGATGGGTGACCGTGGCGGCTACGACCACGTGCCCGACCGGCCCGGCCACGACCTGCGCTACGCCAACGACTCGTCGAAGCTGCGCGACGAGCTGGGCTGGCGGCCGAACTACTCGGACCTGCGGGCGGGGCTGACGGCCACCATCGACTGGTACCGGGACAACCGTTGGTGGTGGGAGCCGCTGCGGGACCGCTCCGAGGCCAGGTACCGGGTGCTGGGCCGGTAGACGACGGAGGCGGCGGCCGGTCCGGCGCGGCCCGCCGGGCCGGTCCGGCGCGGCCCGCCGGACCGACCGGCCGGCGACGCGACTCGGCGGCGGTGGGCCCGCACCCACCGCCGCCGAGTCGGATGCGGGCAGCTCCCCCGGCCCCGCCGCGCCCGCCGCGCGGGCGGGACGGTCGGGCCGCGGGAGCTGCCGCGACAGGAAGCTGTCAGCGACCGGCCATGGCGAACTGGCCCGGGGCACGGCCGGCGCCGGCCGGCCCCCGGTACGCCTGCGCGATGTCGAGCCAGTGGTCGGCCAGCGCGCCGGAGGCGGTGAGCCGGAGGTCGTCGCGGTGCCGACGCCTGGTGACCAGCAGGCAGAAGTCGTGCGCCGGACCGGTGATCCGCTGCTCGGCGTCGAGGGGCCCGAAGTCCCACCGGGCACCGGACGGGGCGGTCAGCTCGAAACGGAACTCCTCCTCCGGCGGCGTCAGGTCCCGGGCCAGGTAACCGAAGTCCCGGACCCGCACGGCGAACGCGACGAGGTGGCGGATCCGGTCGGTGACCTGGCGGCGGAAGCCCACCGCGTCGGCGATGTCCTGGCCGTGCGCGAACAGCTCCATCATCCCGGCGCTGGCGAGCACCCCGGGCGGCAGCGGGTTGACCAGCCAGGGCACCATCTGCTTCGCCGGCACCGCGGCCAGGGCCTCGATCGCCCTGTCGCGCTCGGCCCGCCACCGGGTCAGCAGCACCTCCGGCGGCTCCGCCAGGAACTCGGCCATCGCCTGCTCGACGTTGGCGTCGAAGTCGGTGCCGAGCTGCGAGAGCATCGCGGTGAACCTGGCCGGGGCGGCGGCGGCCAGCCCGGCGAGCCGGAACGTGGCGGCGAGGTGGGCCACCTGGTGGCTGATCGTCCAGCCGGGCGCGGGGGTCGGCATCGCCCAGCCGTCGGCGTCGAGGCCGGCGACCAGGCTGTCGAACTCTTCGCCGTCCGCCGACAGGGCGGCTATCACGTTCTGGGAGGCGGTCACGTCTCTGTCCTTCCTGAGGGGATAGGCGAGGAGTGCGCGGCACCGCGAACCAGCCACGGTGGGCGCGGGCTGCCGGTGGATGTCCGCTCGCCGCTCGGGGACGGAAGACCCCGCTCATCCGGTCCGGCACAGGGCCGCCGTACGCCCGTTCGGCGACGTGCCTCCACTATGTGGCCCAGGTCCGCCGGGCGTCTTCTCCCGCCGTGCGGTGCCACCGCCCGCCGGGCGCCTCCTCAGACGCCACCGCCGCCGCCGGCGGTGACCGCGTGGCGGCGGCGGTGGCAGCCGTGGCGGCGGCGCCCCCGGCCCGGTCAGCCCCGGGCCGGCGCGGACGCCTCGTCGGTGCCGCCGGCCGGGGCCGCCGGGACAGCGCCGGCCGGCTCGTCGGCCGGGCGCACGCGCCGCAGCAGCAGCGCCGAGAGCACCGCCAGGATCACCGCGAGCACCGCGCTGACCGTCCCGGCCACGTTGAACCCGCTGGTGAACGCCGCCCGGGCGGCCTCGAGCAGCGCGTCGCCGGTCTGCGCGGGGAGCTGCCCCGTCACCGCGCTCGCCCCGGCCAGCGACTCGCCGGCCGCCTCCCGCACCTGCGCGGGCAGGTCGCCAGGCAGGGCGGGGGCGATCTCGCCCCGGTAGACGGCGGTGCCGACGCTGCCCAGCACCGCGACGCCGAGTGCCACGCCCAACTCGGTGCTCGTCTCCGACATCGACGACGCCGAGCCGGCCCGCTCGGGCGGCGCCGCCCCGATGATCAGGTCGGTGCCCAGCACGGCACCGGGACCGAAGCCGAGGTAGACGATCACCAGGCCGGTCACCGCGAGGCCGAGCCCGTCGGCGGCGCCCACCCGGCTCAGCAGCGCGAAGCCGACCGCGGCGATCGCCATGCCGCCGGCGACCACGTGGCCCGGGACGAACCTCCGCCCCAGCACCGGCGCCAGCATCGAGCCGATCAGCATGGACACCGCGTACGGCAGCATCCAGAGCCCGGCCCGCAGCGGGGAGAGGCCCGCGACCAGCTGGGCGTACTGCGCGAAGAGCAGCGCGACACCGCCGATGGTCGCCCCGCCGAGCAGCATCACGCCCAGGGCGGCGCTGAAGGTCCGGTCGGCGAACAGCCGCACATCGAGCAGCGGGCTGTCGAGGCGACGCTGGCGGGCGACGAAGACCACGCCGACCGCCACGCCGGCGACCATCGCGAGCACCGGCCGGGCGCCGACGCCGTCCTTGGCCAGCTCCTTCAGGCCGTACACGAAGGGCAGGACGGTGGCCAGCGACAGCAGCACGCTGAACAGGTCGAGCCGGCCGGCGTCCGGGTTGCGGTACTCCGGCAGCAGCAGCGGCGCGGCCACCAGCAGCACGACCATCACCGGTACGCCCAGCAGGAAGACCGCGCCCCACCAGAACGACTCGAGCAGCACGCCGCCGACCAGCGGCCCGACGATCGCGCCGATCATGAAGCAGCTCATCCAGAGGCCGATGGCCGTGGTGCGCTGCCGCGCGTCGCGGAACATGTTGCTGATCAGCGACAGCGTGGCGGGCATCAGGGTCGCCCCGGCCACCCCGAGCAGCGCCCGGGTGGCGATCAGCATCCCGGCGCTGGTGGAGTAGGCGGCGACCACCGACGCCACGCCGAAGGCCGCCGCGCCGATCATGAGCAGCCGGCGGCGCCCGATCCGGTCGCCGAGGGTCCCCATGGTGACCAGGAATCCGGCGATCATGAAGCCGTAGATGTCCATGATCCAGAGCAGCTGGGCGGCGTCCGGCGCCAGGTCGGCGCTCAGCTGGGGCAGCGCCAGGTAGAGGACGTTGAGATCCAGCGAGAGCAGCAGGGTGGGCAACGTGAGCACAGCCAGGCCGGTCCACTCGCGCCGGCCCGCTCGCGGCGCCGCCCCGCTCGCGGTCACCGCCATCCTCGTCCGCCCTCCGCACCGGCCGGTGCCTGGGCGTCGTACTCGTCGTGCAGCCGCCACCAGCCGTACGGCTCGCCCTGCGGGCGTCCGTCCGGGGTGTCCTCCCAGGTCTCCTGGCGGCCCAGCGGGGTGAGGTCGAGCAGCGTCCAGTTGCTGCCGAGCGCCTCCACGCCCCGCGCGGTGGTGAAGTAGGTGCGGTACACCTCGTCCCCGTCGCGCAGGAAGACGCTCAGCCCGAACGACTCCCCCGCCGCCGAGCTGACCCCGAGATCGGTGTTGAAGTCGGTGCCGTACGACGAGTACCAGGGCAACGTCCAGCCCATCCGCTGCCGGAACGGGGTGATCTCCGCCAGCGGCGCCCGCGACACGAGCGCGAGGCTGGTGTCCCGGGCGTGCAGGTGGGCGGGGTGACCGAGGTTGTCGACGAACATCGCGCACCCCTCGCAGGGGTGCGACTCCCCCGGCGCGAGCATGTAGTGGTAGACGATCAACTGCCGCCGGCCGTCGAAGACGTCGACCAGGCGGGCCGGGCCGTCCGGACCCTCGAAGACGTGGTCCCCGTCGACCCGGGTCATCGGCAGCCTGCGCCGCTCGGCGGCCAGCGCGTCGCGGGCGCGGGTGGCCTCCTTCTCCCTGACCAGCAGCCGCTCCCGCGCGGCCTCCCACTCCGACCGCGACACGACCGGTGGCAGATTCATGTGCTTCTCCATTCGTGGCTCACGGACGTCCGCCTGCCGGGGCCGGCGGCGGCTCCGGCGTACGCGCCCGGCGCGGGCGCCGGCACGGGGGCGGCGCCGCACCTGGCGGACGCCGGCCGGACGCGCGGGCCGACCCGTCGCCCCGTCCCACCGTGCCCGGCTCCGCTCCCGGTGCGCTCCCGGTGCGCTCCCGGTGCGCTCCCGGTCCGCAGTGACCGCCCGTCGTCGGTGCGCTGCGTTACGGTGACGCCATGCGTTTCGGGCTCCTCGGTCCGCTGGCCGTCCGGACGACGGACGGCGCGCCGGTCGTCGTGCCCGACCTGAAGGTCCGCGCCCTGCTCGCCGACCTGCTGGCACACCAGGGCCGCCCGGTGCCCGTCGGTCAACTGGTCGAGGACCTGTGGGGCGACCGGCCGCCGGCCGACCCCAGCGGCGCCCTGCAGACCAAGGTGTGGCGGCTGCGGCGGGCGTTGCAGGCCGCCGAGGACGGCGGCCGGGAGCTGGTGGTCTCCCGAGCACCGGGCTACCTGCTGCGCACCGGACCGGAGCAGACCGACGCCGAGCGCTTCGCAGCGCTGGTCGCGCGGGCCGCCGCCACGCCCGGGTGGCGCGACCGGGTCGCGCTGCTGGACGAGGCCCTCGCGCTGTGGCGCGGGCCGGTGCTCGCCGACTTCGCCGACGCGCCGTTCACCCTGCCCCTGGCGAGCCGGCTGGAGGAGCAGCGGCTGGTGGCCGTCGAGACGCGGGGCGAGGCCCGGCTCGCCCTGGGCGAGCACCACCACCTGGTCGGGGAGCTCGCCGACCTGGTGGCGCGGCACCCGTTGCGGGAACGGGCGCGCGCCCTGCACCTGCGGGCCCTCTACCGGGCCGGTCGGCAGGGCGAGGCGCTGGAGAGCTACGCCCGCTTCCGTCGGCAGCTCGCCGACGAGCTGGGGCTGGATCCCGGGCCGGAGCTGGTGGCCCTGCACCGGGCGATCCTGGCGCACGACCCGGCGCTGCTCACCGACGCGCCGGCGGCGACGCCGCCCGGGTCCGCCACCGGCACGAACGACCCGCACGCCGGGTCCGCCCGGGGCGCCGACGACCGCGCGGGCCGGACGGGCCCCGGCGACCCGCCGGGTCCGGGGGCCGCCGCGCCGGCGCCGCCGCGCACCAACCTGCCCGTCCCGCTGACCCCCCTGGTCGGGCGCGCGGAGGCCGTACGCCAGGTGCACGAGGCGCTGCGCGTCGGGCGGCTGGTCACCCTCGTCGGCTCCGGAGGGGTGGGCAAGACCCGGCTGGCGGTCGAGGCGGCCCACCGGCTCGTCGAGGCGTACCGGGACGGGGTCTGGCTGGTCGAGCTGGCGCCGCTGTGCCCCGGCGATCCCGCCGCGCTGGCCGGATCGCTGCTGACCGTGCTCGGCATCCGCGACACCGGGGCCGGCGAGCCCGGCCCGACGGGCGCCCCGGCCACCCCCGCCGACCGTCTCGTCGACGCCCTGCGCGGCCGGGACCTGCTGCTGGTGCTCGACAACTGCGAGCACGTCGTGGAGCCGGTCGCCGAGCTGGCCCAGCGGGTGCTGCGGCACGCCCCGGGCGTACGCCTGCTGGCCACCAGCCAGGACCCGCTCGGCCTGGCGGGCGAGCGGGTCTGGCCGGTGCCCCCGCTGGAGCTGCCCGCCCCGGAGGCCACCGAGCCGGCGGTGCTGGCCCGCTCCAGCGCGGTGCAGCTCTTCGTCGCCCGCGCCGCCGCGGCCGCCCCCGGCTTCGCCCTCGACGCGGCCAACGCCCGCGACGTCGCCGAGCTCTGCCGCCGCCTCGACGCGCTCCCGCTGGCGCTGGAGCTGGCCGCCACCCGGGTCCGCGCGCTGGGCGTACGCGGGCTGGTCGCCCGGCTGGACGACCGGTTCCGGCTGCTCGCCGGAGGCCGCCGGGGCGTCCCGCCGCGCCAGCAGACCCTGCGCGCGATGATCGACTGGAGCTGGGAGCTGCTCTCCGACCCGGAGCGGGTGGTGCTGCGGCGGTTGGCCGCGCACGCCGACGGCTGCACGCTGGAGGCCGCCGAGGCGGTGTGCGCCGACCGGGACCTGCCCGCCGACGACGTGCTCGGGCTGCTGGTCCGGTTGGTCGACCGCTCACTGGTGGTGGTGACCGAGGCCGCCGGCGAGCCGCGCTACCGGCTGCTCGAATCGGTCGCCGCGTACTGCCTGGCGCGGCTGCGGGAGGCCGACGAGCAGGCGGCGCTGCGCCGGCGCCACCGGCGGCACTACGTCGAGCTGGCCCGGCGGGCCGACGAGGGGCTGCGCGGGTCGGCGCAGCGGCGCTGGCTGACGCGGCTCGACCAGGAGGCGGCCAACCTGCGCCTCGCGCTGGACGGCGCCCGCACCGACGGCGACGCGGTCGACGCGCTGGAGCTGGCGACCGCGCTGGCCTGGTACCGGTACCTGCGCGGCCGGCTGCGCGAGGCGCGCGGGTCGCTCGAGGTGGCGCTCGCCGTGCGCGGGCCCGCGCCGGCGGCGCTGCGGGCGGCGGCGCAGTGCTGGCGGGCCGGGCTCGCCCTGCTGGAGACCGGGGGCGACCACGCCCCGCTGGTGGCGCCGGCGCTGGCCGCCTGGCCGCCGGACGAGGACCCGGCCGGGCGGGCACGGGCCGCCTGCTTCCTCGGTCTCGCCCTGCTCACCGCGGGTGACGTCACCGCCAGCGAGGAGCTGGTCGACGACGCGCTGGCGCGGTTCGAGCGGCTCGGTGACCGCTGGGGGACGGCCATCGCTTTGAGCCTGCGGGCCGGGCACGCCCAGTCCCGGGGTGACCTGGCGGCCGCCGGCCGGGACGGCGGGCGCAGCGTGGCGCTGTTCCGCGAGTTGGGCGACCGGTGGGGTCAGCTCCAGGCCTCCTTCGCGCTCACCTCCCGGGCGGAGGCGGTCGGCGACTACCCGGAGGCGGCCAGGCTGCACCGGGAGGGCCTGCGGATGGCCGAGGAGCTCGGACTGTGGCTGGAGGCCTCCGACCGGCTCTCCGGCCTGGGCCGGATCGCGCTGCTCACCGGCGACCACGACCGGGCGCGGGAGTTCCACGAGCGGGCGCTGCGGCTGGCCGCGGAGCAGCACTTCAAGCCCGGGGAGCTGTACGCGCAGATCGGTCTCGGGCTGGGGGCCCGCCGCGAGGGCCGGCTGGACGCCGCCGAGGAGCTGCTGCGGGGCGTGCTCGAATGGACCCGCCAGCCGGGCCTGGACGCCGACGTGGTGCGCACCCTGCTCCTGGCCGAGCTTGGCTTCGTCGCCGAGCAGCGGGGCGCCGCCCGGGCCGCGCGCGAGTTGCACGCCGAGGCGTTCGAGGTCGCCGCCGCCCTCGGCGACCCCCGGGCGCAGGCGCTCGCGCTGGAAGGGCTGGCCGGGACGGCGACGCTCGACGGCCGGTACGCCGACGCCGCCCGGCTGCTCGGCTCGGCGGCCATGGCGCGGGCCTCGGTGGGTGCGCCGCTGCCGGCCGGGGAGCGGGGCGACGTCGACCGGATCGCCGGCGCCGCGCGGGAGGCGCTCGGTCCGCTGGCGTTCTCGGCGGAGTTCGACCGGGGCACGGCGCTCTCCCCGGACGACGCCTGCCGGTCGCTGGTGGCCGGACTTCCCCGGCCCGCGTGAGCTCCCCCGACGCCCCGGCGGTGACCGCCGCCGACGCCCCTGCGCGGGTCGGAGCGGGCGCCCGAGCGAGTCAGCGGGTCAGCGGGGGTGCCCCGGCGGCTCAGCGGGACGACGCCGCGCGCGCCGCGGCGATCGCGGCCTCGTACTGCGGATGCTCGCCGACCTCGCGCACGTACTCCACGTGGACGACGCGGTCCTGGGCGTCGACCACGAAGACCGACCGGGCGAGCAGCCGGAACTCCGCGATCACCACGCCGTAGGCGAGCCCGAACGACAGGTCGCGGTGGTCCGAGGCCGTGCGGACGCCCTCCAGCCCGGCGGCGCCACACCACCTCGCCTGGGCGAAGGGCAGGTCCACGGAGATGGTCAGCACGGTCACCCCCGGCAGGGCGGCGGCCTCCTCGTTGAACCGGCGCGTCTGCTGGTCGCAGACGCCGGTGTCCAGCGACGGCACCACCGACAGGATCCGCACCGTGCCGGCCGACGAGGCCAGGTCCACGGGCGAGAAGTCGTTGGCCAGCACGGTGAAGGCCGGCGCGGGGTCACCCACCCGCACCTCCGGCCCGAGCAGCGTGACCGGGCGGCCCCGGAACGTCGTGACACCGGCACGTTCCAACGTGACTGTCATCGGGCTCTCCTAGCGTCCAGTGAAGGGTGGGTGGATGGTCCGCTGACGGCGCGGCGCCCCGGACCACGGGGCGGGCGGCACGCCGCTCCGGGCCGCACCCAGCATCGTCGGCCGCCCCCGCCGCCGGCACCTTCGCACGTGCCGGATGGGTCCGCGCGGCGCTCAGCGCCGGATCAGCACCTCCGGCAGCGGCTTACGCACCAGGTCCGGCACCGTCGCGTCCGGCGCCGGGTAGCCGACCGGCATGACCAGGTACGGGCGCTCCTCGGGGGGCCGTTCGCACACCTCGTTGAGGAAGCGCATCGGGCTCGGCGTGTGCGTCAGGGTGGCCAGGCCGGCGTGGTGCAGCGCGGTGATCAGCACGCCGACCGCGATGCCGACGGACTCCTTGACGTAGTAGGGCCTCGGGGACCGCGGGCCCTGGTGCACCTCGAACACCACGATCACGACCGGCGCCACCTCCAGGAAGGGCTTGTGCCAGTCCGTACCGATCGGGGCGATCGCCTCCAGCCACTGCGCCGACGCGCGCCGGGCGTAGAACTCCCGCTCCTCGGCCTCGGCGGCCTCCCGCAGCCGGCGCTTGCGGGCCGCGTCGGTCACCACGACGAACCGCCACGGTTGCAGGTTGGCGCCGCTCGGCGCGGTCGCCGCCGCGCGGATCGCCTCCTCGACCACCTCCATCGGCACCGGCTGGGGCGAGAAGTGCCGGATGGAGCGTCTGGCGGCCATCCGGTCGGCGAAGGTGCGCGCGTTGCGCACCATCTCCCCCGCCGCCACCGGCGAGTCGGGTCCGAGGTCACCGGTCATTCGAGCCATGAGCGCCTCCCCGCGCGATCGACGGATCCAGCATCGCCCCGCGACGCGGGGCGCGTTTACGCAACCGTGCGGACTTCGGCCCGGCCGCCACCCGGGGCGCGTCACCCGTCGGCGGACGAGCCCTGCCCCGCGGGCACCGCGCCGAGCGGCCGGCGCCCCTCGACCGGCCGGGCCTCGCCGGGCGTGGCGAGGAGCCGGGCCGTCAGGGCGGCCAGCAGCGCGGTGCGCTCCGGCATCCGCGCGACGTCGACGTACTCGCCGCGCGCGTGCGGCAGGCCGCCCACCCCGCCCAGACCGTCCAGGGTCGGTACGCCGAGGGCCCCGGTGAAGTTGGCGTCGGAGGCGCCCGGGGCGGCGACGCCGCGCACGGCGGGGAGGCCCAGCTCCGCCGCCACCGACTGCGCGACCCGCAGCAGCGGCGTCGACACGGAGGCGGGCAGCGGGTACCGGTTGATCCCGCCGCTGACGGCCAACCGGGCGTCGGGCAGTCGGGGGGTCAGCTCCCGGACCAGCCTGTCCACCCGGTGCAGCTCCTCGCGGGTCCAGGCCCGCACGTCGACGCAGAGGACGGCGGATTCGGGCACCACGTTCGTCATGGTGCCGGCGGAGAGGGCGGTCGGGGTCACGCTCGTCTCCCCCGCCGCGAAGGCCTGCACCGCGAGGACGTGGTGCGCGAGTTCGACCCCGGCGTTGACGCCCCGGTGCGGTTCGACGCCGGCGTGCGCCGCCCGGCCCCGCACCGTGATCCGGTAGACCGATCCGCCCTTGCGCGCGACCTTCAGGTCGCCGCCCTCGGTGCTCGGCTCGCCGACGAGCACGGCGCCGGAGCGGCGGGCCTGCTCCTCAATCAGCGGCCGGGAGGTGGCCGAGCCGCTCTCCTCGTCGCAGGTGAGCAGCAACCCGACCCGCGAGGTGTCCGGCAGCAGTTCCAGGGCGGTGAGCATCTGCACGATGCCGGCCTTCATGTCGCAGACTCCGGGCCCCGTCGCGGTGTTCCCGGTGATCGTGAACGGCCACTGCTGGATGGTGCCCGCCGGCCAGACCGTGTCGTAGTGGCCGAGCAGCAGCACGCGTTGGTCGGCAGCCGCCCAGAGCAGGTGCGGCAGCCCGTCGATGACCACACGACGCCCACGCCGGCCCAGCGCGGCGTCGCCCCATGCCTCGAGCAGGTCGGCGCAGGCGGCCAGTTCCCGGCCCGCGCCCGGCGGCGACTCGCAGGTCACCAACCGCCGCAACCGGGCCGTCAGCACCGCAGCCCGAGCCTGCGCCCCACGCCGAAATACATCGACATCCACCATCATTCGATGGTGGCACCGCCACCACGTCGGCCACAGGGCACGACGCCCGACACCGCACGAATGCGGTGGTACGGCACCCGACACGGCACCCTGGAAGACAGGGCCACGGGCCGGGCCGGCCGGTCCGGCGGAGGGCGTCGGCCGGACCCGGGCCGAGGATCGCGCCACCCGAAACGGCGTCGTCCGCCCCGCCGGCGTGGCGAGGCGGACGTGGGCCGATCCGGCTCGGGTGCCGAACGACGACGTGGCCGTCGTGCGGCGGGGGTGTGCGCGCCCGTTCCCCGACGCCGAGGAACGCGGGCTTCGTCAGTGGCTGCCCTCGAGCTGCCCGCGCAGCTTGCCCAGCGCGCGGGTGAGCAGGCGGGAGACGTGCATCTGGGAGACGCCGACGCGGGCGGCGATCTCGCTCTGGGTGAGGTTGCCGTAGAAGCGCAGGGTGAGGATCTTCTGCTCGCGCTCGTCGAGGGTGGCGAGGGCCGGGCCGAGGGAGACCCGCAGCTCGGCCAGCTCGAACTCGCCGTCCTCGGCGCCCATGGTGTCGCCCAGCTCGGTGGCGCTGTCGCCGTCGCCGATCGGGGTGGAGAGGGAGACGGCGTTGTAGGCGCGGGCGCCTTCGAGCCCCTCCAGCACCTCTTCCTCGGTGATGCCGAGGTGGGTGGCGATGTCGGCGACCGTCGGCGCCCGGTTGAGCGTCTGGGTGAGGGTGCCGTTGGCCTCGGAGATGCGCAGCCGCAGCTCCTGCAGGCGGCGCGGCACCCGGATGTTCCAGGTGCGGTCGCGGAAGTGGCGCTTGATCTCGCCGAGGATCGTCGGGATGGCGAAGCCGGCGAAGTCGACGCCGCGGGAGGCGTCGAACCGGTCCACGGCCTTGATCAGCCCGAGGGCCGCGGTCTGGGCCAGGTCCCCGTTGGGCTCGCCGCGCCCGCTGTAGCGGAAGGCGAGGTGGTGGGCCAGCGGCAGCCACGCCTCGATGACCCGTGCGCGCAGCGCCGGCCGGTCGGGGTGCCCCTCCGGCAGGGCGGCGAGGGCGGCGGTCAGCTCGCTCGCGCGGGTCTCGTCACCGGAGACCGTGGTGGCGGCGTCGGTGGTGGTGGTCGGCGCGGTCGTCGTGGTGATCATGCTGCCCTTCCTGTCCCGCAGATGCGGCGACGCCGGGGTACCGGCGACCGCAGTGCCACCACCCTAGACCAACGGCCGTCGCCATATCAACCGAACGGCCGATGGATGAAGAAGACAAAAACCCCCAAAGACTGCTCGTACGGTGTGGTCCCCGCCACGAAACCGGCGCCGCCGGCGGCTCAGGAGGCCGTCGGTCCCACGTAGAGCCGGCTCACCGTCTCGGCGACGCAGACGGGCTTGCCGCCGGCGTCGCACTCCACGGTCGCGGCGGTGACCAGCTGCACGCCGCCGTCCACCGGGGACACCTCGGCGATGGTGGCGACGGCCCGGACCCCCGTGCCGACCCGCACCGGCGCGGGGAACCGCACCCGGTTGAGCCCGTAGTTGACCCCCATCCGCACGCCCCGCACCCGGTAGAGCCGACCCACCAGCGCCGGCAGCAGGGACAGGGTCAGGAAGCCGTGGGCGATCGTGCCGCCGTACGGGCCGGTGGCGGCCCGCTCCGGGTCGAGGTGGATCCACTGGTGGTCGTCGGTGGCGTCGGCGAACAGGTCGACGCGCCGCTGGTCGATCCGCTGCCACGGCCCCGGGCCGAGGGTCTCTCCGACCGCGGCGGCCAGGTCGTCGACGGAGTCGAAGGTCCTCATGCCAGGTGCCCTCCCAGCCGGGTGTAGCCGCGCAGCAGGTCCCGCGCGATGATGAGCCGCTGCATCTCGTCGGTGCCCTCGAAGATGCGGTAGAGCCGGACCTGCCGGTACCACCGCTCGACGGGCAGTTCCCGGGTGTAGCCCATGCCGCCGTGGATCTGCAGCACCCGGTCGACCACCCGGTTGACCATGCCGGCGCCGTAGAGCTTCGCCATCGAGGAGGCGTGCCGCGGGTCCATGCCCTGGTCCACGGTCCAGGCCGCCCGCAGGATCAGCCAGCGGGCCGCCTCCAGCTCGGTCTCGGAGTCGGCGATCATCCACTGGATCGCCTGGTTGTCGCCGATCGGCCGGCCGAACGTCTGCCGGGTGTTGGCGTGGTCGATCGCCATCCGCAGCGCCCGCTCGGCGATGCCGACGGCGTGCGAGGGGATGGTGTAGCGCCCCTTGCCGATCCACTCCATCGCGAGGGCGAAACCCTGGCCGGGCTCGCCGAGGATGTTCCGCCGCGGCACCCGGACGTCGTCGAAGACCAGCGCGGCCGGCCCGCCCTCGCCCATGGTCTGGATGAACTCCGAGCGCCAGCCCATCGCCCGGTCCACCAGGAAGGCCGTGGCGCCGCCGTTGCGGGCCCCCTTCTCCCGGTCGGTGACCGCGATGACGATGGCGAAGTCGGCCTCGTTGCCGCCGGTGATGAAGGTCTTCTCGCCGTTGAGCACCCAGTCGTCGCCGTCGGGCCGGGCGCTGAGCCTGATGTTGGCGGCGTCGGACCCGGCGCCCGGCTCGGTGATCGCGAAGCAGCTGCGCCGCTCCCCCTCGATCGTGGGGATCAGGAACTCCCGCTTCTGCTCGTCGTTGGCCCGGAACAGGATGTTGTCGGCCTCGCCGCCGAACCGGAACGGCACGAACGAGCGGCCGAGCTCGGTCCAGATCAGCGACTGGGCGACGGCCGGCAGGTCCATGCCGCCGTACTCCTCGGGGGTGGCCAGCCCCCAGAAGCCGAACGCCCGTGCCTTGAGCTGCAACTCGCGCAGCTCGTCGGGCTCCAGCCCGGGCCGGTGCGCGCGTTCGCGCCGGAGCAGTTCCTGCTCCAGCGGCATGACCTCTCTGGCGATGAAGTCGCGGGCCGTGTCGCGGATGGCCCGCTCGGTGTCCGAGAGCGCGAAGTCCATGTCCCCTCCGGGTCGGTGCGGCGGTACGCGCGACTCAGCGCGCGCCGCCGTTGACGTACAGAGTCTGGCCGCTGACGTACGAGGCGTCGTCGCTGGCCAGGAAGGCGATCACCGAGGCGATCTCGGCCGGCTGGGCGACCCGGCGCAGCGGGGTGTGCTCGGCGACCGTCCGCTGGTGCTCCTCGGGGCTGCTGCCCACCCGCTCGGCGGTGGCCGCGGTCATCGCGGTGGCCACGTAGCCGGGGGCGACCGCGTTCACGGTGACGTTGAACGGGCCCAGCTCGACGGCCAGGGTGGCGGTCAGGCCCTGCACGCCGGCCTTCGCCGCCGCGTAGTTGACCTGGCCCCGGTTGCCCAGCGCGGAGCGGCTGCTGAGGTTGACGATCCGGCCGTAGCGGGCCGCCACCATGTGCTCCTGCGCGGCCTGGCAGCAGAGGAACATGCTCGTCAGGTTGGTCCTCAGCACCGCCTCCCACTCGGGCAGCGCCATCTTGAACAGCAGGTTGTCGCGGGTGATCCCGGCGTTGTTGACGAGCACGTGCAGCCCGCCGTACGCCTGGACCACCTGGGCGGTCATGGCGGCCACCGCCTCGGCGTCGGTCACGTCGCAGCCGATGCCGAGGGCCCGACCACCGGCGGCGGCGATCTCGTCGGCGACGGCCCGGCTGCGCTGCGCGTCGAGGTCGACCACGGCGACCGCCGCGCCCTCGGCGGCCAGCCGGCGGGCGGTGGCGGCGCCGATGCCCTGCGCGGCGCCGGTGACGACGGCGACCCGGTCGGCGAATCTGGTCACGGTTTCTCCCTGGCTCTAGAAGGCGTTGACGCCGGTGAGCGCGCGTCCGATGAGCAGCTGCTGGATCTGGCTGGTGCCCTCGTAGAGGGTGGCGACGCGGGCGTCGCGCAGGTACTTGCCGACCGGGTACTCGTCGATGTAGCCGTACCCGCCGAAGACCTGGACGGCGTTGTTGGCCGCGCGGACCGCGGCCTCGCTGGCGAAGAGCTTGGCCATCGACGCCTCGGTGGCGAACGGCTCGCCCCGGTCGATCAGGTCGGCCACCCGCCACACCAGCAGCCGCGCGGCGTCGGTGTCGACGGCGATGGCGGCGAGCAGTTGCTGCACGAGCTGGTGGCCGGCGATGGGCTTGCCGAACTGGGTGCGCTGCCCGGCGTAGCCGACGGCCGCGTCCAGGCAGCCCCGGGCGATGCCGACGCAGCCGGCGGCCACGGACATCCGGCCCTTGGCCAGGGTGGCGAGGGCGAGCCGGAAGCCGGCGCCCTCCTCGCCCAGGCGCGCCGAGTCCGGCACCCGTACGCCGTCGAAGCGCAGCTCCCCGGTGGCCTGCCCGCGCAGGCCCAGCTTGCCGTGGATCTCCCGCCGGGTCAGGCCCGGCGCGTCGGTGGGCACCAGGAAGGCGCTGATGCCCCGGTGCCCCGGGCCGCCGGTGCGGGCGAAGACCAGCGCGACGTCGGCCGTGGTGCCATTGGTGATGAACATCTTCGCGCCCGTGATCAGCCAGTCGGTGCCGTCGCGGACCGCCCGGGTGGTCAGCGCGGCCGCGTCGGAGCCG
The DNA here is from genome assembly GCF_040640115.1 of Micromonospora sp. NPDC023644. Classification (NCBI taxonomy): domain Bacteria; kingdom Bacillati; phylum Actinomycetota; class Actinomycetes; order Micromonosporales; family Micromonosporaceae; genus Micromonospora; species Micromonospora sp. NPDC023644. The sequence goes on along the minus strand of NZ_JBFABA010000027.1, from coordinate 52,050 downwards.
CTGTCCGGCTCGGTCAGCGCGAAGCAGCCGAGGGCGGCGCCGGAACAGAGCCGGGGCAGCCACTCCGCCCGCTGGGCCGGGGTCCCGTGGGCGGCGACGGACTTGGCGACCAGCCCGAGGGAGACCGAGACGATGCCGCGCACGGCGGAGTCGCCCCGGCCGAGCTCCTCCAGCACGAGGCAGTAGGAGAGGTGGTCGCCGCCGGAACCGCCGTCGTCCTCGTCGATGGTGAGCCCGAGGAAGCCGAGGTCGCCGAGCTTGCCGACGATGTCGGGGTCGACGGACTCGCGACGGTCCCAGCTGGCCGCGTGCGGCGTCACCTCGCGGTCGACGAAGTCCGCGGCGAGCCGGCGGACCGCCGCCTGCTCGGCGGAGAGCTCCAGATCCATGCGCATTAAACTAGCGGTGCAAGTTTAATTCCGTCCAGACCCGGTTGTGGCAGAGTCTGCGACGGACCACCCGAGCGAAGGAGGACCGGATGCCCCGGCCGCGGCAGGCGCTGCTCAGCCGGCAGCGGATCGTCGAGACCGCCGCCGCGCTGATCGACGCCGAAGGGCTGGAGGGCTTCTCCACCCGCCGGCTCGCCGCCGAGCTCGGGGTGCGCGGGCCGTCGCTCTACAACCACTTCGCCACGAAGGACGAGATCCTCGACGCGGTGGCCGACAGCGTCACCGGCCAGGTGGACGTGTCGTTCTTCGGCAGCGTCGACTGGCGGGAGGCGCTGCGCCGGTGGGGCCACTCCTACCGCGCGGCGCTGGCCGCCCACCCGAACATCGTGCCGTACCTGGCCCGGGGGCCGGGGCGCCGGCCGGCGGCGCTGGCCATGGCCGACGCCGTCTACGGCGGACTGGTCGCCGCCGGGTGGCCGCCGGCCCGGGCGACGCACATCGGCGCGCTCATGCGCTACTTCGTGGCCGGCTCGGCGCTGGGCTCGTTCGCCCGGGGCTTCGTCGAGGACCCGGGGCTGTACGCGGAGCAGTACCCGCACCTGACCCAGGCCCACCGGCTGGCCGAGCACCAGCAGCGGGTGGACGAGGGCGCCTTCGCGCTGGGCCTCGACGCGCTGGTCCACGGGCTGTCGCGCACCTACGAGGAGCACATCGGGCCGCTGCCACCCCTCCCGCCGGCCGCCGACGCGTACTAAAGTCAAAACTTGCGCTGCTAGTTTTGGCCGACGTACGTGAGGGGCACGATGGATCTCGCACGGACCGCCTTCTACCTCGACGGAGAGTGGGTCGCCGCCGGCTCCGGGGAGACCGTCGCGGTGCGGAACCCGGCGACCGAGGAGGTCGTCGCGACCGTGCCGGCCGGCACGGCGGCCGACGTCGACCGCGCCGTCGCGGCGGCCCGGGCCGCCTTCCCCGGCTGGGCCGACGGCGCGCCCGCCGAGCGGGCCGCCCGCCTGGACCGGCTGCACGCCGCCCTCTCCGCCCGGGCCGACGAGATCGCCCGCACCGTCGCCCTGGAGCTGGGCACCCCGCTGAAGGTGGCCGCCCGGGTCCAGGCCGGCCTGCCGCTGACCGTCCTGCACAGCTACGTCGAGCTGGCCGCCCGCCCCCCGGCCGACGAGACCGTCGGCAACTCGCTGGTGGTCCGGGAACCGGTCGGCGTGGTCGGCGCGATCACCCCGTGGAACTACCCGCTGCACCAGGTCGTCGCGAAGCTGGCCCCCGCCCTGGCCGCCGGCTGCACGGTGGTGCTCAAGCCGAGCGAGCTGACCCCGCTGACGGCGTACCTGCTCTTCGACGCGATCCACGAGGCCGGCTTCCCGCCCGGGGTGGTCAACCTGGTCACCGGCACCGGCCCGGTGGTCGGCGAGGCCATCGCCGCGCACCCGGACGTCGACATGGTCTCCTTCACCGGCTCGACGGCCACCGGCCGACGGATCGCCCACCTCGCCGCCGACCGGATCGCCCGCGTCGCCCTGGAACTCGGCGGCAAGTCGGCCAACCTCGTCCTCGACGACGCCGACCTGGCCACGGCCGTGAAGGTGGGGGTCGGCAACGCCTTCCTCAACTCCGGCCAGACCTGCACCGCCTGGACCCGCCTGCTCGTGCACCGCGACCGCTACGACGAGGCCCTCGACCTGGCCGCCAAGGCGGCCGGCGGCTACCGGCTCGGCGACCCGTTCGACCCGGCCACCCGGCTCGGCCCGCTGGTCTCCGCCGCGCAGCGCGAACGGGTCCGCGACCACGTCGCCCGAGGGCTGGCCGACGGGGGCCGGCTCGTCGCCGGCGGGCCGGACGCCCCGCTGCCGGAACGGGGGTTCTTCGTCGCCCCGACGGTGATCGCCGACGTCGACCCCGACAGCGCCCTGGCCCAGGAGGAGGTCTTCGGCCCGGTGCTCGCGGTCATCCCGTTCGGCGACGACGACGAGGCGGTGGCCGTCGCCAACAACTCCCGCTACGGGCTGGCCGGCGCGGTCTGGTCGGCCGACGGGGAACGGGCGCTGCGGGTGGCCCGGCGGTTGCGCACCGGCGCCGTCGACGTCAACGGCGCCCCGTTCAACCCGCTCGCCCCGTTCGGCGGCTACAAGCAGTCCGGCCTCGGCCGGGAGCTGGGCCGGCACGGGCTCGAGGAGTTCCTCCAGGTCAAGGCCATCCAGCGATGAGGGCGCTGGTCGTCCGGGCCGTCGACGCCCCGCTGCTGGTGGAGGAGATCGAGCTGCCGGCCCCCGGCCCGGGCGAGGTGCGGGTGAGCGTCCGGGCGGCGGGTGTCTGCCACTCCGACCTGTCTATGGTGGACGGGACGCTCGCGCCGCCGTACCCGCTGGTGCTCGGGCACGAGGCGGCCGGGGTGGTGGTCGAGGTCGGCGACGCCGTCACGCGGGTCGCGCCCGGCGCGCACGTCGTGCTGAACTGGGCCCCGCCGTGCCGCAGCTGCTGGTACTGCGGGCGGGACGAGCCGTGGCTGTGCGAGCGCACCGGTTCGCCCTCGGCCCCCCGGGGACGTACGCCGGCCGGCGAGGCGCTGCACGTCACGCTCGGCCTCGGCGCCCTCGCCGAGGAGGTGGTGGTGCCGCAGGACGCCGTCATCGGAGTGGCGGCGGAGCTGCCCTTCGAGTCGGCGGCGCTGCTGGGTTGCGCCGTGCTCACCGGCGTCGGCGCGGTCCGCCGCACGGCGAAGGTGGCCCCCGGCGAGTCGGTGGCCGTGGTCGGCCTCGGCGGGGTGGGGCTGTCGGTGGTCGCCGCCGCGCGGGCCGCCGGCGCCGACCCGGTGCTCGCCGTCGACGTCTCCCCGAGCAAGGCGGCGCTGGCCACCGCGGCCGGCGCCACCGACTTCCTGCTCGCCGACGAGTCGCTCAGCCGGGCGGTCCGGCAGCGGACCGGGGGCCGGGGCGTCGACCACGCGCTGGAGTGCGTCGGGCGCAGCGCCACGATCCGCACCGCCTGGCGGGCGACCCGCCGGGGCGGGCAGGTGACCGTCGTCGGCATGGGGGCCAAGGACGACATCGTGGGGCTGGGCGCGTTGGACATCTTCCACTCGGCCCGGACCCTGCGCTCCTCGGTCTACGGCTCCTCCGACCCGGACCGCGACGTGCCCGAGCTCGCGCGGGCGGTGCTCGACGGCACCCTCGACCTCGGCTACCTGATCACCGACCGGACCACGCTCGACGGCGCCCCCGAGGCGTTCGCCCGCATGTCCCGCGGCGAGGGCGCCCGCACCGTCGTACTCCCCTGACCCCCCCCTCCCCCTCCCCTCCCCCGCACCCCCACCGGCGTCGATCATGGACTTTTGGTGGGCGATCAGTGCCGCTTCGCGGCTTTCGCGGGGCACCACGACTGCATGATCGGCGCCGGTCGAGGGTGGGGGTGGGGGCGGGTCAGGAGAGGGCGCGGGCGAGTTCCGTGCGGGAGCGGATGTTGAGGCGGTGGAAGATGTTGCGCAGGTGGTGGTCGACCGTACGGGTGGAGAGGAACATCCGGGCGGCGATCTCCCGGTTGGTGGCGCCCTCGGCGACCAGCTGCGCGATCCGCAGCTGCTGGCCGGTCAGCAGTCGCGCCGCCGACGCCTCCGGCGGGCCGACCGACTCCCCGGCCGCCCGCAGCTCCGTGGTGGCCTGTTCCGCCCAGGTGGCCGCCCCGAGCAGGGTGAACGCCTCCCGGGCGGCGTGCAGGTGCTCGCGGGCCGCGCGCGGCCGGCGGCTGCGGCGCAGTTCCCGGCCGAGGAGCAGCTCGGTTCGGGCCCGCTCGAACGCGCCGGCGTCCGTCGGGTGCAGCCGCAGGGCGGTGCGGAACTCCCGCTCCGCCTCGGCGCTGCCCCGGGGCGCGAGCAGCCCGTGGCAGCGCGCGGAGAGGGCCCGGCGGGACGGGCTCGCCGTGCTGCTGGCCCACCGGTCGAACACGGCGAGGGCGGCGCCGGCCGCCGGCCGGTCCGCGACGGCGGCGGCCGCCTCCACCAGGTACGGGGTGGCCATCACCAGGACCATCACCTGCCCCCGGCCCGTGCCGGGGCAGGCCAGCGCGGCCAGCCGCGCGGCGGCGGCGGCCGGCCGGTTGTCGACCAGGTCCAGCACGGCCAACGCCCACTGCGCGAGGGCCCGGGGCCGGCTGTGCCCGCCGGGGTCCTCGCCGAGCTCCCGAATCCGGCGCAGGCTGGTGCCGCGGTCGGCCCGGACGGCGGCCAGCACCGCCAGCATCCCCAGGTGCACGGCGGCCCAGTTGTCCTGGCCGGTGTCCCGGGCGATCCGCAGCCCCTCCCGGGAGCTCTCCACCGCGGCGTCGTGCCGGCCCAGCCAGTACTCGGCGGCCGCCCGCAGCTCCAGCGCGCGCGGCAGGGCGGACAGCTCGCCCCGCTCGCGGGCCAGCTCGACGGCGCGCTCGGCGAGCCGGTGCGCCGCGCCGTCCACGGCCACCAGCAGCCCGGCCGCCGCCGCGCAGGTCAGGGCGGAGGGGGTCAGCGCCGGCCCGGTCAGCTGTCCACCGAGGACGACCGCCCGGCGCAGGGCGGGGCCGGCCTGCTCGTGGTCGCCGCGCAGGGTCGCCGCCGTCCCGGCGACGTAGCAGCTCAGCAGCTCGGTCGCGGGCGGGTCGTCGGGGCGGCGCAACGGCTCCGCCCGCCGGGCGACGTCGGCGTAGCGGTACTGGTCACCGGCGAAACAGGCGGCCTCGCCCGCCCGCACCAGCGCGCCGAGGGCCAGCGCGCGATCGGTGCCGGCCAGCGCGTCCGCGGCGGCCAGCAGCGTGGTGAGCGCGGACCGGGGCCGGCCGGCGCGCAGCTCCAGCTCCCCGCGCAGCAGCCCGGCCCGGCCCGCCACGGCGGCGTCCACGGTGCCGGGCAGGCCTCCCAGCAGCAGTCGGGCCCGGTGCGCCCGGCCGGCCGACCAGGCGTACCGGGCGGCGGCCACCAGCCGGGCGGCGGCGCGCACCGGGTCGTCGCTGAGTTCGGCGGCCCGTTGCAGCGCCGCCGAGGCCGCCGTGGAAGCGCCCGCGCACTCGGCCGCCGCCTGCTCCAGCTCGGCGGCCAGGGCCGGGTCGGGGCCCTGGGCGGCGTCGGCGAGGTGCCCCGCCCGGCGCAGCCGGTGCCCGGCCCCGTCGAGCACGCCGGCGAGCAGCAGGTGCGCCGCGCGCCGCTCGGCCAGCGGCGCGGCGGCCCGGACCACGGCCCGGACGAGGGGCTGCGGGAACGTGACCCGTCGCGGCTCGACGCGGACCAGGCCCGCGAGCTCGGCCGGCGCGAGCGCCTCGACCGCCGTGCCGGCGACGCGGGCGGCCCGGACCAGGGTGGCCGGCTCCCCGTCCTCGTCGAGCGCGGCGAGCAGCAGGACGCGGCGGGTGTCGGCCGGCAACCGGTCCAGCCGGGCGCGGTAGGCCCGGCCCAGCCTGCCGTCGGGCGGGGGCGTCTCGGGCACCGGCTCCTCCCCGCGGGACTGGCCCGGAGTGAGCGCCTCGGCCAGGTCGACCAGGGCCTGCGGGTTGCCGCCGGCCGCCGCGCCGAGCGCGGCGGCCACGGGCGGCGCGGGTGGCCGGCCGGCCAACAGGTCGGTGAGCAGGGCGGCGCTGTCCCGGTCGTCGAGCGGGCGGAGCCGGTGGCGGGCTATCCCGCCGAGCGGGACGTCCGCGGCCGTGGTGAGCAGGACGGCCACCCGCGCCCGGCGCAGGCGGCGGGCGACGAACGCCAGCACCTCGGCGGTGGGCGGGTCGCCCCGGTCCACGTCGTCCATCGTGCACAGCAGCGGGCGCTCCCGCGCGGCGGCGGCGAGCAGGCCGAGCACGGCCAGGGAGAGCGCCAGGCGGCGGTGGGCGGGGCAGCCCGCGCCGGCCAGTGCCCGCAGCAGCACCCGGCGCTGTTGTTCCGGGAGCGCCCCGGCGCGGTCGAGCACCGGGTCCAGCAACCGTTGCAGCCCCGCGTACGGCAGGCCCGCCTCCTCGGGCAGCCCGGTGCCGGCCAGGACGGTGCAGCCCTCGGCGTGCCGGTGCGCGTAGTCGACGAGGGCGCTCCGGCCGGAGCCCGGCTCGCCCTGGACCAGCAGCGCTCCCCCGACGACGGGCAGGTCACCCAGCAGGCGCCGGATCGCGGCGCACTCGTCGGCCCGGCCGCGCAACACGGTTAATTGCACTGACGATGCAGTAACCATGAATCGAGTGTTACCTATCGGTAGCCCGATGGAAAGACCGGCGGCACCGCCTTCGCGCGGGTCGCGCGTCAGCGCGGGCCGACGTCGGCCAGCAGGGCGGCGACCGTGCGGGCCATCACCGCGCGGGCCTGGTCCACGCCCAGCCCCAGCCCGTCGCGCAGCATCGACCAGGCCGGCCACATGCTCGCGGCCACGAGGGCGTTCGCCAGCTGCTCCCGCTCGGGACCGGCCCGCTCCAGCTCGGCGGCGAAGAGGTGCTCGACCTCGTCGCGGACCCGCGCGATGTGCTTGAGGCGGTTGCGGCGCAGCTGCCCGGAGACCGGCTCGCGCATCTGGGCGGCGCGGGCCGACGGCGCGATGAGCTGGAGCAGCCGGGCCCGCTGCCGGCAGTACGCGTCGACCCGCCTGTCCAGCGGCAGCGCCGGCGAGATCGGCCGGTGGGCCGCGTCCTGCTGCCGGAGCAGCTCCGCGCCACTGGCCTCGAACAGCGTCTCCATGTCCTTGAAGTTGGTCCAGAGCGTCCGCAGCGAGATGCCGGCCCGCTCGGCGATGCGCTCGCCGGTCGGCCGCAGGTCGCCCTCGGAGATGAGCGCCAGGTGCGCCTCGACGATCGCCGCCCGGGTGCGTTCGGCCCGGGCGGTCCGGCCGTCGACCCGGACCGGAGCCTCGGCACCGCCCATCCGCGCCCGCCTCCTCATCGCCGTCACGTCGCCCGCACCGCCGCGCCGAGTCTAGCCGCGGCCGACGCCACGGCCGCCCGGCCCCGGCGCGGGCCCGACGCGGTCATCCGGCCGGCCGGCCGGCGAGGCTGACCCCACCGTCGAGGACGAGGGTCTGCCCGGTGATCCAGGCCGCGTCGTCGGACGCGAGGAAGGCGACCGCGCCGGCCACGTCGTCCGGCAGCCCGAGCCGCCTCAGCGGGTACGCCCGGGCGACCTCCTCCTCCCGCCCCTCGTGCAGCGCCGCCGCGAAGCGGGTCTTCACCACGGCGGGCGCGACCGCGTTGACCCTGACCTTCGGGGCGAGCTCGACGGCCAGGCACGCGGTGAGGTGGTCGACGGCGGCCTTGCTCACCCCGTAGAAGGCGATGCCGGGTGACGGGACGCGGCCGGCGATCGAGGAGACGTTGACGACGCAGCCGCCGCGGGCGCCCATCCCGGCGGCGACCTGCTGCACCCAGCCGAGCGTGCCGACCAGGTTGACGTCGAGGATCTTGCGGGCCGCCGCCAGGTCCAGCCCGACCAGCGGCCCGTACGCCGGATTGACGCCGACGTTGTTGACCAGCACGTCGACCGGCCCGAACGCGTCGGTGACGGCGTCGACCGCCGCCCGGCGGTGCCCGGCGTCGTCGGCCCGGCCGGGCACGGCCACCGCGCGGTCGGGCCCGCCGAGCGCCGCGACCGCCTCGGCCAGGGCCTGCGGGTGCCGGGCGGTCAGCCCCACGCGGGCGCCCTCGGCCACGAGCCGGCGGGCGATGGCGAGGCCGATGCCGCGACTGGCGCCCGTGACGAGGGCGACCCGGCCCGCGAGTCGCCCCGAATCTGCATTCACAGTGCAAATAGTAGGAGGGCTGCCGACACCCGTCAACGGCGAAACGCCGACGGACACGTCACACCGCGCCGACGGCGCCCCGGCGTGACCGCACTGCCGATGCAGATACATGACGTCGGCGGCGGCCGGGGCGCGGCGATGGTCGTCGAGCGACTGGGCCGGCACGGACGGGGCGTGGCGGGCCGGGAGGCCGACGCGCCACGCCCCGTCCGTGCCGGGTGCTCAGGAGGCCGTCGGCACCCCGTTCGCCGACGGCGTCACCGGCGGGGCCGTGTGCTCGCGTACCGGCCCGTCGCCCTCGTCCGTCTCGTACGTCGGCCCGAAGTAGGCCTGCGTCCCCCCGCTGACCCGGGTCAGCCGCTGCCCGCCGTAGCCGGAGTGGTCGCTGTCGGAGTAGCGCAGCGGGGCCAGCCCTGGCCCCTGGTAGCCGCCCCTGGCGACGGCCTCGGTCACCGCCTCGCGGCTGAGGTCCTTGCCGGCGGCGAGGAGCACCTGCACGAAGAGGTAGCCGACCGCCATGCCGTAGACGGTGTTGCCGTCGAACGGCGCGTCGCCGTTGTACTCCTTGTTCACCTTGGTGAAGAGCTGGATCCACGGGTCGGCGGCGTCGTTCTGCATCGGCAGGTAGTTGGCGCCGACCATGCCCTCGAGCAGGCCCGCCGCGGCGCCGAGCCGCTTGGCCAGCGTCGGGTGGTCGGCGCCGACGTTGGAGACCAGCCACTGCGGCCTGAAGTTCAGCCGGGCGGCGGTGCCGACGGCGAGCGCGGTGAAGCCGGGCACGGTGGCGAGGACGACCACCTGGCAGCCGGCCGCCTTGAACGCGCCGATCTGGGGCGCCACGTTGGTGTTGCTCGTGACGTACGTCTGCTTCGCCGCCACGGCGCCCGCGCCCAGCACCTTCTCCACGCCGACCAGGCTGTCCCGGCCGAAGTCGTCGTCCTGCCCGAGGAAGCAGACCTTCCGCCCCGGCAGGCTGGTCTTCACGTGGTGGGCCAGGATCTTGCCCTCCACGGTGTAGTCGGGATTGAAGCCGAACGTGCCCGGATACCGGTCGGGCTGGTCCCAGCTGCGGCTGCCGGAGGCGACGAAGAGGTCGGGCACCCGGTTGCTCTTGAGGAAGTCGAGCACACCGGTGTGGGTCGGCGTGCCGAGGCCGTTGAGGATGGCGAAGACCTTGTCCTGCAGGACGAGTTGGCGGACCACCTGCTGGGTGTTCGCCGGGTTGTAGCCGTCGTCCATGATCTTGTAGGTGATCTTCCGGCCGTGCACGCCGCCGTTGGCGTTGACGTGGTCGAAGTACGCCTTGGTGGCCGGAGCGATCTTCGAGTAGCCGGCGGAGGCCGGCCCGGTGAGCGGCATGTGCGTGCCGACCACGATCTCGGTGTCGGTGACGCCGGGGACCGCCCCCCGGCCGCCACCGTCGTCCCCGGTGCAGCCGGCGGAGGTGACGAGCAGGGTGATGGCGGTGGCGAGCGCGAGGCCGCGCCGTGCCGTTCGTGTCATGTGGGACACCGACCTTTCCTCGGTCCGGGTGGTGGTGGGTGGTCGCGGTGCGGTTGGCGGGTGGAGCGGGGGCGCGGACCGGCGGCGGGCCGGGACGGCTCAGGACCGACGCCGGCCCGGCCGGCGCGCGGAGACGGCGCGGGCCAGCCGGGACAGCAGGCCCTGCACGCCGCCGGGAGCGGCGATCATGACGACGACGAGGGTGAGCCCGAAGATCGCCAGCGGCAGGTTGCCCTCGACCCGCTGCGCGAGCGCCGGCGACAGGGTGAGCTGCTCGGTGAGGGTGTGCGTCAGGTCGGGCAGGGCGACCAGCAGGACGGCCCCCCACGCCGCGCCGGCGAGGCTGCCCAGCCCGCCGATGACGACCGCCATCAGCAGGAACAGCGACAGCGTCAGCGAGAACGCCCCGGGCGACACGCTCTGCGCGAGGACCCCGAGCAGGGCGCCGCCGAGCCCGGCGCCGGCCGCGCTGACCACGAAGGCGAGCACCTGAGTGCGGGCGACGTGGATGCCGGCGAGGCGGGCGGCGACCTCGTCGTCGCGGACCGCCCGGAAGGTGCGGCCGTACCGGCTGCGGACGAGGTTGGCCAGCAGCAGCAGGGCCAGCAGGGTGGCCGCCGCGGTGACCCAGAGCTGCCACCGCTCGTAGGGGAAGTACTCGCCGAGGAACGTCGGCGGGGGCTCGACCGGCACCGCCAGCCCCTGCTCGCCGTTGAACACGCCGTCGAAGGTGACGGCCAGCGCCGGCACCACGACCGCCACGGCCAGGGTGACCCCGGCCAGGTAGGGCCCGCGTAGCCGGGCGGCGGCCACCCCTACCACGGCGCCCACCGCGAGGGCGGCCAGGACGGCCGCGCCCAGCGAGACCGGGAGCAGCCAGCCGCCGGTCATCCCGGCGTCGGCGAACGCGTTCTGGCACAGGGCCACGGTGTACGCGCCGGTCGCCATCAGCGCGCCGTGCCCCAGGGAGAGCTGCCCGTTGAGCCCGGTGAGGACGGTCAGCCCGGCGGTGGCGCACAGGTAGGCGGCCACGGTGGCGAGCTGGAAGTTGCGGAACGGCTCCAGCCCGTAGCTGGCGGCCACCAGCAGCAGCGCGGCGACGGCCGCGAGGCCGGCGTGACGCCGCAGGGTCGAGCCTCGGCGGGACCGGGCCGGGCCGGCGCCGTCGACCCGCGCCCGCGTGCCCGGCGGGGTCGCCGCCCGGGTGGCGCTCACACCCGCCTCGCCGCGACCGGGGCGAACAGCCCGCCGGGCCGGACCAGCAGCACCGCCAGCAGCAGCACCAGCACCGCGAGCGGGGTGAGGTCGCTGCCGGCGTAGCCGCTGACGTAGGAGAGCAGCAGGCCGACCGCGAGGCCGCCGACCACCGCCCCCGGTGGGCTGTCCAACCCGCCCACCACGGCGGCGGTGAACGCCGAGACGAAGACCAGGTCCATCGCGTGCGGGTGCAGGCCCAGCTCGGTGGGGATGACCAGCATGCCGGCCAGCGCGCCGACCCCGGAGGCCAACGCCCAGCCGAGGGTGAGCATGCCGCCGACGTTCACCCCGAGCAGCCGGGAGACCTCGGGGGCGAACGCCGCCGCGCGCATCCGCAGGCCCACGGCCGTGCGGGTGAAGGTCCAGGCGAGCCCCACGACCACCACCGCGACCGCCGCGAAGACGAACAGGTCGTACGGCGAGACGACGGCGACCCCGCCCACGGTCAGCGCGGTCCGGGAGAAGGGGGTCTCGGCGGGCAGGAACTCGCTGCCGTAGACCATGCCGAGCACGGCCTGGATCAGCAGCACCAGCCCGAGCGCGACGATCACCGGGTTGAGCGGTGACGCGTGGTCGACGAAGCGCATCACGACCAGGTCGACCGCCGCGCCGAGCAGCAGCCCGGCGGCCAGCGCGGCCAGGAACCCCAGCCAGTAGGAGCCGGTCGCGGCGGAGACGCTGTAGGCGACGTACGCGGTCGCGACGGCCATCGCGCCCTGGGCGAAGTTGACGATCCGGGCCGCCCGCCAGATGAGCACCAGGGCCAGGGCGAACGCGGCGAGGACCGCGCCCCTGGACAGTCCGTCGAGGGTGAGGAAGACGAAGCGGTCCAACGGTCCTCCCTTGCGGGGACGAGGGGTTCAGAAGCCGAGGTAGGCGTGGCGCAGGTCGGCGTCGTCGCGCAGCCGGCCGGCCGGGGCGGTGGTGACGACCCGGCCCAGGGACATCACCACGCCCTGGTCGGCGATCGAGAGGGCGCTGCGTACGTTCTGCTCGACCAGCAGCACGGTCAGCCCGGTGTCGTCGCGCAGCCTGCGCAGCAGGGCCATGGTCTGGGCGACCACCCGCGGCGCCAGGCCGAGCGACGGCTCGTCGAGCAGCAGCAGGCGGGGCCGGCCGACCAGCGCCCGGCCGAGGGCGAGCATCTGCCGCTCGCCGCCGGAGAGCTGGTGCCCGTGATGTCGTCGCCGTCGGGCCAGCGGCGCGAAGAGCTGGTAGACCTCGTCGAGGGCGCGGGCGGCGTCGGCCCGGTCGCGCCGCCACAGCCCGCCGAGGCGCAGGTTCTCGTCCACCGTCAGCTCGCCGACCACCCCACGCCCCTCCGGCACGTGGGCCAAGCCGCGACGCACGAGCTGCTCCACTGCGACGCCGCGCAGGTCCTCCCCCGCCAGGACGACCCGGCCGGCCGCCGGGCGCAGCATGCCGGAGAGGGCGCGCAGCAGGGTGGTCTTGCCGGCCCCGTTGGCGCCGACCACCGCCGCGATGGCGCCGGCCGGCACGGTGAGGTCGATCCCGTGCAGCACCGGCGCGCCGCCGTAGCCGGCCACCAGGCCGCGCACCTCGAGCAGGGCGTCGCCGCTCATGCGGCGGCCTCGTCGACGGCGGCGCCGAGGTAGGCGTCGGCGACCGCCGGGTCGTCGCGCACCTCGTCGGGGGTGCCGGCGGCGATCACCCGGCCGAAGTCGAGCACCACGATCTCGTCGCAGACGGCCATCACCAGGTCCATGTGGTGCTCCACCAGCAGCACCGCGCAGGGGTCGGTGTCGCGTCGGGGCAGGCCCCGGATCAGCTCCGCCAGCTCGGCGATGTCGTCGGCGCCCAGTCCCCCGGCGGGTTCGTCGAGCAGGAGCAGCCGGGGCCGCGCGGCCAGCGCGCGGGCCAGGGCGACCCGCTGGCGTACGGCGAAGGGCAGCGTGCCCGGCGCGGCGTCGGCGTGCCCGGCGATCCCCAGGGTGTCGAGGACGTCGAGGGCGTGCCGGCGCAGCCGGCGCTCGTCGCGGTCGCTGCGGGGCAGGCCCAGCAGGGCGGAGAGGAAGCCGGCGCGGGCCGTGTGGGTGGCCCCGGTCATCACGTTCTCCAGCACGGTGAGCCCGGCGAAGAGGCCGGTGCCCTGCAACGTGCGGGCGACGCCGAGGCGGGTCAGCCGGTGCGGGCGGGGGCGCAGCGGTCGTCCGTCGAGGGTCAGCGAGCCCTCGTCCGGCGGGACGAAGCCGCAGACGACGTTGAACAGCGTGGTCTTGCCGGCTCCGTTGGGGCCGATCACGCCGACCACCCGGCCGGGCGGCACCCGCAGCGAGACGTCGTCGAGGGCGGTGAGGCCGCCGAAGCGGACCCCGATGTGGTGCAGTGCGAGCCCTTGCTCCATCACCCGTCCCCCCGGCAGCCGCCAGTATTTACACTGGGAGTGTACGTTTCTGACGTGGGCCGTCAATACCTTCGATACCCCGGGCGCACACGCTCGAAGATCACCGCCCGAGCCGGACGGCGACCGACGGTTTCTGCACCGACCGGGCAGCGACATGCCGCCGGGCGGCCACGCGCCGCGGGGCGGCCACGGGTGGTGGCCGCCCCGGGGAGCGTCAGGCGCTCGGGCAGGTGTTGCGGTACTCCTGGATCGCGGAGCCGCTCGGGCCAGGGCAGAGGAACTGCTCGTAGCGGGTGTCGTCGTCGACGAACCGCTTCAACCAGGCCACCGTCTGCCGGGCGGTGGGCGTGTTGACCGTCTGCGGGAAGAAGTGGCTCGCCCCGTTCAGCTCCAGGTACGCCTTCTCCGCCGAGGCCGGGATGCTGGTGTAGAACGGCTCCGAGTGCGACGAGACCGGCGCGACGCTGTCGCTCTCGCCGCCGATGATCAGCGTGGGCACCTGGAGGTCGGACCAGGTCTTGTCCAGGTTCCACGGCGCCAACGGCACGGCGGCCTGCAACGACGGCCGGGAGATCGCGGCCTCCAGGCTGCCGCCGCCGCCCATCGAGTGGCCGGCGACGGCGAGCCGGCTGGCGTCGATGCGGCTGCGCACCGTGCTGCGCTCCACCAGGTAGTCGAGCGCGGCGAGCAACTGCCGACCGCGGCTGTCCGGCTGGTCGAGGCGCGAGTTGGTCTCGATGCCGATCACCACGAAGCCGTGCGAGGCGATCCGCGGCCCGAGCCAGCTGAGGCTGGACCAGGCGGCGGTGTAGCCGGGCGAGATGGCGACGGCGCCGAAGGTGCCCTCGCTGGTGCTGGTCGGGTAGTAGATGACGCCCCCGCCGAAGCCGGTGACGCTGAGCGAGGAGACGGTCTGCGAGGCGGTGGCGAACGGACCGCGGCTGGCCTCCAGCAACGCGACGGTCGGGGCGGGACCGCGCTCGTACGGGTTGGCGGCGGCCTGGGCGGCGGCGGGCGGCGCGGCGAGCGCGCCCACCGCGGCCAGGACGGCGGCCACGGCAAGCCTGGCGACGCGGACGGCGGGGCGGGGACGGACGGTGGTGGTGGCTGCTGATGACACGTCGGGCACTCCCTACGGGACGGGGCATATCGACATGCATCAGTCTTGGGCGACGTCGGCGGCCCCGCATCGGTGAAATCACCAGTCCCCCGAGGAAAACCCGGGCGGGCCGTTTTCGCCCGGACTGTCGGGGTAGGGCAGTCGATACCCCGGCCGAGTAAGGAGACGCCGTGTTCAACCCGTTGGAGCACAAAGGAATCCCACTGGAGAGCCAGATCCGCAACTGGCGCGAACTCAACGTGGAGCCCATCGACCCGGAGGCGGTCGACCCGTACACCCGCTGCCGCATCATCACGATGAACGGCATCGAGGTCGAGGCGATCAACTTCCAGCACCAGTTCGCCCGCAACTGCCCCGACCAGGAGGTCCGCCGGCAGTTGGCGTACGTGCGCTATCTGGAGAGCCAGCAGCAGCGGGTGGTGAACTGGCTGCTGCCCGGCGCGGCGAGCGTGCTGGAGACGACGCTCGGCTACGAGCAGGTGGCCGTCGACCTGACCGCGTGGGTGGCCCGGCACGAGCCGGACCCGTACCTGAAGCAGGGCTACGAGTTCGGCGTCCTGGAGGACTTCGACCACCTGTACCGCTACGCCAACCTCTACGAGATGGTGGAACGGCGCAAGGCCGAGAAGGTCGTGCAGGGCCTGACCGAGGTCATGCCCGGCCGGCCCACCGTCGTCGAGCACCGGCACCCGTTCGACGAGGTGCGCACCCCGTACGACCGCAACAGCGTCGACCCCCGCTCCAAGCTGCACGCGCTGACCATCCTGTCGGCCGAGCAGCAGGTCATGTTCTATTACATGAACGTCGGGCCGCAGTACATGGAGCCGATCGCGCGGCAGCTCTACCAGGAGATCAGCCTCATCGAGCAGGAGCACGTCACGCACTACGAGTCGCTGCTCGACCCGGGCGAGAACTGGTGGGAGCGGCTGCTCACCCACGAGTACAACGAGTGCTGGCTCTACTACTCCTTCATGCAGCAGGAGAGCGACCCGCGCATCAAGGCGGTGTGGGAGCTGCACCTGCAGATGGAACTGGCGCACCTGCAGCAGGCCGTCGACCTGCTGCGCCGCCACGACGGCCGGGAGCCGGAGGAGATCGTCGGCAACGCGGGCCTGCCCGAGCCGCTGACCTTCGAGCCGAACAAGGAGTACCTGCGCCACCTGCTCGCCACCCAGGTCGACCTGAACAAGCTCGGCGAGGGGTACGTGCGGGAGGCGCACGAGCGGTTCGAGTCGATGCAGCAGCAGCTGCACGACGGGCAGAAGCCGCCGAGCGAGCAGGTGATCGACATGCACCGGGAGCGGTTCGGCGACGAGTACCGCATCGAGACCGAGGGGCCCCACCCGGTGGAGTCGCTGCGCGCGCGGGGAGGCAGCCATGCCTGACGGTGGCGCCCCCGCCACGCGCGGCCCCGAGGACGACGTCGTCGACCTGCTGCTGGCCCAGCACGCGCGGATCGAGGAGCTGTTCCTGCTGGTCATCGGCAGCACCGGAGAGACCCGCCGGGACGCCTTCGACGACTTGGTCAAGCTCCTCGCCGCACACGAGACGGCCGAGGAGGAGGTCGTCCACCCGCTGGCCCGCACCCTGCCCGGCGGGGGCGGCGACGCCATGGTCGACGAGCGGCTCGACGAGGAGCGCCAGGCCAAGGAGACGCTGAAGACCCTGATCGCCGGCGGTGTCGACGCCGAGGGCTTCGACACGGGGATCATCCTGCTGCGCGACGCGGTGCTCACCCACGCCCGCTACGAGGAACGGCAGGAGTTCCCGCTGCTGCGCCAGCACGTGCCCGCCGACCGGCTCCGTACGATGGCCGGCGCCGTACGGATGGCGGAGGCGACCGCGCCCACGCGACCGCACCCGAGCGCCCAGTCCGCGAAGGGCAACCTGGCGGCGGGACCGGCGCTGGCGGTCATCGACCGCGTCCGCGACGCCATCCGCAAGCCGTCGTCCAGCGGCTGAACGCCCGCGAGACGAGCACGCCGCGCCCACCCGACCGGATCCGGGTCGGGTGGGCGCGGCACGTCTGCCGCCGGTGCGACGGATGCGGCCCGACGTCGGGGTGCCGCTACCGTGGCGCACTTAAAGCGAAAGAGATCCGCGTCCGGGGCACCGCCCCGGGCCGCGGGAGAGGAGACATCATGACCGACACCGCCGCGAAGTCCCGGGCTGTCAGCTCCACCGTCCGGCTGCTGTCCGTCCTGGTCATCGCCGCCGGCGTGCTCATGCTGATCGGCGGGGCCGCCACCTGGTTCACAGTGCAGAGCCAACTCGCCGACGAACGCATCACCGTCTCCGACGACGCGGAGTGGTTCGCGGGCGAGAAGATCGACGGGCCGCTGACCGCGTACGCGGAGGCCGAGGTCATCGAGAAGCACTCGCTGAAGGCCAGCGGCGGCAAGACGTACGCCGAACTCGACCGGGAGGACCCCACCCGGCAGACCGTCATGACCGGGTCCTTCCTGCGCTCCTCCCTGTTCACCTCGGTCGTCTCCTTCGGGATCGCCGCGCTGGCGATGGGCCTCGGGGTGGTGCTCGCCCTGATCGGCTACTCCCTGTTCTCCCTCTCTCGACGGCTCGACGCCCTTCCCGCTTCGACCGCCACCACCTCCTGATCCGTGCCGGCGGCCCGGCCACGCCCCGTTCGGCGTGGCCGGGCCGCCGCGTCCACGGCCCGCGTCGGGGCGGGCGTCCCCGTCACGTAGGGTCGGCACCGCCCCGCTCCGGCCGCGCCGGACGACCCCTGCTCCCCGCGGAGACACCCCCATGACCGAGATAGGCGGCGCCACCCGGGTGTACGCGCTGCTCGGCGACCCGATCGCGCAGGTGCGCGCCCCCGGGCTGCTCAACCCGGTGCTGGCCCGGCGCGGCACCGACGCGGTGCTCGTCCCGGTGCACGCGGCGGCGGCCGACCTCACCCAGGTGGTGCGAGGGCTGCAACGGGTGGCCAACCTGGACGGGATGCTGGTCACCGTGCCGCACAAGGCCGCCGCGCTGGACCTCGCGGACCGGGCCAGCGACCGCGCCCGCCTCGCCGGCAGCGCCAACGCGCTACGGCGCGAGCCCGACGGGACGTGGACCGCGGACACCTTCGACGGCGACGGGTTCGTCCGCGGGCTGGTCGGGGCCGGGCACCACCCCCGGGGCCGACGGGCCTGCGTGGTGGGCGCGGGCGGGGCGGGCAGCGCGATCGCGGTGGCCCTGCTCGACGCCGGCGTGGCGGAGCTGCGGCTCAGCGACACCGACCCGGGCCGGCTGGAGACGCTGCGGCGGCGGCTGTCCGCCGCGTACCCCGGCCGGGTCGGCGCGACGACGCGACCGCGACTGGCCGACGCCGACCTCGCGGTCAACGCCACGCCCCTGGGGCTGCGCCCCGACGACCCGCCGCCGTTCGCGGTGGCCGACCTGCCGGCGGACGCCGTGGTCGCCGACATCATCATGACGCCGGCGGAGACGGTCCTGCTGGCCGAGGCGCGTGCCCGGGGCCTGCGGGCGCATCCGGGCGAGCCGATGCTCGCCCACCAGATCGACGCCTACCTCGCGTTCTTCGGGCTGTGAGCGACCGCCGGTGCGGGCCGGGAACCCCTTCGGCCCTTGGCAGGCGCCACCGGCCGCCCCCGGACACCGTCGGCCGCGGCGCCGCCGGCTGCGGCACCCGGCGACCGCTGCGCTGATCATCCTGTCGGGCGGACCTGTTACCGTCGCGCCGCCGCTGCACCAATCGGACCGGAGGTAGGCGTGATCAGCTCGCACGTGTCGTCGTTCGTCGGGTTACCGGTAGTGCCCTTCACCCCGGGAATGACGCTTCCCGACGATCCCTCGGCGGTCGCCTGGCGGCTGGAGGTCGAGGACCACGACGCGGAGCCCGAGGAGTTCGTCGGTCTCGTGCGGGCGCTGCGGGAACAGGTCCCGCCCGACTCGGTGCGCGCCCTGGTGATCGGCGAGTGGGGCGAGGCCTACGAACGGCCGTTACCGATCGCGCCGCTGGTCGAGGCGGCCGGGGAGTGGACCGGGCTGCGCGCGGTCTTCCTCGCCGACCTGACCTACGAGCAGTGCGAGATCTCCTGGCTCACCCACGGCGACATCACCGGGCTGCTCGCGGCGTACCCGCTGCTGGGGGTGCTGTGGGTGCGCGGGGCGCAGGGCCTGCGGCTGGAGCCGATCCGCCACGCCGAGCTGCGGGAGCTGCGGTTCGAGTCCGGCGGGCTGCCGGCCGCGCTCGTCCGTGCCGTCGGCGCGTGCGAGCTGCCGGCCCTGCACCGGCTGGACCTCTGGCTCGGCAGGAGGGACTACGGCGGCGACGCGAGCGCCGAGGACCTGGCCGGGGTGCTCTCCGGCGCCGGCCTGCCGGCCCTGCGGTACCTCGCGGCGTGCAACGCCGAGATCGCCGACGCGGTGGCGGCGGCCGTCGCCACCGCGCCCATCGTGCCCCGGCTGGAGGCGCTCGACCTGTCGAAGGGCACGCTCACCGACGAGGGCGCGAAGGCGCTGCTGGCCGGCCAGCCGCTGACCCACCTGACGCGGCTCGACCTGCACCACCACTACCTGTCGGAGGAGATGGCCGCGTCGGTGGTCGCCGCGCTGCCGGGCGTGCAGGTCGACCTGGCCGACGCGCAGACCGCCGAGGAGTACGACGGCAAGCCCTACCGCTACACCGCCGTCGGGGAGTGAGTGGCGGTGACCTTCGGTTCCCACGCAAGACACTTCGCCGGCCGCCCGGTGGTGGACGTCCCCGTCGACGGGCCGCTGCCCACGGTGGACGGCCCGGTCTCGTGGCGGTTCGCCCTCTGGCACTTCGACGAGACCGCGAGCTACAAGCTCTCGGAGGAGTTCCGGGTCGCGTTCGACCGGTTCGTCGCGCAGGCGGGGCCCTCCGTGGAGTCCCTGGTCGTCGGCGCCTGGGGCTACGCGGCGTTCAACACCGCCCCGATCGCGCAGCTCTGCGCCGCGGCGTCGCGGCTGCCCGCCCTGCGCGCCCTGTTCCTCGGCGACATGACCGGCGAGGAGTGCGAGGTCTCCTGGATGAAGGTGGGCGACGTCAGCCCGCTGCTGACGGCGTACCCGCAGCTGGAGGTGCTGCGGGTCCGCGGCGGCGAGGACCTCGCGTTCTCCCCCGTGCGGCACGCGCGGCTGCGGGAGCTGGCGGTGGAGAGCGGCGGGCTGTCCCGGGCGTTCGTCGGCGCGGTGCTCGACTCCGACCTGCCCGCGCTGACCGACCTGGAGCTGTGGCTCGGCACCCCCGACTACGGCGGCGACGCGCAGGTGGCCGACCTGGCCCCGCTGCTGGCCGGGGAGCGGTTCCCCGCGCTGCGCCGGCTCGGCCTGCGCAACTCGGAGATCGCCGACGACCTCGCCGAGGCGCTGGCGTCGGCGCCGGTGGTGCCAGGGCTGGAACGCCTGGACCTGTCGCTGGGCACGCTCGGCGACCGGGGCGCGGCGGCCCTGGTCGGCGGGCAGCCGCTGACCCACCTGACGGAGCTGGACCTGCACCACCACTACCTGTCGGAGGAGACGGCCGCGTCGGTGGTCGCCGCGCTGCCGGGCGTCCGGGTGGACGTGTCCGAGGAACAGGAGCCCGACGAGTACGACGGCGAGAGCTACCGCTACACGGCGGTGTCGGAGTGACATGCGCCTGACCGTCGTCGGCAACCCCGGCAACCGTCGGGTCGGCCTGTTCACCCGGGCGGTCCTCGCCGCCGGCCTGCCCCGACCGGAGGTGCTGCCGTGGCTCGACGTGCTGACCGGGGCTGCGCCACCGGGGGCCGGCGCGCTGGTGCGGGTCGACTCGCCCGGCGAGGACGCCGAGGTGGACCGGCTGCTGCGCCGGTCCGCCGTCCCGGCCCGCCACGGTGAGCTGATCGGCCTGGCCGACACGTACGCCGGGCTGCTGCGGGGCCTGGACCGGGTCGCCGCCGGCGGCGCGGAGCTGCTCAACGACCCGGCGGACGTCGCGGTGCTGTGCGACAAGCGGCGCTGCCACGCGCGGCTGGCCGCCGCCGGGGTGCCGGTGCCGGCCGCGCTGCCTGCCGTGCACGGGTGGGCGCAGCTGCGGGCGGCGATGAAGGAGGCCCGCTGGAGCCGCGTGTTCGTCAAGCCCGCGCACGGCTCGTCCGCCGCCGGGGTCGTCGCGCTGGCGGTGGCCGGGCGGCGGGTGCAGGCGGTCACCACGGTCGAGGCGACACCGGACGGGCTGTTCAACTCGCTGCGGCCGCGCCGCTACACCGACGAGGCCGAGGTCGCCGCGATCGTCGACCGGATCGGCGGAGAGGGCCTGCACGTGGAGCGGTGGCTGCCCAAGGCGGGGCTCGGCGAGCGGGTGGTCGACCTGCGGGTGGTGACGGTCGCGGGGCGGCCCACCCACGCCGTGGTGCGGGCCGCCCGGGGGCCGCTGACCAACCTGCACCTGGGCAACGCGCGCGGCGACCTCGCCGAGCTGCGCGCGGCGGCCGGGCCGGCGGCGTGGGCGGCGGCGATGGAGACCTGCGAGCGGGTCGCCGGGTGCTTCCCCCGCACGCTCCAGGTCGGGATCGACCTGATGTTCCTCGTCGGGTGGCGACGCCATGCGGTGGCCGAGGTCAACGCCTTCGGCGACCTGCTGCCGGGGGTGCTCACCGACGGCCGGGACACCTACGCCGAGCAGGTGCGCGCCCTGACCGACGGCCGGTGGGACCGCTGGCGGGCAGCGGCCGGGCCGTCGCGCGGCGACGCTGCGGGGCGGGGGGCGTCGCCCGGCGAGGCGGCGGTGCGGGAGCCGTCGCGCGGCGACGCGGCGGGGCGGGAGGTGCTCGCGTGCGGAGTCTGATCGGCAGCCACGACCTGCTCCTGCTCACCCTCGACACGCTGCGTCACGACGTCGCCGCCGACCTGGCCGCGCGGGGGCGCACGCCGCACCTGGCGCGGGCGCTGCCCGGGGGCCGGTGGGAGCGCCGGCACTCCCCCGCCAGCTTCACCTACGCCGCGCACCACGCGTTCTTCGCCGGCTTCCTGCCCACCCCGGTCACCCCCGGCCGGCACGAGCGGCTGTACGCGGCGGCGTTCCCCGGCAGCGAGACGTCCGGCGCCGACACGTGGGTGTTCGACGCGCCGGACCTGCCGACGGCGCTCGCCGGCGTCGGCTACCACACGCTCTGCCTGGGCGGGGTCGGCTTCTTCAACCGGCGCAGCCCGCTCGGGGCGGTGCTGCCGGGCCTGTTCGCCGAGGCGCACTGGGAGCCCGAGTTCGGGGTCACCTCCCCCACCTGCCTGGACGCCCAGCTCGACCGGCTGGCCGAGGTGCTGCCGCGGGTGCCGGCGCGGCAGCCGCTGTTCACGTTCCTCAACGTCGCCGCCCTGCACCAGCCCAACCGGCACCACCTGCCCGGGGCCCAGGCCGACGACCTGGCCAGCCACGCCGCCGCGCTGGAGTACGTCGACGGCCGGATCGACCGGCTGTTCGCCCTGCTCACCGGCCGGGGTCGACCGGTGTTCGCGATCGTCTGCTCCGACCACGGCACCGCCTACGGGGAGGACGGCCACACCGGCCACCGGATCGGCCACGACGTGGTGTGGACGGTCCCGTACGCCCACTTCGTCCTGCAACCGGGAGAATGGTGACCAGCACCGACACGGGCCTCGACGGCTCGCCGTACCAGCAGTACCTGTACGCGTACCCGCACAAGACCTCCTACCGGCCGCTGCGCCCGCGCCCGCTGCTGTCGGACGTGTGGCGGGCCGAGGCGCGCGAGGCGCTCTTCCTCTACGTGCACCTGCCGTTCTGCGAGATGCGCTGCGGGTTCTGCAACCTGTTCACCCGCGCCAACGCGCCGGCCGAGCAGGTGACGGAGTACCTGCGGCAGCTGCGCCGGCAGGCCGGCCGGGTCGCCGACGCGCTGGGCGACGACGCCGGCTACGCCCGCGCGGCGTTCGGCGGCGGCACCCCCACCTACCTGACCGCCGACGAGCTGACCGAGCTGTTCGCCATCGCCACCGCGATGGGGGCCCGGCTGCCGGGCGTACCGCTGTCGGTGGAGACCTCGCCGGCCACCGCGACGCCGGACCGGCTCGCGGTGCTCGCCGCGCACGGCGCCACCCGGGTGAGCATCGGCGTGCAGAGCTTCCTCGACGCCGAGGCCCGCGCCGCCGGCCGGCCGCAGCGCCGCGCGGAGGTGGAGGCGGCCCTGACGGCGATCCGCGACGCCCGGATCCCCGTGCTCAACATCGACCTGATCTACGGCATCGACGGGCAGACCGCCGACACCTGGCGGGAGAGCCTCGACGCGGCCCTGGCGTGGCGGCCGGAGGAGCTGTACCTCTACCCGCTGTACGTGCGCCCGCTGACCGGGCTCGGGCGGCGGGCGCACGGCCGCGCGGACTGGGACGCCCAGCGGCTCGCCCTCTACGAGCAGGCCGTGGCGACGCTGGGCGCGGCCGGGTACCGGCAGGAGTCGATGCGGCAGTTCCGCCGCTCCGACGCGCCCACCCCGGACGGGCCGGACTACTGCTGCCAGGACGACGGCATGGTGGGCCTCGGCTGCGGCGCCCGCTCCTACACCACGTCCCTGCACTACTCGTTCGACTACGCGGTCGGGGTGTCGCAGGTGCGGGCGGTGCTCGACGACTACCTGGCCCGACCGGCGGACGACTTCCGGTACGCCGAGTTCGGGTTCGCCCTCGACGGCGCGGAGCAGCGCCGCCGGTGGCTGCTCAAGTCGCTGCTGCGCGCCGACGGGGTCGACGCGGCGGCCTACCGGGCGCGCTTCGGCCGCCCGCCCGGCGACGACTTCCCGGAGCTGGGCCGGCTGGTCGACCGGGGGTGGGCCGACGACGGCGGGCTGCGGCTGACCCCGGCCGGGCTGGCCCGCTCCGACGCGATCGGCCCGTGGCTGACCTCGGCCCGGGTGCGCGACGCGATGACCGGGTACGTGCCGAGGTGAACCTGGCGATCCTCTACCGGGGGCCCCTGGCGAGCTGCAACTACGACTGTCCGTACTGCCCGTTCGCCAAGCGGCACGACCCGCCGGAGCTGCTGCGCGCCGACCGGGCGGCGCTGGAGCGGTTCGCCGGCTGGGCGGCGGCCACCACCGACGTGCGGCTGTCGGTGCTGTTCACCCCGTGGGGCGAGGGGCTGACCCGCAGCTGGTACCGGGACGCGATGGTGGCGCTGTCCCGCCTGCCGCACGTCGACCGGGTGGTCATCCAGACCAACCTGGCCGCCCGGGTGGACTGGCTGGCCGACGCCGACCCGCGCGCCGCCGCCCTGTGGACCACCTACCACCCCGGTCAGGTCGACCAGGACCGCTTCCTGCGCCGCTGTGCCCGGCTCTCCGAGCTGGGCATCCGCTACTCGGTCGGGGTGGTCGGCCTGCCGGAGCACCTCGGCGAGGCGCGGGCACTGCGGGCCGCCCTGCCCGCCGAGGTCTACCTGTGGGTCAACGCCGCCGAGGGCCGGCGCTACGACGCCGCCGAGGAGGCGACCTGGATGGAGCTGGATCCGCTCTTCGGCTACAGCGTCCGCCCGCACGTGTCACTCGACCGCCCGTGCCACGCGGGAGAGACCGCGATCTCGGTCCTCGGCGACGGCACGGTGCGCCGCTGCCACTTCATCGACGAGCCGATCGGCAACCTCTACGACGGGTCCTGGCGGTCGGCCCTTCGGCCGCGGCCGTGCGGCAACGCCGTCTGCGACTGCCACATCGGGTACGTCCACCTCAAGCCGCTCGGCCTGCGCGACGTCTTCGCCGGCGGGGTGCTGGAACGCATCCCGGCCGCCTGGCCGGCGGCACGCCGCCCGGTGCCGCTCCCCGCGCCGCAGCGCCGGCCGGTCCCCGCCCCGGGGCCGCTGCCGGCGTGACAGGCGGTCCGGAGCCGCTGCCGGCGTGGCGCACGGCCCGAGGCCGCTGCCGGTGTGCGCACTTCCGGGGCCGCTGCCGGCGTGGCGCGCGTCGGCGGGGCGGGCCGCCTGCTCGCCCACCCCCCGCCGACGGCCGCTCAGTCCGGGGTGCCCGGAGCGGCCGGCACGGTCACGGCAGCTGCTCCGCGCCGCTCACCCCGGCGCCCGCGGCGGGCGGCGTGGCGGAGGCGGATCCGGCCGTGTACGCGTACGGCGGCCGGGCGACGGTGTTGTCGATCCGCAGCCAGTCGTCCATCGTCTTGCCGGAGTCGTTGGCCCGGGTGATGGTGGCCTTGTCGTAGAAGTTCGTGCCCGTCCACGTCAGGCGGGTGTCGCCGTAGTCCTCGGTGATCGTCTTCGCGCTCTTCACGTGGTTGCTCTCGGCGTAGACCTGGCCGCCGACCCCGAGGCCGATGAAGTAGTCGTCGACCTCCACGAAGTTGCCGAACACGTGGGCGTAGCCGAACCGCACCCGGGGGTGGCGGGTGTTCGAGCCGTCGAACCAGTTGTGGTGGTAGGTCGCGCGCAGGTAGCCGGTGTCCTGGGCGCCGTTGCTGTCGCTGTGGCCCAGCAGCATCGACTTGTCCGTGCCGACGAACCGGTTGTACGACACCGTGACCAGGTCGGAGCCGCGCTTGACGTCCACCGAGCCGTCCGCCGAGGGGTGGAAGGTGTTGTGGTCGATCCAGACGTGGTGCGAGTAGCACTGCACGTTGATCGAGTCGTCCGGCGAGCTGCGGAACGTCAGGTTACGGATGATCACGTTCTGGACGTGGGTGAAGAGGCTCCGCTCGGCGGGGTCGCAGAGGTCTCCGCCCCAGGCCACCTCGTCCGGGCCCCAGCCGTTGACGTCGAGGCCGAAGCCACTGATCGTGGCGGTGGAGCCGACCCCGATGATCGTCTTGTTGGAGCCGACGTCCAGCATGTTGGCGCCGGTGCCGGTGATCGTGCCGGAGACGCGGACGATCCGCGGCGCGTCGTCGGCCACGGCTGCGGCCAGCTGCGCGTAGCTGCTGACGGTCACCGTCGGGCCGCCCGCTCCGCCGTTCGTGCCGGTCCGGCCGTGGCCGGTCATGGTGGCGAAGCCCTGCAGGCCGGGCGCGTTGCCGCCCGGCGGCGGGGTCGTCGGCGGCGGCGTGCTGGGCGGCGGTGTGGTGGGCGGCGGCGTCGTGGGGGGCGCGGTGGTCGGCGGCGCGGTCGTCGGGGCCGCGGTGGTCGGCGGCGCGGTCGTCGGCGGCGGGGTGCCCCCGGTGGTCACCACCACGTCGTCGAAGGAGGCCGAGGAGTACGCGGTCTGCAGGCCGATGCGACCGGCGGCGGGGCCCGACGCAGAGCGCGAGGCGAACTGCGTCCCGTCGATCGACGCGCTGACCACGGAGCCGCTGGCGGTGAGCGAGAGGGTGTACCAGGTGCCGTTGCTGACGGTCCGCGCGGAGCTGCCCAGCACGGTCACGGAGCTGCCGTTGACCGACTGCAACTCGACCCGGCCGGGCAGCAGGGCCAGCCGGTGGAAGGTCGTCGAGCCGGAGGCACGGGCGAGCAGCCCGACGAAGCCGTTGGCACCCAGGCTGACCGGCTTGACCCGGGCCTGGACGGTGTAGTCGGTGAGGCCGGTCGAGGCGTTGAAGAGTCGGGCGTTCTCGCTGGAGGTGCTGGACTGCCGCGCCACCTGGGAGCCGTCGGGCACGACCGACCAGCTGCCGCCCGACTTGGACCAGCCGGCGATGCTGCCGTCCTCGAAGTCGGCCGAGAAGGCGGTGGCGGCGCCGGCCGCCGGCGAGAAGACCAGGCTGGCGGCGGTGATCACGGCGACCGCGCCGCCGATGACGGGCCACCTCTTCCGGTACGACGGACGTGCGGGGTCCGGCCCTTCCATGACTGACCTCCTGGGGTGGTGGGGCAGGCGAGCGTGGTGGAAAGCGCTTTCCCGAGCGACCGTAACGTGCCGTTCATCACCTGTCAATCAAAGGCGTCGATGCGGCGGAGGGCCGGACGACGTGCGGCCAAGCGCCGGGACGACGGGCGGCGAGGGGACCGGACGACGGGCGGCCAGGGCCGGGACGACGGGCCGCGAGGGGCCCGGACGACGGGCGGCAAGCGGCCTAAAGGACCTCCGGCGGCGGTCGGGATCGCCCGGCGGCCCGCGCACGCGAAGGGGCGGCCCGGCACGGACCGGACCGCCCCTTCCCTCGGGTGACTCAGTGCGCGCCGGGCACGGCGGCGGCCGCCTCCTCGCGGGCGAGCCGCTCGGTGCCGCTGAGGGTGTGCAGCGGCTTCTCCCGGATGAACAGCACCACGACCACGGAGAGCAGCGCGATGGGCGCGCCGATGAGGAAGAGCTCCGCGGTGGCCGTCCCGTACACCTCCTGCACGATCCGCAGCACGGGCTCGGGCAGGGCGGACAGGTCGGGCACCTCGGCGGAGCCCTCGCCGGTGGCGCCGCCGGCCAGCGGGCCGAGCTTCTCGGCGGTCAGCGACGCGACCCGGTTGGCCAGGACGGCGCCGAGCGCGCTGACCCCGATCGTCCCGCCCATGCTGCGGAAGAAGGTCAGCGTGGAGGTGGCGGCGCCCAGTTCCTGCGCGGGCACGTCGTTCTGCGCGGCCAGCACCAGGTTCTGCATCAGCATGCCGACGCCGATGCCCAGCACCGCCATGTAGATCCCGAGCAGCAGCATGCCGGTGTTCGCGTCGATCGTGGCCAGCAGCAGCATGCCGATCGTCATCACCACCGCGCCGGCGACCAGGTAGCGCTTCCAGCGGCCGTGCTTCGTGATCAGCTGGCCGGCGACGGTGGACGAGACGAGCAGGCCGAGGATCATCGGCAGGCTCATCAGCCCCGCCATCGTCGGCGACTTGCCCAGCGAGATCTGGAAGTACTGGGACAGGAACACGGTCCCGCCGAACATGGCCACGCCGACCAGCACGCTGGCGACGGTGGTCAACGAGACCGTCCGGTTGCGGAAGATGTGCAGCGGCACGATCGGCTCCGCCGCGCGGGACTCCACCCAGACGGCCAGCGCCAGCAGGGCGAGCCCGCCGCCGACCATCAGCGCCGTCCATCCCGAGGCCCAGGCGAACCTGTTGCCGGCCAGCGACGACCAGACCAGCACGGTGGAGACCCCGGAGGTGATGAGCAGCGCGCCGAGCCAGTCGATCTTCACCTTGCGGCGGGTCACCGGCAGGTGCAGGGTGCGCTGGAGCAGGACGATGGAGAGCAGGGTGAACGGGACGCCGATCAGGAAGCACCAGCGCCAGCCGAGCCAGGAGGTGTCCACGAGCACGCCGCCGATCAGCGGGCCGGCGATGGTGCCGACGCCGAACACGGCGCCGAAGATGCCGGCGTAGCGGCCCAGCTCGCGGGGCGGGATCATGGCCGCCATCACGATGGTGGCCAGGGCGGTCATGCCGCCGGCGCCGATGCCCTGCACGACCCGGCTGACCAGCAGCACCTCGACGTTCGGGGTCAGCCCGGCGATCAGCGAGCCGGCCACGAAGAGGCCGAGGGAGAGCTGGATCAGCAGCTTCTTGCTGTAGAGGTCGGCCATCTTGCCCCAGAGCGGCACGGTCGCCGTCATGGCCAGCAGCTCGGTGGTGACGATCCACGTGTAGACGGTCTGGGTGCCGTCGAGGTCGGCGATGATGCGCGGCAGCGCGTTCGCCACGACCGTGGAGGCGAGGATCGACACGAACATGCCGACCATCAGGCCGGAGAGTGCCTGCAGCACCTCGCGGCGGGACATGCGGCCGGCGCCGACCTCGGGGGTCTTGGCGGGCACGGTGGCGGTCATCGACCTTCCTTACCGGGTACGGGATTCACGGCCTCCCGGGCACCTTTCCCGGGAGGGGCTTGCGGGTCA
Source organism: Micromonospora sp. NPDC023644 (assembly GCF_040640115.1). Taxonomy (NCBI): domain Bacteria; kingdom Bacillati; phylum Actinomycetota; class Actinomycetes; order Micromonosporales; family Micromonosporaceae; genus Micromonospora; species Micromonospora sp. NPDC023644. Next base: position 23,952 of record NZ_JBFABA010000027.1, on the reverse strand, counting down.
GGGCCGGTCGGGTTGCGGCAGCCCCTCGGCGAGGGCGGCGAACGCCTCGTCGACGAGGTCGGCCAGGTCCGGCCGGTCGGGGTGGGCGGCCCACCGGGTCATCGCGTGGCGCAGGGCGGCACCCGTCACGGCGGTGACCAGCGCCGGGTACGCGTGGTCGGAACCGACGCCGACCCGCGCCGCGACGACCTCGACGATGGCGCGTTCCGTCTCGGCGTTGCCGGCCAGCAGGCGGGGCAGCAGCGCCGGATTGCGCGTCACCACGTCCATCCGCAGGCACCACAGCTCGCGCTCGGCGCGCACCTCGTCGATCACCTCGTCGAGCGCGCTCCGCAGCGCGGCCAGCACCGGCACCTCGGGCGGCACGGCGGCCAGCCGGGCCACCAGGCGCGCCGCGACGCCCTGGTCGCCGACCAGGGCGTCGTCCTTGCAGGCGAAGTAGTTGAAGAAGGTACGCGGGGAGACGTCCGCCGCCTCGCTGATCTCCTCCACCGTCACCTGGGCCAGGCCGCGCTCGGCCACCAGGCGCAGCGCCGCCTCGGTCAGCGCGGCCCGGGTCTGGCGCTTCTTGCGGTCGCGCCGCCCGGGAGCGGGTTCGGTTCCGGCGGATGTCACGCGAGGACCCTACAAGCGATCTTGCACGCCCTGCAATGTTTTATCGTGTGAAGTGACGCGGGCCATCCGGCGCGGCCTCCCGGTCGCCCGAGGGGCAGGAGGGCGCGCGGGCCCGGCCGGGACGATCCGGCCGGGCCCGCCGCCGTACGGGTCACGGGTAGTTCGTCAGGTACACCTGCTGGTTGCCCGCGTTGGCGGTGCCGCCGGTGTCGTTGACCACCCGGTTGATGGTGCCCACCCCACCGAGGGAGACGGTGACCATGTTGGTGAACCGGACGTTCGGGTTGGTCGGCGCCTCGATGGCCCGGTCGGCGACGACCGCCGGGTTCACGTTGAAGTAGCAGTAGCTGCCCAGCCCCCACGCCTGGTGGCTGGTCACCGAGTCGGCCACCTTGTACGCCGCCCAGCCGCGGCTGGCCCCGTTCATCCAGGCGGCCTGGTTCGGCGGGTCGTACGGCATCTCGTTCTGGTAGAAGTACGTGCGCCCCCCGTTGCCGTTCCACACCGTCTGGTACCGCTGGTAGTGCTCGACGAAGAGGCCGTACATGGTCACGTCGTCGCCGTTGACCGTCAGGCCGGTGTCGGCGGTGTTCACCGTCCAGCCGACCCCGTCGCCGTGGTCGGCGCGCCAGAGCCACATGTGGTCGCCGATCACGTGGTCGCTGTTGACGGTCAGCGTGTTGGTCGCCCGGCCGACGCCCGGCCCGCCGATGCGGAAGAAGACGTCGTGCAGCGAGGTCGGGTTGGCCGCGTGGCTCGCCGCCGAGCCGGGCGGGCCGACCTCCATCAGCACCGGCGAGTTCACCTGGCCGGCCTCGAACATGATGCCCGCCACCTTCACGCCGTCCACGTCGGCGACCCGCATCGCGACGGTGCCGTCGTCGGCCTGGATGGTCGCCAGGCCGAGGCCGAGGACCACCGTGTCGGCGCGCTCCACCCGGATCGGCTCGGTGACCCGGTGCACGCCCGGGGTGAACAGCAGGTGCCGGCCCTGGGCGAGCGCGGCGTTGATGGTGGCCGCGCCGGTGCCCGGCCGGACGACGTAGAACTGGCTGAGCGAGATGGAGGAGCCGGCGGGGGTCTTGCCGTACCAGCTGGTGCCGGCCGAGTTGGCGCGCAGCGCGGGCACGAAGACGCGGTACTCGCCGGTGCCGTCGACGTAGAGGAAGGGCTTCTCGCGCACCTGGGGGGTCTGCGGGATCACGGTGTGCGAGGGGTTGGGGAAGTGGGGCGGCGGGGCGCCGGTGACGCCCTGGAAGACCATGTTCCACACCGAGCCGGTCCAGCCGCCGAACTCGCTGTTGCGCGAGTACCACTGCTGCTGGGAGCCGGAGACGACCAGGCCGTCGATCCTGGTGTCGGCCATCAGCCCGCCGCTGGACCAGCCGTCGCCGCCGTTCCACAGCTGGATCTGGTTCTGCGCGCCGCGCAGGTGCATCCGCCGGTACGGCGCGGCCTGCGAGACCGCCCACCGCTCCACGGTCACCCCGGCCGGCAGGGTCACCGAGAGGTTCTCGGCGGCCCGCCAGAAGTTCTGCGTGGCGTTGCCGCCCATCCAGAACGCCTCGGCGCGCACGTGGCCGTTGAGGTTGACGTCGTCGGGCGACATCCCGAGGCCGGCGACCTGGGTGAAGAAGCCGAGGTTGACGTCGGCGGTGTAGGTGCCGGGCTTGAACAGCACCGCGTAGCGCTCGGGGCCGAACTGGTTGCGCTCCTGCTGGGTGAAGATCGTGTTCAGCCGGCCCTGGATGGTGGCGGTCGGGGTGGACGGGTCGAAGACGAAGGTGTTCGGCCCGAAGTTCGGGTTGCGGGGGTCGGTCGGCTCCACCGGCGGGGCGTCACCGCCCGGCACGTTCACCGCCAGTTCCCAGAGCGAGTAGCCGTAGCCGGTCGCCCGCGCCGTGCCGTACACCCGCAGGTAGCGACCGCTGCCGGTGACGGCGAGCGACTGGCTGCCCCCGGTGCCGCTGGTGGTGCCGTACACGGTGGTCCAGGCGGTGCCGTCGGCCGAGGTCTGGATCTCGAACGCCCGCGCGTGGGCGGCCTCCCAGGTCAGCACCACGCGGCAGATCGACCGGACGGTCCCCAGGTCCACCCGCAGCCACTGGGGGTCGGCGGCGGCACTGGCCCAGCGGGTGCCGGGGTCGCCGTCGACCGCTGCCGAGGCGGGCAGGCCGGCGTTCTCCACCGACGACGCGACGGCCGGCCGGCCCTGGGCGACGTTGGCGCTGCCGCAGGTGGGCGCGGTGCCGCCGGTCTCGCCGTAGACCTGGAACTCCCAGAGCGAGTAGCCGTAGCCGGTGCCGCGCGCGGTGCCGTACATCCGGACGTACCGCCCGGCGCCCGCGACGTTCAGGGTCTGCGTGCCGCCGGTGCCGGCGGTGGTGCTGTGGACGGTGGTCCAGGCGGCGCCGTCGTCGGAGGTCTGGATCGCGAACGTCCGACCGTAGGCGCCCTCCCAGACCAGGGTCACCTGGCTGAGGCTGGCCCGGGCGCCGAGGTCGACCTGGATCCACTGGGGGTCGCTGAAGGCGCTGGCCCACCGGGTGCCGGCGTTGCCGTCGACGGCGGCGGACGCCGGGGTGCCGGCGTTCTCCGTCGACGAGGCGGTCGCGGGCCGGCCCTGGGACAGCAGGCTCGGCGCGGCCTGCGCCGGGGGCGTCCCGGCGGCGGGGGTGAGCGCCGCGACGAGGAGCAGCGCGAGGCCGATGAGCAGCCGCCGGGCGGGGCGCCGGGGCCGTGGCGCTGGGCGTACGGACGTAGCGCGAGATGTCATGACTTCGCCTGTCGATAGAGGGTCGCTGGCGTCGGGCGTGCCGGGGTGACGAAGGGGGCCGCGGCGCTGCGGACGGCGACGCCGGGGCGGCGTCGCGGTGGGAGAGAGCGCTCTCGTCCGAGTGTTGCGGCGGCGTCGCGCAGCCGTCAAGACATCGATAAATAACGCTGTTATTTATCCGTGAAGTTCGATTTGCTCGGTAACCGGCCGGTTCGCCGACCGGACCCCGCCGGCCGTGAGCAGCCGGGCGATCGGGAGCGTCGCCGCGCCGAGCGCCACCGCGTCGACGCCCAGCAGGCCCAGCTCGATCGAGGCCTGCTCGTACGGCTGCCGCAGCGCCTGCCGGCCGGCGGCCTCCCGCACGGCCGGCAGCAGGCCGCCCAGCGCCATGCCGGCCCAGCCCCCGAGCACGACCCGTTCCGGGTTGAAAAGGTTGATCAGGTTGGCCACCCCGGCGCCGAGGTACTCCGCCGTCTCGTCCAGCACCCGCCGGGCGGCGGCCGAGGTGCCGGCCGCCTCGATCAGGGCCGCCAGCTGGGACTCCTCGTCCCCGCCCGGGACCGGGTGACCGCCCCGGGCCTCCCGATAGCGGTCGATGACCGCCTCCGCGCCGACGTACGCCTCCAGGCAACCGCGGGCGCCGCAGCGGCAGGGCCGCCCGCCGTAGAGCAGGGTGGTGTGCCCCCACTCCCCCGCGCTGCTGGAGGCGCCCCGGTAGGTCGTTCCGTTGGTCACGACGGCGGCGCCGATGCCGGAACCGACCAGCGCGAAGACGGCGTGCCGGGCCCCCCGGCCGGCGCCGAACCACATCTCCGCCTGACCGAGCGTCTTGGCCCCGTTGTCGATGTGCAGCGGCAGGTCGGTGCCCGCCGCGATCAGCCGCTCCAACGGCACCCGGTCCCAGCCGAGCGACTGGGCGTGCACCACGGCCTCCCGGCCCTGCTCGACGACCCCGGAGACGCCGATGCCGGCGCCGAGCACCTCGTCGGCGGCCACCCCGGCCCGGGCCGTGACCACGTCGATCCCGGCCAGCACGTGCCCGGCCACCTCGGCCGGCTCCGTGCGCCGCGGATCGAGCGGGTACGCGACGCTGGCCAGCTGGGTCATCGCGAAGTCGAAGAGCTCCACCCGGACCCGGGTCTCCCCGACGTCCACCCCGACGACGAACGCGAACCGCGGCGCGACCCGCAGCATCATGCTGGGCCGGCCACCGTCGGACTCGGCGGCGCCCGCCTCGACGACCAGCCCCTCGTCGATCAGGTCGCCGACCACGTTGCTCACCGCCGGCTGGCTCAACCCCGTGCTGCGGACCAGGTCCTGCCGGGTGAGCGGGCCGTCCAGGAAGACCTTCGACAGCAGGGCGGACCGGTTGCGCAGCCGGACGCCCCGGTTGGTCGCGCGCGCCAGCTCCACCTGCCACCTCGATCCCCTCGGCCGTCCCGAGCGACTGTACGACCCCGTGCTTGACGGCCCTTCGGCCAACCACTTTAATGACCACATTCATTAAGTCGTGATGAAACTGTCGGGACGCCGGCCCCGCCGGCGCGCACCGCCCACCGTCCGCCGGCCCCCGTCACCCCCGTCCCCCGACGGAGCGCCGGCGACCCCCACCACGTGCAACGGAAGGGCATACCGTGTCGAGACGACACCTCGCGATACTCACGGCGGCCGTGCTGGCCGCCACCGCACTCACCGCCTGCGGCGACTCCGGCGGCTCCTCCGGCGCGGCCGGTAAGACCCTCACCTACTGGGCCAGCAACCAGGGCGCCAGCCTGGAGGCCGACAAGCAGATCCTCCAGCCGGAACTCGACAAGTTCGAGCAGCAGACCGGCATCAAGGTCAACGTCGAGGTGGTGCCCTGGTCGGACCTGCTCAACCGGCTGCTCACCGCCGCCACCTCCGGCCAGGGCCCGGACGTGGTCAACATCGGCAACACCTGGTCGGCGTCGCTGCAGGCCACCGGCGCGCTGGTCGAGTTCGACGACGCCACCCTCGCCAAGGTCGGCGGGAAGGACCGGTTCGTGCCCGCGGCGCTGGCCGCCGCCGGCGCCCCCGGCAAGCCGCCGGCCGCGGTGCCGCTCTACAGCCTCGCCTACGCCCTCTACTACAACAAGAAGGCGTTCGCCGACGCCGGCGTCACCAGCCCGCCCACCACCTGGGAGCAGGTCGCCGAGGTCGGCCGCAAGCTGACCGGCGGCGACCGGTGGGGCCTCGCGGTCGAGGGGGCCAACCCGTCGGAGAACGCCCACCACGCCTTCACCTTCAGCCAGCAGTACGGCGGCGAGTGGTTCGACTCCGCCGGCAAGCCCACCTTCGACACCCCGCAGAACGTCGCCGCCGTCAAGCGGTACGTCGACCTGATGGCCGTCGACAGGATCGTCAACCCGAGCAACGCCGAGTACGCGCAGAACCAGTCGGTCTCCGACTTCGCCAACGGCAAGGCCGCCATGCTGCTCTGGCAGGCCGCCGGGTCCAACCTGAAGTCGCAGAACATGGCCCCCGACGCGTACGGCGTCGCCCCGGTGCCGTTCCCGGCCGCCCCGCCCGCCGGCGGCAGGAAGGTCAACAGCATGGTCGCCGGGATCAACCTCGCGGTGTTCAAGCACACGAAGAACGCCGACGCCGCGCTGGAGTTCGTCAAGTTCATGACCAGCGACGCCGAGCAGGTGGCGCTGAACAAGACGTACGGCTCGCTGCCCGCCGTCTCCACCGTGGCGAGCGACCCGGCGTTCGCCGCCCCGGAGCAGAAGGTGCTCCAGCAGACCCTCGCCACCACGGCGGCCCCGCTGCCGCAGGTGCCCGACGAGAGCACCTTCGAGACCCTCGTCGGCACCGCCATCAAGGAACTCTTCGCCGACGCCGCCAGCGGCAGGCCCGTCACCGAGGAGAGCGTCCGGCAGAAGCTGACCCGGGCCCAGCAGCAGATGCGCTGACCCCGCCGGACCGGTGGCCGTGGGAGGGACGCCGACCCTCCCACGGCCACCCAGCGAGAGGACCCCGATGGCCACCACCACGCCCTCCCGGGACGTCGCCGCACCGCGGCGGCCCACCCGCCGCCCGACCCCGGCGCAGCGGCGCTCCCCCGGGCGCCGCCGGTCGCTGCTGCCGTACCTGCTGCTCGCCCCGGCCGTCGTGCTGGAGCTGGCGATCCACGTGGTCCCGATGCTCGTCGGGGCGTGGATGAGCCTGCGGGAGCTGACCCGGTTCCACATCCGCGACTGGTCCACCGCGCCCTTCGTGGGCTGGGAGAACTACCGGGTGGTGCTCGACGTCGACTCGGCCGTCGGGGCCGGGCTGCTGCACTCGTTCGGGGTGACCGTCGGCTACACGGTGGCCTCGGTCGGGCTCTCCTGGGTGCTCGGCACCACCGCCGCCGTGCTGCTGCAACGCCCCTTCCGTGGCCGTGGGGTGCTGCGCGCGCTCTTCCTCACCCCGTACGCGCTGCCCGTCTACACCGCCGTGATCACCTGGAGCTTCCTCTTCCAGCGGGACACCGGCCTGGTCAACCACGTGCTGGTCGACCAGCTCCACCTGCTCGACGACCGGCCGTTCTGGCTGATCGGGGAGAACAGCTTCGTCGCGCTGCTGACCGTCTCGATCTGGCGGTCCTGGCCGTTCGCCTTCCTCTGCGTCATGGCCGGCCTGCAGAACATCCCCGGCGAGCTGTACGAGGCCGCCGCCATGGACGGGGCCGGGTTCTGGCGACGGCTGCGCTCGGTGACGCTGCCCATGCTGCGCCCGGTCAACCTGGTCCTGCTGCTGGTGCTCTTCCTCTGGACCTTCAACGACTTCAACACCCCGTACGTGCTCTTCGGCGGCTCCGCCCCCGAGCAGGCGAACCTGATCTCCCTGCACATCTACCGCAGCTCCTTCAAGACCTGGGACTTCGGCGCCGGGTCGGCGATGTCCGTGGCGCTGCTGCTGTTCCTGCTCCTGGTCACCGCCGGCTACCTGCTGGCCACCAACCGCCGGAGGAACGATGCGTGAGACCGCCGCCGAGCGCTGGGCTCGCCGGATCGTGCTGACCCTGCTCGCGCTCTTCGTGCTCGTCCCGCTCTACGTCATGCTCAGCTCGGCGCTCAAGCCGTTGCAGGACGTGCAGGGCGCCTTCACCTGGTGGCCCCGGCGCCCGACCGCGCAGGCGTTCGTCGACATGTGGTCGACCGTGCCGCTGGGCCGCTACCTGGTCAACAGCCTGGTCGTCTCGACCGTGGCGGCGGTCTTCTCGGTCACCGTGGCGATCTTCGCGGCGTACGCCGTCAGCCGGTACCGGTTCCGCGGCCGGGGGCTGTTCTCGGTGACCGTGCTCTCCACCCAGATGTTCCCCGGCATCCTCTTCCTGCTGCCGCTGTTCCTGATCTACGTCAACCTCGGCACCGCCACCGGCATCCAGCTGTACGCCAGCCGTACCGGCCTGATCGTCACCTACCTGACGTTCTCCCTGCCGTTCTCGATCTGGATGCTGGTCGGCTACTTCGACTCGATCCCCCGCGGCCTCGACGAGGCGGCGCAGGTCGACGGCGCCGGCCCGCTGCGGACGCTGTTCCGGGTCATCCTGCCCACGGCGGTGCCGGGCGTCGTCGCGGTGGCCGTCTACGCCTTCATGACCGCCTGGGGCGAGGTGCTCTTCGCCTCGGTGATGACCGACGAGGGCAGCCGCACCCTCGCCGTCGGCCTCCAGGGCTACTCCACGCAGTTCAACGTCTACTGGAACCAGGTGATGGCCGCGTCGCTGGTGGTCAGCGTCCCGGTGGTGGCCGGCTTCCTGGCGTTGCAGCGCTACTTCGTCGCCGGCCTGACGGCCGGCGCGGTCAGGTGAGGCCGTGACGGCCGCACACGAGGCCATGTCGGCCGCACATCCGAAGGAGAGCCCACCCGTGCCGGACCTGTCCACGCTGCCGCCCAACTTCCTCTGGGGGGTCGCCACCGCCGCGTACCAGATCGAGGGGGCCGTCCGCGCCGACGGCCGCGCGCCGTCCATCTGGGACACCTTCTGCGACGTGCCGGGCGCCGTCGACAACGGCGACACCGGCGCGGTGGCCTGCGACCACTACCACCGGTGGCCACAGGACGTGGCGCTCATGCGGCGGCTCGGGGTGGACGCGTACCGGTTCTCGGTGGCCTGGCCCCGGGTGCGGCCCGACGGCGTCGGCCGGGTCAACCCCAGGGGCCTGGACTTCTACGACCGGCTGGTCGACGCCCTGCTGGCGGCGGGGATCCGACCGTTCGTGACGCTCTACCACTGGGACCTGCCGCAGGCGTTGCAGGACCGGGGCGGCTGGCCGGAGCGGGACACCGCCGAGGCGTTCGCCGACTACGCCGCCGTCGTGGCGGCCCGCCTCGGCGACCGGGTCGCCGACTGGACCACCGTCAACGAGCCGCTCTGCGTGTCCTGGATCGGGCACCTGGAGGGCCGGATGGCCCCCGGCGAGCGGGACCTGGCCCGGGCGGTGCGCGCCTCGCACCACGTCCTGCTCGGGCACGGGCTGGCCACCCGGGCGATCCGGGCCGCCGCCACCCGGCCCGCCTCCGTCGGGATCGTGCTCAACCCCAGCCCCTGCGAGCCGGCGAGCGACCGGCCCGAGGACGTGACCGCCGCCCGGCGGATGGACGGCCACGTCAACCGGTGGTGGCTCGACCCGCTGCACGGGCGCGGCTACCCGGCCGACATGGTCGCCACGTACGGCGTCGAGCCGCCCGTGCGGGGCGACGACCTGGCCGTCGTCGCCACGCCCACCGACTACCTCGGCCTGAACTACTACTTCCGGCAGGTGGTGGCCGACGACCCGGCGGGGCCGCCGCCGTACGCCCGGCAGGTGCCGGTGCCGGGCGCGGTCTGCACCGCGATGGGCTGGGAGGCGTACCCGGCCGGGCTGGAGGAGCTGCTGGTCGCGGTGACCGAGGAGTACGCCCCGGCGCGGCTGCTCGTCACGGAGAGCGGCTCGGCGTGGCCGGACGAGGTCACCGCCGACGGCGCCGTCGAGGACCGGGAGCGGACCGAGCACCTGGAGCGGCACCTGGCGGCGTGCGCGGCGGCGGTCGACCGGGGCGTGCCGCTGGCCGGCTACTTCGTCTGGTCGCTGCTGGACAACTTCGAGTGGGCGTACGGGTACGACAAGCGCTTCGGCCTGGTGCACGTCGACTACCCCACCCAGCGCCGGACGCTCAAGGCGAGCGGCCTGCGCTACGCCGACCTGATCCGCGCGCACCGGCGCCGCACCGGGCGGCTGACGCCGGCCCGGTGAGCCGGAGACGGATCGCCGGGCTTGGACTGGGCCCCGGGGGCGACGCCCGGGGCTCCGTCCGTCACGCGCCGGACGAGGTCAGCAGAACCAGCCGTCCTGCACCCACCCGCGCCGGTTGACGTGCCCGTAGGCGAAGCCGTAGACGTAGCCGCCGCTGCGCGGCCCCTCGACGAGGAAGGTCTGGCCGCGGTAGAGCGTGCCCATCCACGCGCCGTTCGGGTCGGTGCGGACGAAGAGATCCTGGGCGCACACCGTCTCCCGTTGCCCGATCGTCCCGTTCGCGGCGTGCCCGGGCGTCGCAGTGAGCGCCAGCACGGCGCAGCCGGCCGCCAGCGCCGCGCCGAGCCGGCGCACGGCTCCCCCGCTCACCACGAGTCGTAGCCTCCGATGCACTCGATCCGCACGTAGCCCCAGTCGTTGGGCCCGAAGTCGAAGGTGGCGGCCCAGCCGTTGTAGACGGGATGCGCGCCGGGCGTGTGGCCGATCCTGTTGCCGTACTCCAGCGTGCGCTTGAACCCGTGCGGGCCGCTCGCCGAGTCGTAGTTGGCGTAGAAGCTGGCGCTCTGGCAGACGACCACGGCGTGCCGCGGCACGACCGGGCCGGCCTGCGCGCCGGTGGCGCCCAGCGCCACCAGGGCCCCTCCCGCCGTCAGGACGCCGACCGCGCGGATGACCTGTGTTCGCATCAGCACCTCCAGGATGGGAACGCTCCTCCCCGACACCCTAACGATTGCGTCGATGAGCTTCTATGCCTGCGAATGCTCCCGACGGCGCGCCGGCGGCCCGGATGCCGATAGGGTCGGGGCCCATGCGGACGAAGCAGGAACTGGGCGCGGCCATCCGGCGGGACCGGCGGGCCGTCCTCGTCGTCAACGCCCGGTCCCGCCGGGGCCGCCACCTGCACGAGCAGGCCCGGGCGCGGCTGGCGGCGGCCGGCTTCCGACTGCTCGGCGACTTCCCCGTCGACCAGCCCGGGCAGCTCGAACGCGCCCTCGCCGCGGCCGTCGACCTCGGGCCGGACCTGCTGGTGGCCGGCGGCGGGGACGGCACCCTCAGCGCCGCCGCGCGGCTGCTCGCCCACCGCGACATGGCGCTCGGCCTGCTGCCGCTGGGCACCACCAACAACTTCGCCCGCACCGTCGGCGTGCCGCTGGAACTCGATCGGGCCGTCGACGTGCTGGCCGACGGCACGGTGATCGACGTCGACCTCGGCCTGGCCGGCGGGATGCGCTTCACCAACCACGTCGGCGTCGGCCTCTCCGCCGACATCATGCTGCGCACGCCGCCGCGTCTGAAGCGGGTCACCGGCCGGCTGGCGTACCCGCTCACCGCCCTGGCCCTGCTGGCCCGGCACCGCCCGCTGCGCGTCACCGTCCGCGCCGGCGACGCCCGGCACGAGTTCGTCACCCACCAGGTGTACGTCGCCAACGGCGGCTTCCACGCCGGCCGCCCGATCGCCGCCGACGCCGACGCCGACGACCGGCTGCTGGTCGCGTACCCGGTCGGCGGCGCGAACCGCCGCGGGCTGGTGCGGGACACCGCCCGCAACGCGGCGACCGGGCACCGGCGCTCCGTCGGCGACGAGCCGTTCCTCGCCGTCGGGGAACTGTGGCTGGAGACGGACCGGCCGGCGCGCGTCGAGGTCGACGGCGAGCTGTGCGGCCGTACGCCGATCCGGATCGGCCTCGACGCCAACGCGCTGCGCGTGATGGCGCCGGCCGGGAGCCCGGACCGCTGAGCGACGCGGCGCGCTACCCGGCGCGGTCCGCCGCGTCGAGGGCCGCCAGGAAGTCGGCGACCAGGTCCTCGGTGTCCTCGATGCCGGTGGAGACCCGGACGAGGCCCTCGCCGATGCCGGTGGCGGCCAACTGCTCGGCGTCCACGATCCCGGCCCACATCGAGCGCGGGTGCACCACGAGGGTGCTGACGCTGCCCAGGCTGGCCGCCCGCTTGGCGAGGCGGAGGCCGTCCAGCAGCCCGGCCGCCGCCCGCCCGTCGCGCAGCTCGACGCTGAGCACCCCGCCGAAGCCGGTCATCTGCCGGCCGGCCAGCTCGTGCTGGGGGTGCGTCGGCAGCCCCGGGTAGCGGACCCGTCGCACGGCCGGGTGGCCCTCGACCGCCCGGGCCAGGGCCAGCGCGTTGGCGTTGTGCCGGTCCACCCGCAGCGACAGGGTCCGGATGCCCCGCAGCAGCAGCCAGGCGTCGATCGGGCCGAGGGTGCTGCCGGTGACGATGGCGGTCTGCCAGACCCGGTCGACCAGGTCGGCGGAGCCGACGATCACCCCGGCCGAGACGTCGGAGTGCCCGCCGAGGTACTTCGTCCCGCTGTGCCACACCAGGTCGGCGCCGAAGTCGGCCGGCCGCTGGTTGACCGGGGTCGCGAAGGTGTTGTCGACCGCGACCAGCGCGTCGTTGGCGTGCGCCAGCTCGACGACGGCGGCCAGGTCGGTCAGTTCGAGCAGGGGGTTGCTCGGGGTCTCCACCAGGACCAGCCGGGTCTGCGGGCGCAGCGCCCGGGCGAAGGCTTCGGTGTCGGTCTGGTCCACCTGGGTGAAGGCCACCCCGAACCGGGCCAGCAGGCCGGTGACCAGGGACGTCGTGCCGCCGTACGTGCTGCGCTGCACGATGACGTGGTCCCCGGCGGAGAGCAGGGCCAGGGCGATCGTGCTGATCGCGCCCATCCCGGAGGCGGTGACCATGCCCGCCTCGGCGCCCTCCAGCTCGGCGACCACGGCGGCGACCTGCGCGTGGTTCGGGTTGCCGTAGCGGGTGTAGAAGGCGTGGCCGCGGGTCTCGGTGGCGATGGCGGTGAACTGCTCGTCGGACTCGGCGCTGAAGGTGGCGCTCTGCACGATCGGCGGCGACACCGCCCCGCCCGGGCTCAACCCGTCGTCGCCGTGGACAGCGATCGTGCCGGTGCCGGTCACAGGTTCTCCTCACGTGGTGGGCTGCCCCGCCGGGGCGGCGGGTCGGACAGGTGGGGGCGTCACCCGGGCGCCCGGCGACGGGTCGTCCGGCGTGGACGGTCCCGGCGGACGGGCGGTCACCCGGCCCGGACTGGCACCGCCGTCGGGGGCGGCACGGGCGCGGCCCGGTCGGCGAGCATCCGCAGCGCGTCGCGGTGCCGGCGCAGGACGGCGTCGTCCAGGTCGGCGACGGCGAGCCCGGGGCCCGTGCCGGCGTCGGCGAGGACCCGCCCGTCGGGAGCGTACACGGCGCTGCGACCGGCGAACTCCCAGCCGCCGTGCGATCCCGCGAAGTTGGCGAACAGCACGTAGCAGGTGTTCTCCAGGGCGCGGGCCGGGAAGTACACGCCGCGTCGGTGGTCGGAGTCCCCCGTCGTGAACGCCCCCGGGCAGAGGTAGGCGTCGGCGCCGGCGAGGGCCAGCGCGCGGGGATGTTCGGGGAAGCTCGCGTCGTAGCAGATCCCCAGGCCGAGCCGCCAGCCGCGCACCTCGACCAGGGTGTCGGCGTGGCCCGGCACGAACAGCTCCCGCTCGTGGCCGTCGAGGTGGCGCTTGTCGTAGCCGGCGGCGAGCCGGCCGTCCGCGCCGACCACCAGGGCGCCGATCGCCCAGCCGTCGGCGCGCCGCCGGCAGCCGCCGACCACCGCCACCACCCGGTGGGTGCGGCAGGCCTCGGCGACGACGTCGAGCGGGCGACCGCCCGGCTCGACGGCGCACCGGGCGATGTCGTCGCGCAGCAGGCCGACGTCGTAGCCGCAGAGCGACAGCTCGGGGAAGACGACCAGGTGCACGCCGCGGGCCGCCGCCTCGGCGATGCTCTCCGCCGCGGTCCGCGCGTTGCCGGCCAGGTCGCCGGGGACGGCGGTGACCTGGCCGGCCGCGACCCGCAGCGGGGCGCGGTCGACGGGACGCGCGGCCGTCACCCGGCCCCCAGCCACCAGCGCAGGCCGAAGAAGACCACCAGCCCCACCGTCCAGACGATCATGAAACGCTCGACGAAGAGGCCGGTCACCAACGTGACCAGGCCGGCCACCAGGTACGGCACGGTGACGACGGTGATCTCGATCCGGTTGTCCACCGGTGCGATCACCGACGGGACGGCGATGGCCGCCAGCAGCGCCGGCGGGAGGTAGCCGAGGAAGACCTTGACGTCGTCGGGAAGCACGCGGTCGCGGAAGACCAGCAGCGGCAGGTACCGGGGCGCGAAGGTGGCGAGCCCCATCCCGAGGATGAGCAGCAGCATGGACATTCCCGTCACCTTCCGTCCGTGTCACGGGCCGTCTCGACGGCCCGGCGTTCCCCGGCCGCCGCCCCGGCGGTACGCGGTTGCGGCGTTCGCGGTTCCCGCCCCGGCTCGCCCGGCTCCGCCGACGTCTCCCCCGGCTCGCCCGACTCCGCCGGTTCCTCCGCCGGCTTCGGCGGGAACCACCGCCGCTGGACCACCTCGCAGGCCATGCCGACGAACGCGCCGCCGAACGCCGCCACGATCAGGCCGAGGTTGTAGGGCAGCCCGAGCAGGAGCAGGGCCAGCGCCCCGGCGGAGACGGCCGTCGTCCAGACCTTCCAGCCGACCAGCGCCGAGGCGAGCACGACCAGGAAGACCGCGGTCATCGGGAAGTCCAGACCGGAGCGCAGCCGCTCCGGCAGCAGGTGACCGGCGATCATGCCGACCACGGTGGCGATCGCCCAGTTGACGTACATGACGGCGGAGGCGCCGAAGTAGAACATGCTCTTGCGCCGGGCCGGCTCGTCGCCCTTGATCCGGTCGAAGGCCACGAAGAACACCGCGTCGATCAGGCCGAAGCCCAGCAGCAGCCGCCACCGCTGCGGCAGCTCGCGCACGTGCGGCGCGAGCAGCGTGGAGTAGATCAGCATCCGCAGGCTGAGGATCAGCGTGGTCAGGACGATGACCGGCCACGCCGCGCCCTCCGAGATCAGCTTGAAGCCGATGAACTGGGCGGTCCCGGAGTTGACCACCATGGCCAGGCCGAACGTCTCCAGGTAGGACAACCCGGCGGCCAGGCCGAGGGTGCCGCCGATCACGCCCAGCGGAAAGGCGGAGAGCAGGAACGGCACCATCGAGCGGGCTCCGGCGACGAACTCGCCCCGCGCGGTCGGCGTACGGTCAGACATGATCCTCCCCAGGACGGCGGGCGGACGGTACGGCGGAGGCCGCCGGCGGCGCGCCCGTTCCCGTCGCGCCGACGATAGCGGCCACGTCGGCCGCGCGGGTACGGCAGAAGTAGTGCCCGCCCCCGTCGATCTCCCTCAGCTCCACGTCGGCGGCGATCCGTCGCCACGCCTCGTGTGCCGCGCCCGGCCCGGCCGTCAGCGGGTCGTCGGCGGCCACCACCACGGTGACCGGCACCGACAGGGGCTCCCCCACCCGCTCCCGCAGGTAGCGGTGGGAGCCGACGGCGTCGTGCCGGAAGGCGGCGACCAGCGCGTCGACGTGCCCGGCGTCCAGGCCGTCCAGCTCGGTGAAGCCGGTCTGGTCCACCAGCCAGCCCACCACGTCCGCCGACGCCATCCCGGTGACCTCCGCGATGCTGGCGTCGATCTCCTCCGGCCCGCGCAGCAGCTTGCCGCCGAGGAACAGCCGCTCGGGTGGCCGGCCCGCGGCGGCGAGCAGCCGGGTGACCTCGATCGCCGCCGCCGCGCCGACGCAGTGCCCCCACACCAGCACCGGCCGGCCGCCCAGCTCCCCGATCTCGGCGGCCACCCGGCGGGCCAGCTCCGGCAGGTCCAGCAGCGGCTCGGGCCGGCTCACGTCGTGCCCGGGCAGCGCCACGGCGTGCACCGCGATCCGGTGCGGGGCCAGCGCCTCGGCCAGCGGCCGGAAGGCGAGCGGGCTGCCCGCCGCGTACGGGAAGCAGACCAGCACCCGGTCGTACGCGGCGTCCGGCGGGGACAGCGGTTGCAGCAGCCGGTCCTCCGGCGGGGCGTCCGCCTCGACGACCCGGGCCAGCGGGCCGAGCGTGGAGGTGGTCATCAGCTGCCGCAGCGTGACCAGGGGCCGCAGCGCGGCGATCACCCGCATCGCGGCGAGCGAGTTGCCGCCCAGGTCGAAGAAGTTGTCCTCCTCGGCGATCCCGGCCACCGGCACGTCGAGCGCCCGCGCCCACGCCTCGGCGATCCGCCGGGCGACGGGCGTGCCCGGCGCGGTCCGCCCCGCCGGCGCCTCCGGCCGGCGCGGCGCCGGGTCGGCCCGGTCGAAGCGGCGCCGGGCCGGCGTGACCCGGGGCTCGGGCAGGCCGGGCCGCAGCCCGTCGTGGGCGCGCTCCGGGTCGGTCGACAGCTCCGCCAGCACCCGCCGGTAGACCTCCCCGATCCCCGCCGCCTGCTCCGGCGTGAAGGCCGCCGAGTGGTAGTGCAGGCTCAGCCGGACCCGGTCGGTGAAGAAGTCCCGCATGAACTCGGCCCGCAGCGCGAACTCCGTCTCCGTGCTGACCTGCACGTCGAGCAGGTCGAAGCCGGGCAGCTCGCGCAGCTGCTTGAGCAGGTAGAAGTGGGTGTAGTTGAAGACGGTCTCGAACAGCAGGTCGGTGGTGCCGGCGTCCGCCTTCATCTGCGCCATCGGGTAGCGCCGGTGCGGCAGCAGGTCCGCCTCCGCGCGGTACACCGCCCGGACCAGGTCGGCCCAGGAGCCGTCGCCGAGGTCCACCCGCATCGGTACGGTGTTGAGGAACAGCCCCAGGGCCCCGGTGGCGCCCTCCGCCTCGGGCCGCCCGCTCTGCTCGTACCCGGTGACCACCTCCGTGTCCCCGGCGAGCGCGCCCACCACCTTGACGTGCGCGGCCAGCAGCACGGTCTTCAGCGGCACCGCCAACCGGTCGGCCGCGCGCAGCAGCCGCTCGGAGAGCGCCTCGTCGATATCCACCTCGTGGAAGACCACCGGCCGCTCGGCCGGGACGGCCGGCGGCTCCCACCGGGGCAGCTCGGTCACGCCGCCCGCGGCGAGCACGCCGCGCCAGAAGTCGCGGTCCGCCGCCGACTCCAGCGCCCGGCGTTCCAGCCCGATGTAGTCGCGGAAGTGGTTCTCGGCCGGCGCCTCGTCCGGCCGGTCCCCGGCCAGCAGCCGGTAGTAGGTGTCGAAGAGCTGGGTGTGCAGCAGGGTGATGCTCCAGCCGTCCAACGCCGAGTTGTGCTGGCTGACGCTGTACCGGTAGAGCTCGTCGCCGAGGACGTGCACGTGGATGCGGACCAGGCCCGGCTCCTGCCAGCGGAACCGGTACGACTGCTCGCGCGCGTGCCAGTCGGCGTACCAGCGCTCCTGCTCGGCCGGGTCGCGGTCGCGCAGGTCCACCACCCACAGCGGGCTCGGCGCGTCGGCGTGCACGAGTTGCAGGTACTCGGCGAAGCCGGTCAAGTGGTAGCTGGTCCGGAAGATCGGGTGGCGCGCGACGAGGATCCGCACCGCCTCGGTGAACGTCGCCTCGTCGAACGGCGCGTTGATCAGGAAGCTGATGATGTCGTGGTACTGGGCGGCGCCCCGGGACAGCTCGTTCTCGTAGATCAACCCCGCCTGGAGCTGCCCGAGCGGGTACGCGTCGACCACCCCGGCGGGCAGCAGGGCCCGGTCCGCCCCGTCGAGCAGGGCGAACGGCGGGTGCGTCACCGCCCGCTGGGTGTCGGGCGGGCCGGCCGCGAGCAGCGCCGCGATCGTCGGGTGGCGGAACATCTGCTGGAAGGTGAGGTCGACCCCGGCGGCGTGCGCCCGGGCCAGCACGGTGACGAAGTGGATCGAGTTGCCGCCGATGGCGAAGAAGTTGTCCTCCACGCCGACCCGGTCGAGACCCAGCACGTCGGCCCAGATGTCGGCGAGGATCCGCTCCGGCCCGCTGCGCGGCGCGACGTACGGCCGCTGCGGCGCGGCCGGCTCGGGCAGCGCCCGCCGGTCCAGCTTGCCGCTGCCCGACAGCGGGAACTCCGCCAGCTCGACCACCCGGGCGGGCACCAGGTAGCTCGGCAGCAGGGCGCCCAGGTGGGCGGTGAGCGCCGCCTCGCCCACCGGCTCGTCGGCGACGACGTAGCCGATCAGGTTGCCGTCGCGGGCCACCACCACGGCGTCCTTGACGCCCGGGTGCCCGCGCAGCGCCTCCTCCACCTCGCCCAGCTCGACGCGGTAGCCGCGCACCTTTACCTGGTGGTCGAGGCGGCCGAGGTAGTCGACCGTGCCGTCGGGCAGCAGCCGGGCCAGGTCGCCGGTGCGGTACACCCGCTCCTCGCCCACCTCCGGCGCGGCGACGAAGCGGTCCCGGGTCAGCTCCGGCCGGTTCAGGTAGCCCCGGGCGAGCTGCACCCCGGCGATGCACAACTCCCCCGGCACCCCCACCGGCTGGGGGCGCAGCCGCTCGTCGAGCACGTACAGGCGGGTGTTGTCCACCGGCCGGCCGATCGGCACCCGCTCCCCGCCGGGCCGGCAGCGGTGGTGCGAGACGTCGACGGTGGCCTCGGTGGGCCCGTAGAGGTTGACCAGCGTCGCGGCGGGCAGCAGCTCCGCGAGCCGGTCCACCTGCCAGGGGCCCAGCGCCTCGCCGCTGGCGAAGACCTGCCGCAGGCTCGCCAGCCGGTCGGTGTCGGCGGTGCCGAGGTAGTCGAGGAAGGCGCCCAGCATCGACGGCACGAAGTGCAGGGTGGTGACGGCGTGCGCCTCGACGGCCGCGATGATGGCCTCCGGGTCGCGCTCCGCGCCGGGCGCGAGCAGGCAGACGGAGGCGCCCTCGCGGGCCCACCAGAACAGCTCCCACACCGACACGTCGAAGGTGGTGGGGGTCTTGTGCAGGATCACGTCGGCGGGGCCGATCGGGTACAACCGCTGCATCCAGGCCAGCCGGTTGGCCAGCGACCGGTGCTCGATCATCGCGCCCTTCGGGGCGCCGGTCGAGCCGGAGGTGTAGATGACGTACGCGAGGTCCCGCCCGTCGCGCGGCGCGCCGGGGCCGGGCGACGCGGCGGCGGGAACCGGGCCGGCGGCCGGCAGCGGGAGCACCGGCACGCCGTCGGGGACCCGCGCCGGGTCGGCGGCGAGCACCACGGCGGCCCCGCTGTCGTCGAGCAGGTAGGCGACGCGCGCCGCCGGGTAGCCGGGGTCGACCGGCAGGTAGGCGCCGCCGGCCCGCAGGGTGGCCAGGATCGCCACCAACTGCTCGCGGGAGCGGTCGGCGAGCACGGCGACGACCGACTCCGCGCCCACCCCGGCGCCGCGCAGCCGCTCGGCGTACGCGGCCACCCGGGCCTCCAGTTCCGCGTACGTCCAGCTGCCGTCGGCGGTGCGGACGGCGACGGCGTCCGGCCGGGCGACGGCCCACCGGGCGACCCACTCGTCCGGCCGGCCGGCCGGCTCCTCCTCGACGGCGGTGTCGTTGAGGCCCCGGAGCACGTCCCGGTCTGCGTCTGTCAGCAGGCTCAGGCCCGCCACCGGCGCGTCCGGTTCCGCCAGCGCCCGGCCCAGCAGCAGCGCCAGGTGGGCGCCGATCCGCTCGGCCGTGGCGCCGTCGTAGCGGCGGGCGTCGTGGTGGACCGTCACCTCGGCGGCGCCGAGAGCGAAGAACACCCCCACCCCGGCGCCGTCCGGGACGGCGCCCCCCACCGCCACGTCGACGAGCGGGTGCGGGCCGGGACCGCCGGCCGCCGCCAGTTCCTCGGCGAGCAGCTCGACCGGATAGTCGGCGTGGCGGGCCGCCTCGGGCACCGCCGTGCGCAGCTGCCCGACCAGGTCGCGGTAGCTGGTCTCCGCCGCGCAGCGCACCCGCAGCGGCAGCATGCCGGCCAGCTGCCCCGCCTCGCCGGGACGACCGACCAGCATGTCGTCGGCGCCGGTGTAGCGGCGCAGCAGGGCGGCGACCGCGGCGGTCACCAGCACCTGGCGGGCGTCCTCGCCGCCCCGGCCGGCCCGGGCGAGCCGGTCGACCAGCGCCTCGCCCAGCGGCACGGTGACGGCCGCCGGCTCGGGCGGGGCGCCGGGCGCCGGGGTGCGGTCGGCGGGGAAGCCGACCGGGTCGGCGCCGGAGCCGAGCACGGCACGCCAGTGGCGGGCGTGCTCCGGGCGGCGCGCCGCGGCGATCTTGAGCTGGCCCCGCGTCATCAGCGACTGCATGATCTCTCCGGCTCACAACTCGATGTCGATGGTGGAGGGCGCCCCGGCGGCGACCGGGCGTGCCCCGGTCAGCTCGCCGACGGGCACCCCGGGGTCGGCCAGGACGGTGTCGGCGATCTCCAGCCAGAGGTCGGCGAAGGCCCGCACCGTCGCGGGCAGGAACAGCCCGGCGTCGTACGCCCAGTGCACGCGCAGCGAATCGGCGCGCTCGTAGACCTGCATGTCCAGGTCGAACATGGCCTGGCCGGTGGGCGCGACGGCCAACTCGACCCGCCGCCCCAGGAAGTCGGCGGTGGCCACCTCGGCGTGCTGCATCGCGAACAGCGTGTCGAAGAGCGGATGCCGGTCCTGGTCACGGACCGGCAGCACCTCGGCGACCAGCGTGTCGAACGGGTAGTCCTGGTGCGCGAAGGCGTCGACCACGTCGTGCGCCACCTCGGTGAGCAGCTCCCGGAAGGTGGCCTCCGGTCGCACCCGGTGCCGCAGGCAGACCGTGTTGACCAGCATCCCCATGGTCGCGTCCAGGCCCGGGGCGCCGCGACCGGCGACCGGGGTGCCCACCGTGACGTCGGTCCCGCCGGTCGCCGAGGCGAGGAAGGTCGCGTAGACGGCGAGCAGGACCTGGAACAGGGTCACCCCCTCGCGCCGGGCCAGCGCCCGCAGCGCGGCGGTCCGCTCCGCCCCGACGTCGAACTCGACGGTGCCGGCGCGCGCCGTCGCCGGCCGGCCGGTCAGCCGCGCCGCGTCGGTGGGCAGCCGCAGGGGCGCCGGCGGCTCGGCGAAGCGCCCCCGCCAGTAGTCGCCCCCGGGCGGTTCCCCGGTCGTGGCCCACACGGCGTAGTCGGCGTACTGGGCGGGGACCGGGGGTGGTTCGCCGCCACGGTAGACGGTGTCGACCTCGCGCAGCAGCAACGCCAGGGAGAGGCCGTCGGTGACGATGTGGTGCAGGTCCAGCGCCAGCACCGGGCCGTCGCCGGTGCGCCGCAGGCCGGCCCGCAGCAGCGGCGGGGCGGCCAGGTCGAACGGCTCGACCGGGAGCGTCCCGGTGCCCCCGGTCTCCGGCAGGTCGAACGCGACGGCCGGCAGCACCCGCTGCACCGGCCGGCCCGCCTCGGTGCCGAAGGCGGTCCGGAGGATGTCGTGCCGGGCGATGACGGCGCGGAACGCGTCCGCCAGCCGGTCACGGTCGACGTCCGCCGGCAGCGGCACCAGCAGCGGCAGGTTGTAGGTGACCGAGGCGGGGTCGCGGGATTGGGCGAGGAAGACCCGGCGCTGCTGCGGGGAGAGCGGGTAGGCGTCCGCCACCTCGGCGCGGGGCAGCGGCACGGCCGCCCGGGCCCGCCCGATCTCCTCGGCGAGACCGGCCACCGTGGGGTTGCGCAGCACCGCGGCGAGGGAGACGCCCACCCCGAGGGCCCGCTGCGCCTCGACGGCCAGCCCCGTCGCGGCGAGCGAGTCGCCGCCGACGGCGTAGAAGTCGTCGAGCACGCCCAGCTTCGGCAGGCCGAGCAGGCGTTCGGCGATGCGCACCAGGACGCGCTCGGTGTCGTCGCGCGGCGGCAGGTACGCCCCGAACCGGTCGTCCGGCTCGACCAGGTCGGCGGGGTCGAGGGAGTCGACCTGCACGATGTGCCGGGGCAGGTCGGCGTCGGGCAGCTCCCGGGCGAGCAGGCCCCGCAGGTGCAGCGGGTCGAGGTAGTCGTCGGCCACCACGTACGCGCAGCTGCCCTTGACGGCCACCTCGCGCACCTGGGGCCAGAGGCGGGTCAGCGTGTCGACGTCGGCCATCACCGCTCCGATCCGCCCGCGCCGACCAGGGCGCGGACCGTGGGGTGCACGTACAGGTGGCGGGGGGTGAACTCGCCGAGGCCCTGCGCGCGCAGCTCACGCAGCAGCCGCAGGGCGAGCAGGGAGTTGCCGCCGAGGTCGAAGAAGTTGTCCTCCGGCCCCACCTCGGCGCCGAGCACCCGCTCCCAGACCACCCGGATCCGCTCGGCGCGGCTGGCTCCGGCCCCGGCGTCGGCGGGTTCCCGGGCGGCGGGCAGGGACCGGGCGGCCGGCGCGGGCAGCCGGGCCGCGTCGAGCTTGCCGTTGGCGGTGAGCGGCAGCGCGGGCAGCGGCGTCACCGTGGCCGGCACCATGTAGTCGGGCAGGATCCTGGCCGCCCGGCGGCGCAGGTCGGCGGTCGAGTCGGCCCCGTCGGCGAGCACCACGTACGCGTGCAGCCGGGCGTCGGCGGCGTCCGCGCCGGTGTCCACGGTGACCGCCACGGCCAGCACGTCCGGGTCGTCGAGCAGCACCTGGCGGATCTCGTCCAGCTCGATCCGGTAGCCACGGATCTTGACCTGGTCGTCGAGCCGGCCCAGGTGCTCCAACCGCCCGTCCGGCAGCAGCCGGCCCCGGTCGCCGCTGCGGTACATCCGCCCGCCCCGCCAGGGGTCGGGCAGGAAGCGCTGGGCGGTGAGCTCGTCGCGGTGCAGGTAGCCGTCGGCCACCCCGGCGCCGCCGACGTGGATCTCCCCGGCGGCCCCGGGCGGCAGCAGCCGCCCCGCCGGGTCGAGCACGTGGACGTACCAGCCGGGCAGCGGGCGCCCCACGGAGCGGGTGCCGGCCAGGGCCAGGCCCCGGTCGATGGTCTGCGCGGTGACGTGCACGGTGGTCTCGGTGATCCCGAACATGTTGACCATCCGGCAGGCGCGCTCCGGGTACCGGTCGAACCAGCCGGTCAGCATGCCGGCGTCCAGCGGCTCGCCGCCGAACACCACCAGGCGCAGCCCCAGCCGGCGCACGGCCCGCCGGTCGGCGTCGACGAGCTGCGCGAACGCCGACGGGGTCTGGTTGAGCACGGTCACCCGCTCCGCGCGCAGCAGGGCGTGGAACTCGGCCGGGTCGCGGACCACCAGGTGCGGGACGACGACCAGGTGCCCGCCGGTGAGCAGGCAGCCCCAGATCTCCCAGACCGAGAAGTCGAACGCGCTGGAGTGGAACATCGTCCAGGTGTCCGTCGGGCCGAGCCCGAAGTCGTCCCGGGTCGCGGCGAGCAGGGCCAGCACGTTGCGGTGCGGGACCTGGACCCCCTTCGGCCGGCCGGTGGAGCCGGACGTGTAGATGACGTACGCGGGGTCGTCCGGGCCGACCGTCGCCGCCCCGGCGCCCAGCGCGTCGTCGTCGGCGACGTCGGCGAGCAACTCGTCGAGCTCCACGCCGTCGGCGCCCACGAGCAGGGTCACCCGGGAGTCCTCGACGGTGTAGCGGATGCGCTCCGCCGGGTAGGTGGGGTCGATCGGGACGTAGGCGGCGCCGGACCTGAGCACCCCGAGCAGGGTCGCCACCAGGTCCACCGAGCGCTCCAGGCAGACGCCGACCCGCGTGCCCGGCCCGCAGCCGCGCGCCCGCAGGGCCGCCGCGATCCGCCCGGCGCGGGCGTCGAGCTGGCCGTACGTGAGCCGGTCGGCGCCGTAGGACACCGCCGGGGCGTCCGGGGTGGCCCGCGCCCACCCGGCCACCCGGTCGTGGATGCCGCCGGTCGGCTCGGGCAGGTCGACGGCCGCCCCGCCGAGCGCCACCACCCGGTCCCGCTCGGCGTCGTCGAACAGGTCGCAGTCGGCCAGGGCCCGGTCGCCGTCGGCGAGGAGCTGGGCGAGGACGCGGGTGACGTACCGGGCCACCGCGGCCACCACCTCGGCGGACCACACGCCGGTGCGGAAGTCGCAGGTGACGGTGGTCCCGCGCAGCGTCAGGGTGAGCGGCCACGGCGGCGCCAGGCTGGGCAGGTAGGTGTCGGCGGGGCCGTCGCCGGTCAGCACGCCGGCCGCGGCCTCCGGCGGCCCGGCGTCGGGTGCCCGCCCGGGGGTGGACCCCGGCGCCGGGTCGGCGGGCCGGGCCGCGAGGTCACGCAGCGTGCCGTCCACCGCCACCGGCACGACCGCCGGCCCCTCGTCGAGGAGCGTGCCCACCCGCACCCGGCGCACGCCGCCGAAGTGGGCCAGCACCGCGCCGACCGCGCCGGTCAGCGCCAGCCGGTCGGTCCCGGCGGGCACGGCGAAGGCGTACGACGCCCTCCGGTCGGCGCGGGGGTTCCCGCCCCGCCAGGCGGTGTCCCCCTCGTGCTCCGCGTCGTCCCCGGCCGGCTCCGCTCCGCCACCGGGCGAACGGTTCCCGCCGTCGGGGTCGGCGGTCGGCTCCGCCCCGGCCGGCGGCGCGCCCCCGGCCGCCTCGACCGCCAGCTCGCCCAGCGCGCGGCCGGTGAGC
>NZ_JBFABA010000026.1:0-75641 GCF_040640115.1 Micromonospora sp. NPDC023644 | reverse complement strand
GTTTGGCCCCCCCCTCTCTCTACCCCCCGCCCTCTCGGCGTGGGTGGTGGCCCCCCCCCCCCCCGGGGGCGCCCCCCCCCCCCGCCCCCGGGGGGGGGGGGGGGGGGGGGGCCCCCCCCCCCCCCCCCCCACCCCGGCTTGCTCGGTCTCCCGCATGGGGACCGGCTACCGGGAAGGGAGTGGCCCTGGTTCGAGGTTCAGGAAGATGTGGATCATCCATACGAGAATTGTGATCAAGGACGCGACGCAGAGCACTGCGAAGAAGACGAATCCGACCCAGTCGGCGGTGCTGGGGTCAGGGTGCGATCTGAGGGTTCGCTTCTGGAAGAACCACATACCGGTCGAGCCCAGCACTGACAGAGCTGTGGCGACTATCCCGACGTGAGGTCGAAGGTAGCCGCCAACCACCGCGCCGAGGTAGATGATCGCTGCCGCGATGAGGTTGGCGAGCACGTTGACGAACAGGTCCCTGGCGAAGGACTTCCCGGCCCGTGTGGAGCGAGGCGGCGTCTCGGTCACTACTCCAGCCTGGACGGACGTGTCAACCCTGTGCCCGGGTCCGGTGCCCGCCGCTGACGCCAGTCATCCGGATCCAGCCGCTCCCCGAGCGCGGCCAGGTCCTTGTCCTGCCGGGCCCGGTCCTCGGCCCTCTTCCGGCGGCGTCAGTAGGACTTGTCCTGGCCGAGGACGTGCTGGGCGACGAAGTTGAGGATCATCTCGCGGCTGACCGGGGCGATCCGGCCGGCGCGCACCGCGCCGAGCAGCGTGGCCACGCCGTACTCGGTGGTCATGCCGGCCCCGCCGAGCACCTGGACGGCGGTGTCGACGGCCAGCGCCGCGGCCTCCCCGGCGGCGTACTTGGCCATGTTGCCGGAGACCCCGGCCTCCAGGTCGCGGCCCGCGTCGTAGAGGGTGGCCGCCTTCTGGATCATGAGGCGGGCCAGCTCGACCTGCACGGCCGCGTGTGCGAGCGGGTGGGACACGCCCTGGTGCGAGCCGATGGTCCGGCCGCCCCAGACCTTGCGGGTGGCGGTGTACTCGCTGGCCCGCTCGATGGCGTACCGGCCGGTGCCGGCGCCCATCGCGGCGACCGTGATCCGCTCCGGGTTGAGCCCGGCGAAGAGGGCCGGCAGGCCGGCGTCCAGCGACTCGCCGACCAGCGCGTCGGCGGGCAGCCGCACGTCGTCGAGGTAGAGCAGGAACTGGTTCTCCGGGGACACGATCTCCATGTCCAGCTTGGACCGGGTCAGCCCGGGTGCGTCGGTCGGCACCACGAACAGCGCCGGCTTGAGCTTCCCGGAGACCGCGTCCTCGGTCCTCGCGACCACCAGCACGTACGACGCCTCGTCGACGCCCGAGATGTAGCACTTGCGGCCGGAGAGCAGCCAGTCGTCGCCGTCGCGGCGGGCCACCGTGCCGAGCCGGTGGAAGTTCGAGCCGGCCTCCGGTTCGGTGATCGCGAAGACCACCTTCAGCGAGCCGTCGGCGAAGCCGGGCAGGTAGCGCTTGCGCTGCTCCTCGGTGCCGTGCCGGGCGATCACTGTGGCCGCGATGGCCGGGGAGACCACCAGCAGCAGCAGGGGGCAGCCGGCCGCCGCCAGCTCTTCGCAGACGATGGCCAGCTCGGTGATTCCGCCCCCGCCGCCGCCGTACTCGGTGGGGATGTTGACCCCGAGGTAGCCCAGCCGGCCGGCCTCGTCCCACAGCTCGGTGGTGTGCTCACCGGCCCTCGCCTTGGTGACGAAGTAGTCGTGGCCGTACCGGCGGCCCAGGGCGCGCACGGCGTCGCGGAGCTGGTCCTGCTCGGGGGTGAGGTCGAAGTTCATCGCGGGGCCTCCAGGATCACTCGGGGTCGACCACGGCCAGCACGGCGCCCGTGTCGACCTGTCCGCCGGCCGCGACCGGCAGCTCGGCGACCACGCCGTCGGCCGGGGCGAGCACGGGATGTTCCAGCTTCATCGCTTCCAGGGTCAGCAGCAGGTCGCCGGCCGCCACCCGCTGCCCGACCTCGACGTGCACCCGGGTCACCGCGCCGGGCAGCGGCGCGACCAGCGACCCGGCCGCCAGCTCCACGGTGGGATCTCCGAAGCGCGGCAGCTCGGCGAGGCTCGCCGCCCCGTCCGGGCCGTCCACGAAGACCTCCGAGGACACCCGGTGTACGCGGTACGCGCGCCGCACCCCGTCGACGTCGAGCACCACCCGATCGGGGTACGCCCCGACCAGGGTCACGGCCGGGGTCGGCGCGTCTGCCGGGGCCGCTCCGTCCGGGGTCGGCCCGGCTGTCGGGGCCGCTCCGTCCGGGGTCGGCGCGTCGGCGGGGGCGGCGGAGCCCGCGCCCGGCGAGACCGACCACTCGGCCAGGCCGCCCGAGCGGTCCAGGCGGTAGCGGACCTCGATCTCGCCGTCCGGCCCGGCGAGGCGGGTGACCTGCGGGAACGCCGGCACGTTGCGCCAGCCCGAGGGAAGCCCGGCCAGCGCCGTCGCCGAGGCGCGGCGGGCGGCGGCCGAGGCGAGGGCCGCCGCCAGCGCGGCCGGGGGGAGCTGATCGTCCGGCAACAGCGGGGCGAAGACCTCGGGGTGCCGGTCCAGGAATCCGGTGTCGAGGTCGACGGCGGCGAACTCCGGGCTGCGCAGGACGCGGACCAGCAGGTCCCGGTTGGTGGCCACCCCGTGCAGTTCGGCGCGGGCCAGCGCGCCGGCCAGGGCGCGGGCCGCCTCGGCGCGGGTGGGCGCCCAGGCGATCACCTTGGCGAGCATCGAGTCGTAGTGGACGCCCACCACCGAGCCGTTGACGACGCCCGAGTCCAGCCGCAGGCCCGGCCCGGCCAGCGGTCCGAACTCGGCCGCCACGCCGGGCACCGCGAACCGGTGCAGGGTGCCGGTCGCCGGCCGGTAGCCCTGTGCGGGGTCCTCGGCGCAGAGGCGTACCTCGATCGCGTGGCCCTGGGCCGGCGGGGTCGCCGCCACCGGCAGCGGCTCGCCCTCGGCGACGAGCAGTTGCAGCCGGACCAGATCCAGGCCGGTGGTCAGCTCGGTGACCGGGTGCTCGACCTGGAGCCGGGTGTTCATCTCCAGGAAGTAGATCTCCCCGTCGGGCGCGAGCAGGAACTCGACCGTGCCGGCGCCGACGTAGTCGACCGCCCGGCCGGCGGCCACCGCCGACTCGTGCAGCGCCGTGCGCACCTCGTCCGGGAGGACGCCGGGCGCCTCCTCGACGAGCTTCTGGTGGCGGCGCTGGATCGAGCAGTCCCGCACGCCGAGGACGGCCACCCTCCCGTGGGTGTCGCCGAAGATCTGCACCTCGACGTGCCGGCCCCGCTCGACGTACCGCTCGACGAAGACCGTGCCGTCGCCGAACGCGCCGGCCGCCTCGCGGCGCGCGGAGGCGACGGCCTCGGCCAGCCCGGCGGCGTCCCGGACGACGCGCATGCCGCGCCCGCCACCCCCGGCGGACGCCTTGACCAGCACCGGGAAGTCGGTGATCTCGTCGGCGTCGGTCCAGGTGGGGAGCATCGGCACGCCCGCCTCGGCGAGCAGGGCCTTGGCCGCCATCTTGTCGCCCATCGCGGCGATCGCCTTGGCGGGCGGGCCGACCCAGGTCAGCCCGGCGTCGGTCACCGCGGCGGCGAACTCGGCGTTCTCGGCGAGGAAGCCGTAGCCGGGGTGGACGGCGTCCGCCCCGGCCCGGCGGGCCGCGTCGAGGATCAGGTCGATCCGCAGGTACGTCTCTGCGGGCGTGTTTCCGGGCAGCCGGACGGCGTGGTCGGCCTCGGCGACGAACGGCGCGTCGGCGTCGGCGTCGGAGTGCACGGCCACCGTCTCGACGCCGAGCGCCCGGCAGGTGGCGAAGACCCGGCGGGCGATCTCGCCCCGGTTCGCCACGAGCAGTTTCCGGATCACTGGTCCCGCCTCTCGATCGCATTCATCGGGCGCACTGCCGCCTCACATCCGGAAGACGCCGAAGCCGTCGGCGCCCCTCACCGGCGCGTTGTGGATCGCCGACAGGCAGAGCCCGAGGACGGTACGGGTGTCGCGGGGGTCGATCACGCCGTCGTCGTAGAGCCGGCCGGAGAGGAAGAGCGCGCCGGACTGCGACTCGATCTGCTGCTCGACCATCATCCGCATGGCGGCGTCGGAGTCCTCGTCGTAGTCCCGGCCCCGGGCGGCGGCGGCCTGCCGGGCCACGATGGACAGCACGCCCGCGAGCTGCGCCGGCCCCATCACCGCCGACTTGGCGTTCGGCCAGGTGAACAGGAACCTCGGCTCGTACGCCCGCCCGCACATGCCGTAGTTGCCGGCGCCGTAGGAGGCGCCGAGGTTGACCGTCAGGTGCGGCACGGTCGAGTTCGACACCGCGTTGATCATGAGGGCGCCGTGCTTGATGATGCCGCGCTGCTCGTACTCGGTGCCGACCATGTAGCCGGTGGTGTTCTGGAGGAAGACCAGCGGGGTGTCGGCGGCGTTGGCGAGCTGGATGAACTGGGTCGCCTTCTGCGCCTCCTCGCTGAACAGCACGCCCCGCGCGTTGGCCAGCACCCCGACCGGGTAGCCGTGCAGCTCGCCCCAGCCGGTGACCAGGGCGGTGCCGTAGGCCGGCTTGAATTCGTCGAACTCGCTGCCGTCGAGCACCCGGGCCAGCACCTCGCGCGGGTCGAACGGCACCTTGAGGTCGGCGCTGGCGATGCCGAGCAGCTCCTCGGCGTCGTACTTCGGCGGGGCCGGGAACGGGTTGCGCGGCGGCGGGCCCTGCTTGCGCCAGTTCAGCCGGCGTACGCACTGCCGGGCCAGCCGGATGCCGTCCCGCTCGTCGGACGCCAGAAAGTCGGCCAGGCCGGACGTCGTGGCGTGCATGGCCGCCCCGCCGAGGGACTCGTCGTCGGTGACCTCGCCGGTGGCCATCTTCACCAGCGGCGGCCCGGCCAGGTAGACCTGCGACCGGTCCCGGATCATGATCACGTGGTCGGACATGCCCGGCACGTACGCGCCCCCGGCGGTGGCGTTGCCGAAGACCACGCTGACCGTGGGGATCTTCGCGGCCGAGAGCCGGGTCAGGTCGCGGAACACCCGTCCGCCGGGGATGAAGATCTCCGCCTGGGTGGGCAGGTCCGCGCCGGCCGACTCGACCAGGTTCACCATCGGCAGCCGGTTGGCCAGCGCGATCTCGCCAGCCCGGCGGGTCTTCGCGAGCGACCACGGGTTCACCGCGCCGCCGCGCACCGTCGGGTCGTTCGCGACGACCAGGCACTCGACGCCCTCGACCACGCCGATGCCGGTCACCACGCTGGCGCCGACGGGGAAGTCGGTGCCGTACGCCGCCACCGGGGACAGCTCCAGGAACGGGCTGTCCGCATCGAGCAGCAGCTCGATCCGCTCCCGGGGGAGCAGCTTGCCCCGCCCGTGGTGCCGGGTCACGTACTTCTCGCCGCCCCCGGCGCGGGCCCGGTCGAGGGCGGCGTCCAGCTCGGCGAGGCGCTCCACCAGGGCCTCCCGGTTGGCGCGGTGCCCCGGCGAGGACGGGTCGATCGCGCTGCGCAGTGTGGTCACAGGCCCTCCTTCGTTCGTGACTGCGGGGCTCGCAGACCCGGCTCACTCCTCGCACTCACAGGCCCATGCCCTTCGCGATGATCTCGTTCATGATCTCCGTGGTGCCGCCGCCGATGCCGAGGATCCGGGCGTCCCGGTAGTGCCGCTCCACCTCGGCGTCGCGCAGGTAGCCGTAGCCGCCGTGCAGCTGGAGCGACTGGTCGACCACCTCGGCGCAGGCGGCCACCGCGACGTTCTTCGCCATCGCCACCTCCGTCACCACCGGCTCGCCCGCCGCCACCCGCGCCGCCACCTGGTGCACGTACGCCCGGGCCGCCTCGGCGCGGGTGTGCATCTCGGCCAGCCGGTGCCGGACGAGCTGCCGGCTCGCCAGGGGCCGGCCGAACGTGGACCGGTCCCGGCACCAGCGCACCGCCAGCTCCACGGAACGCTGCGCGATGGCGTACGCCTGGGTGGCGAGGGAGAGCCGCTCCGCGGCGAAGTTCTGCATGATCGCCAGGAAGGCGGTGTCCTCCGCGCCGACCCGGTTCGCCACCGGCACCCGGGCGTCGACGAAGGAGAGCTCGGCGGTGTCGGAGCAGTGCCAGCCGAGCTTCTCCAGCCTCCGTCCGACGGTGAAACCGGGCGTGCCCTTCTCGATCACCAGCAGCGTCAGGGCGCCGCTGCCCGGCGGCAGGGTGCAGACGGCGGTGGTCACGAAGTCGGCCCGTACGCCGCTGGTGATGTAGGTCTTCGACCCGTTGACCACGTAGTGGTCACCGTCGCGGTCCGCGCGGGTGCGGATGCTCGCCACGTCCGAGCCGCCGTCCGGCTCGGTGATGGCCAGCGCGCCGATCATCGTGCCGGCCAGCGTCGGCCGGACGTACCGGTCGATCAGCTCCGCGTCGCCGGAGGCGACGATGTGCGGCAGCGCGATGCCGTGGGTGAAGAGCGCCGCGATCAGGCCGGACGAGCCGCCGGAGCGGATGATCTCCTCGGTGACGATGATCGAGTCGAGCAGGTCCCCGCCGCTGCCGCCGACCGCCTCCGGGAAGCCGATGCCGAGCAGGCCGAGCTTGGCGGCGGTGGCGTGCAGCTCCCGGGGGACCTCGCCGGCCCGCTCCCAGTCGTCCAGGTGCGGCAGCACCTCCCGGGTGACGAAGGCCCGGGTCAGCTCCCGCAGTTGCCGGCGCTCCGGCGTTTCCACGATGGTCACCGACCCTCCCCGGGCGTCGTGCCGCCGGCCGGGGAGCCCGGGCCGGGCGCGAGCTCCGCCGGCAGGTCGACGACTCGGGAGCGGAGCAGCTCGCCGAGCGCCTTGGCCTGCGGATCGAACCGGGTGGAGGCGGCCACCCCCTGCCCGAGCAGGCCCCGGACGACGAAGTTGACCGCCCGCAGGTTCGGCAGCTCGTACCGCTCGACCGTCAGCGGCGCGGTCTCCGGCAGCAGCTCGCGCAGCCGGTCGGTGGTCAGCCAGCCGCGCAGCCACGACCAGGTCGCGTCGGTGCGGGCCCAGACGCCCAGGTTGGCGTCGCCGCCCTTGTCGCCGGAGCGGGCCCCGACCAGCTCGCCGAGCGGCGCGCGCCGGGTGGGCCGGTCGGCCGGCGCGGCGGGCGGCGGCTCGGCCTCCGGCGGGTCGGCGGCGGTCGCCGGCTCGTCCGGTGGGCCGGCGGTGCGGGCCGGCGGCGGAATCGCCACCCGCTCGCCGGAGGGGAGCACCGCGACGTGCGGCACCGCGTCCTGCGGCACGGCGTCGGCCGTGAACACCCCGTAGGGCGCCGCGTCGCCGGGGAGCGTGGTCAGCGTGCAGCCGGGGTAGGAGGCCAGGGCCAGTTCCACCGCGGCGGCCGAGAAGGCCCGCCCGGCTCGCGTCTTGTCGCCGTCCCGCAGGTGTACGTGCAGCAGCGCGCTCGCCGCCTCGGTGTCGACCGCGTCCGCGTGGTCGGTGCGGGCCAGGGTGAACTCCAGCCCCTCCGTGCCGACCGCCGCCTCGACCTGGCTGCGGACCAGGGCCGCCTTCGCGGGGATGTCGAGCCCGCACAGGACGAAGGTCATCGAGTTGCGGAAGCCGCCGAGGTTGTTGACGCCCACCTTGAGGGTGCCCGGCGGGGGCGTGCCCCGGACGCCGCTCACCCGTACCCGGTCCGGCCCGTCGGCGCCCAGCTCGACCGTGTCCAGCCGGGTCACCACGTCGGGGCCGAGGTAGGCCGGGCCGCCCACCTCGTAGAGCAGTTGGGCGGTGACCGTCTCCACGGTGACCGCGCCGCCGGTGCCCGGGTGCTTGGTGACCACACAGGAGCCGTCGGGGTGCAGCTCGGCGACCGGGAAGCCGGGGCGTCGTCCGCCGTCGGGCAGCTCGGTGAAGAAGCTGAAGTTGCCCCCGGTCACCTGCGCCCCGCACTCGAGCAGGTGGCCGGCGACGGTCGCCCCGGCCAGCGCGTCCAGGTCGTCGCGGCCCCAGCCGAAGCGGGCGACCGCCGGCCCCACCACCAGGGACGCGTCGGTCACCCGGCCGGTGACCACCACGTCCGCCCCGGCGTCCAGGCAGGCGGCGATGCCGTACGCCCCCAGGTAGGCGTTCGCCGTCAGCGCGTCCGGCCGGGCGAGGGCGTCGCCCTCGACGTACCCGACCCGGACGGTCAGGCCGAGCCGGTCGGCGAGCGACCCGATCGCGGCGGCCAGGCCGGCCGGGTTCAGCCCGCCAGCGTTGGTCACGATCCGCACGCCCCGGTCCAGCGCGGTGCCGAGGCAGCCCTCCAGCTGGCGGAGGAAGGTCTTCGCGTAGCCGAGGGCGGGGTCGCGCAGCCGGTCGCGGCCGAGGATGAGCATGGTCAGCTCGGCCAGGTAGTCGCCGGTCAGCACGTCCAGTTCGCCGCCGTCGAGCATCTCCCGCCACGCCGTGGACCGGTCGCCGTAGAAGCCGGAGGCGTTGCCCACCCGCAGCACGTCGCTCACGCCGCCACCCCGCCCACGACGTCGGTTCCGGCGGCGGCCGGCGGGCGGCCGGGGCCGGGTGGGCCGGCGAAGGCCTGTGCGACGTCCAGCCACGCGTCGGCGACCGGCCCGGTCGCCGACAGCGCCAGGTCCGCGCGGTGCCTGCGCTGGGTGACCAGCAGGCAGAAGTCGAGCGCGGGGCCGGTGACCCGGTCGGCGGCGTCGGCCGGGCCGTACGTCCAGGTGTCGCCCGCCGGCGCCGCCAGCTCGACCCGCACCGGCGCCGTCGGCACCGGCCGGCCGTGGGCGGCGAAGCTGTGGCCGAGGGTACGGAAGCCGAGGTGCGCGACGTGCCGCAGCCGGGCAGTGCCGGGGCGCGTCACCCCGAGCGCGTCGGCGACGTCCGTCCCGTGCGCCCAGGTCTCCATGATCCGGGCGGTGGCCATCGAGGCGGCCGACATCCGGGTGCCGAACCAGGGCAGCTTCCCGCCGGCCGGCACGCGCGCCAGCGCGTCGGCGAGCGCCGCCCGGCCGGCGCGCCAGCGGGGGAGCAGCTCGCTCGGCGGGGCGAGGAACTCCTCGGCGGCGGCGTCGACGAGCCGGGCGGGGTCGGGGGCGGCGACCACGGTGGCGAGGAACGCCTCGGCGTCGGTGGCGGCGAGCAGGGCCACGTGGTCGGTCCAGGCGAGGTGGGCGATCTGGTGCCCGACGCTCCAGCCCGGCGACGGCGTGGCGCGTCCCCAGTCGACCGGCGGCGGGCCGGCCACCAGGTCGTCGAGCTGCGCGGACTCGTCGGCCAGGTCCGCGAGCAGGTCCTTGAGGTCGACCATGGTGCCTCCGGGGCTGGGCGGGCCGGTCAGGGCGGGCGGTCAGGGGGTGAGCAGGGTGGCGAGCTGGCGCTTCCAGGTGTGCAGCAGGGCGGCGCGGCGGGACGAGTCGTCGGTGAGCAGGTTGGCCACGCCCAGCCCGCGGAGCAGGTCGAGGGTCGCCTGCACCGCCTCGCGTACGCCCGGGCGGCGCTCGTCCACGTCGAGCAGCGCGACGGTGAGCCGGTGCATCTCGCGGCCGACCTGGGCCTCCAGCGGCACCAGGGCCTCGCGCAGCTCCCGGTCGGTGCGGGCGGCGACCCAGAGTTCGAGGGCGGCGACGAAGAGCGGGCCCGTGAAGGCCGCGCCGAGCAGGTCGATCACCCGGTCGAGCCGCTGGGGGCCGGGCGGCAGCGCCTCGGCCTCGGTGCGCAGCTCCTCCGCCCGCCGCTCGGCGAGGTGGGCGACGGCGGCCGTGACCAGCGCGGCCTTGGTGGGGTAGTGGTGCAGCTGGGCGCCGCGTGAGACGCCGGCCCGGGCCGCGACGACGGTGGTGGTGGTGCCGGACCAGCCGTGCTCGATCAGGCACTCGACGGTCGCCTCCAGCAGCCGGGCCTGGGTGGCGCGGCTGCGTTCCTGCTGAGGGACGCGGGTCGATGCGGGCACGGGGACAGCCTGCCGCCGTTGAAACAAACAGTCAAGACTGACTTTTTCTGGCCCGCACCGGACCGTCGCGTGCCGGCCGAGGTTGGTGACCAGGTGGTCGGGCGCTGTCGAGCTGCCCCTACGGATGGGGCAGGGGCCTGTGGGGGCCACAGTCGCGGCGGGGATCGCGTTCGCCGGGGCTCGCGTCGGTAGGGCTCGCGTCGGTAGGGGAGGCCGGCCGGTCCTATGGACGGGGCAGCTCGACAGGGCGCGACGGGTGTCGTCCCACCCGGGCGGGAGTCATCCGTCGGTCACTGCTCGGCGGCCGTCGCGCGGGGCGAACACCGCGAGGGCGGTGGCGTCGCTGTGTCGGGAGCGCAGGTACTCGTCCGCCCACTCGGCGGCGTCGGGGAAGCCCGACTCGGCGACCACCCGGGCGCAGGCGGCGTCCACGTCGAAGGGGGTGCGCCGCAGGTGCACCCCCGGCCCGAGGAGCGCCCAGAAGGCGCCGGGGCCGCCGTAGGGCATCCCGACGCTGCCCGGGTTGACGATCAGCCGCCGGTCGGCCAGCCGGGTGAACGGCATGTGGGTGTGCCCGCAGACCACCGTCCCCACCTCGGCCGGAACGTCGGCGAGCACCTCCGCCCAGCGTTCCATCCGGGAGTCGACGAGCACGACCTCCTCGTCGTCGCGGGGGGTGGCGTGACAGAACAGCACCGGACCGAGGCCGGTGACCTCCAGGGTGACCGTCAGCGGCAGCGCCGCCAACCGGGCCACCTGGTCGTCGCGGAGCTGCCCCGCCGCCCAGTTGGAGACGTCGATCGGGGAAGGGCGGCCGGCCCGCGCCTCCACCAGCTCGCGGTCCGCGTTGCCCCGTACCCAGCAGACCCGGTCGCCGAGGCCGGCGAGCACGTCCAGCACCTCGACCGGCTGCGGACCTGCCGCGATGTCGCCGGTTAGCACGATCAGGTCGGCGGCGGCGACGTCCGGCTCGGCCAGTACGGCCTCCAGCGCCGGCAGCGCGCCGTGGATGTCGGAGAAAACGGCGACCCGGTCCAGCATCGCTCCACCGTGCCCGCCGGACCGGCCGGTGTCCAGCGATTCTGCCCCGGGCAGATCCGGCGGGTCGGGCGCGTCAGACGCGAGCGCGGCGGGCCAGGCGCTCCGGGTCGAGGATGATGATGCTCTTGCCGTCCAGGCGCAGCCACCCGCGGGAGGCGAAGTCGGCCAGCGCCTTGTTGACGGTCTCCCGGGAGGCGCCGACGAGCTGGGCGATCTCCTCCTGGGTGAGGTCGTGGGTCACCCGCAGCACGCCGCCGTCGCGGGTGCCGAAGCGGCCGGCCATCTGGAGCAGGTTCTTGGCGACGCGGCCGGGCACGTCGGTGAAGATCAGGTCGGCGAGCGAGTCGTTCGTCCGCCGCAGCCGGCGGGCGAGCACCCGGAGCAGCTGCTCCGCGATCTCCGGCCGGTTGTTCAGCCACGGGCGCAGGGCCTGCTTGCGCAGCCGCACCAGCCGGGTGTCGGTGACCGCGGTGGCGGTCGCCGTGCGCGGGCCAGGGTCGAAGAGCGACAGCTCGCCCACCATGTCCGACGGGCCCATCACCGCGATCAGGTTCTGCCGGCCGTCGGCAGCCCGCCGACCGACCTTGATCTTGCCGGAAAGCAGGATGTAGAGACTGTCGCCGGGCTCGCCCTCGTTGAAGACGATCTCGCCCTTGCGGACCTCCAGCGTCTCCATCTCCTTGGCGAGCGCCTCGGCAGCCTCCGGGTCGACGCCCTGGAAGATCCCGCTGCGAGCCAGTACCTCGTCCATCGCGCACCTCCGCCTGCGCGTGCCGTCCGTCGGCCGGGTCCGCCGTCCGCTGATCCCTCGCGCGTCGCCAGTCTAGGCGCACGTGAGCAGCAATCAGAGGTGCACCCCTGGAATCTTGATCGTTGGGCGTAACCTGCCGGCCCTGATCAAGCAGTAGGATCGCGCGCCCGCCCGGGCGCTCCGACCGGCCCCGACACGCGGGTCGTAGGGTCACCACGTGCTGAGTGAACCCGTGCTGACCGCCCGCCAGGAGGACGGTCGCGACGTCCCGCTGCTGGTCTGGCGCGCCGACCGCCCGCTGCGCGCGGTCAGTTCCGCGCCGCTGGGCGGCGGGATCGGCGTCCGGCACTGGGTCGTCAACGCGACCGTACCCATGTCGTACGACCGGGACGACCCCGCCGACCACCTGGCCGAACTCGCCGACCGGCTCGACCTCGACGGGCCCGGGATCGGCCTGCTGACCGGGGTGGACGTCGCGGAGGTGGTGGCCCGGACGGACACCGGCGTGCGGGTCTGGGCGACGGTCGGCCTGGGCACCCCGGTCCGGGCGGCGGAGCCCGCCCCGGCGGTGCTGGCCCAGCGGGTCGGCACCGTCAACATCGTGGCGTACGTCCCCGCCCGGCTCGGCGACGCCGCGCTGGTCAACGTCGTGGCCACGGCCACCGAGGCGAAGGCGCAGGCGATCGCGGAGCTGGGCGTGCCGGGGACCGGCACCCCGACGGACGCGGTCACCGTGCTCTGCCCGGTCGACGGCCCCGAGTCGGCGTACGGCGGACCGCGCTCCACCTGGGGCGCCCCGCTGGCCCGGGCCGTGCACGCCGCCGTGACGGCCGGCGGGGCGGGCACCGTGGTCCCGTGGTCGGACCGACCGGCCGGCTGAGACTCCGTCCGATCGGCCCTCGTCTCGGCGTTGCACACCCGATAAGGTCGCGCTCGATGTACGCTGCCGCCTCCCCCCGCCGCCGGGCCGCACTCGCCCTCGGCGCGCTGCTCACCGTCCTACTCGCCGCCGGCTGCGGGGGCCCCGGTTCCGGGGCCGACCCGGTCTGGCAGTCCGGCGCGGGCGGTGGCACCCCTGCCCCGGCCCGCTCGGGCGCTCCCGCCCAGTCCGCCCAGTCCGCGGAGCAGGCGATCTCGCTCTCGGCGACCGGCGACATCATCATGGGCAACGCGCCGAACCGGCTGCCCCCCGACGGCGGGAAGGGCTTCTTCGACTCCGTCGAGAAGGCGCTCGCCGCCGACCTGGTGATGGGCAACCTGGAGGAGCCGCTCACCGTCGACACCGGCACCGGCAAGTGCGGGCCGAACTCGACCCGCTGCTTCCAGTTCCGGGCCCCGCCCGAGTACGCCGCGCACCTGCGCGACGCCGGCTTCGACCTGCTCAACCAGGCCAACAACCACGGCTACGACTTCGGCCCGAAGGGCTACGAGAACACCCAGAAGGCGCTGGAGAAGTACGAGCTCGCGCACACCGGGGCGCCCGACCAGATCACCGTGGTCGACGTCAAGGGGGTCAAGGTCGCGGTCGCCGGCTTCTCGTCGTACGTCTGGTCCAACAGCCTCACCGACATCGCCGCGGCGAAGAAGGTGATCACCAAGGCGGCCGGCATGGCCGACGTGGTCGTCGTGCAGGTGCACATGGGCGGCGAGGGCTCCGAGAAGACGCGGGTCCGGCCCGGCACCGAGATGTTCCTCGGCGAGAACCGGGGCGACCCGGTCAAGTTCTCCAAGGCGATGATCGACGCCGGGGCGGACCTGATCGTCGGGCACGGCCCGCACGTGCTGCGCGGCATGGAGTTCTACAAGGGCCGGCTGATCGCGTACAGCCTGGGCAACTTCGCCGGCGGGGGCAACTCGCTCAGCAACGCCGGCCGGCTCGGCTGGGGCGGGGTGCTCAAGGTGTCGCTGAAGCCGGACGGCAGCTGGGCCGGTGGCTCGTTCGTGTCGACGTACATGAACTCCATCGGAAAGCCGACCATGGACCGCGACGACCGCGGCCTGGGCCTGGTGCGGCAGCTGACCAAGAGCGACTTCCCGGAGACCGGCGCCCGGTTCGACGACGCCGGCGCGATCAGCGCGCCGCAGGGCGGCTGACCCGGGCGGCGCGGCGCGTGGACCCGGCCGACCGTCGGCCGGGCGACGTAGGCTGGCCGGCGTGACCACGAGTTCCTCCGGCTTCACCGAGACCGACCTCGGGCGCACCCGTCGCGCCCGGCGGATCGGCCGGGCGCTGACCGACACCCACCCCGACGCGCACTGTGAACTGGACCACTCCAATCCCCTGGAGCTGGCCGTCGCGACGATCCTCTCCGCGCAGTGCACGGACAAGAAGGTCAACGAGGTCACCCCGAAGCTCTTCGCCCGCTACCCGAGCGCCGCCGACTACGCGGGGGCCGATCGGGCGGAGCTGGAGGAGCTGATCCGGCCCACCGGCTTCTACCGCAACAAGACCGACTCGCTGATCAAGCTCGGCCAGGCCCTCGTGGAGCGGTACGACGGCCGGGTCCCCGGCAGGCTCGTCGACCTGGTGACGCTGCCCGGCATCGGCCGCAAGACCGCCAACGTCATCCTCGGCAACGCCTTCGACGTGCCCGGCATCACCGTCGACACCCACTTCCAGCGGCTGGTCCAGCGCTGGCGGCTGACCGCCGAGACCGACCCGGTCAAGATCGAGCACGCGATCGGGGCGCTCTTCCCCCGGCGCGACTGGACCATGCTGTCGCACCGGATCATCTTCCACGGCCGGCGGGTGTGCCACGCCCGCAAGCCGGCCTGCGGCGCGTGCACGCTGGCGAAGCTCTGCCCGTCCTACGGCACCGGCCCGACCGAGCCGGCGGCGGCCACGAAGCTGCTCAAGGGCCCCCGGGCCCGTGACCTGGCGGTGGCGGCCGGGGTCGACCCGGAGCTGGTGCCGGTCCAGGCCGTCGTGGCGGAGGTGCCGTGAGCGCGAGGAGTGCCGCGGTGTCGCGGGCCCCGCAGTCGCGAACCACGGTGAACCGCCGGCTCGCCGCCCTGCTCGTACCCGTGCTGCTCGCCGTCGCCGGGTGCACCGCCGGCACCGAGGAGAAGGATCCGGGCCCGTCCGACCGGCAGAAGGCCGCCGCGAACCGGCCGTCGCCCTTCCAGGACTGCTCCGCCCTCGGTACTCCGCCCGCGTCCGCCCCGGCGTCCCCGTCCGGCGGCGGGGGGCAGGCGCTGCCCGAGCTGACCCTGAACTGCTTCACCGGCGGCGCCCCGGTCGCCCTCCGGGATTTGCGCGGGCCGGCGGTGGTCAACGTCTGGGCCTCCTGGTGCCCGCCCTGCCGCCAGGAGCTGCCCGCCTTCCAGCGGCTCAGCGAGCGTGCCGCCGGCCAGCTCCAGGTGATCGGGGTCAACAACCAGGACGGCCGGGAGGCGGCCCAGGCCATCGGCGAGGACTTCGGCATCCGCTTCCCGGTGCTGGTAGACCAGGGCGAGCGCCTGAAGCGGGAGCTGAACCGCAAGGCCATCCCCCTGACCGTCTTCGTCGACGGGCAGGGCCGCGTCCGGCACGTCGACTCCACCGGCGCCCTCGACGACGCCCGCCTGGCCGAACTGGTCCGCCAGCACCTCGGCGTGACGGTGCCGGCATGAGCTGCTCGGTGCGGCCGGCGGGACGGGACGGTGCCGGCGTGAGCCGCCGGCGGGGCGCGGGGGTGCGGGCGTGAGCCGGCGGCCCCCGGACTGGTTCGACCCGCTGCTGACCCGGCTCGGCAGCGCCCGCAGCGAGGACTTCACCCGGCTGGTCACCCCGGAGAGCGGGGGGCGGGAGAGCGCGGTGCTGGTGCTGCTCGGCGAGGAGCCCGGCGCCGGCCCGGACGTGCTGGTACTCCAGCGGGCGGCCACCCTGCGCAACCATGCCGGCCAGCCCGCCTTCCCGGGCGGCGCGGCCGACCCGGAGGACGCCGACGCCCGAGCGACCGCCCTGCGCGAGGCGAACGAGGAGGTCGACCTCGATCCGGCCAGCGTCACCGTCCTGGCCGAGCTGCCGAAGCTCTGGATCCCGGTCAGCGACTTCGTCGTCACCCCGGTGCTCGCCTGGTGGCACACGCCGCACCCGGTGCACCCCCGGGAGCCGGCCGAGGTGGCGCACGTGGCCCGCCTGCCGATCACCGAGCTGGTCGACCCGGCGAACCGGATGCGGGTCCGCCACCCGAGCGGCTGGATCGGCCCGGCCTTCTCGGCGCGCGGGATGCTGGTCTGGGGCTTCACCGCCGGGGTGCTGGCCGCCCTGCTGGAGATGGGCGGCTGGGCCCGGCCGTGGCCCCGCGACCGGGTCGTGGACCTGCCGCCGACCGGGGCCACCCCGGCGCCCTCGGCCGGCACCGACGCGGTCGACGAGACCCCGGTGCGCTGACCGGACGGTCACCTTCCGCAAGCGATGGTCATCTCGCGGGCCGGGTGCCCGTACGCTTGACGCGTGTCCGCCGTGGATCTCGTACTGCTGCTGCTCATGCTCGTGTTCGCGATCAGCGGATACCGCCAGGGCTTCGTCATCGGGGTGTTGTCGTTCTCCGGCTTCTTCCTGGGCGCGCTGGTGGGCCTCCAGCTGGGGCCGCTGCTGGCCCAGCAGTTCGTCGACAGCGGCACCCGGGTACTGATCTCCCTGGTGGCGATCTTCGGGCTGGCGGTGGTCGGCCAGGCGCTCGCTGGCTGGCTCGGCTCCCACCTGCGCAAGACGATCACCAGCGACGTCGGCAAGCGGGTCGACGACGTCGGCGGGGCGTTCGTCTCGCTCTTCGCCGTGCTGCTGGTCGCCTGGCTCGTCGCGGTGCCGCTCGGCTCGTCGTCCCTGCCCTGGCTCGCCTCCTCGGTGCGCAACAGCGCGCTGCTGACCGTGGTCGACCGGGTCCTGCCCGACCAGGCGCAGCAGCTCTCCACGGCGCTGCGGGACACCGTCGACACCAACGGCTTCCCCGACGTCTTCGGCGACCTTGCCCCCACCCGGGCCCGGCAGGTCTCCCCGCCCGACCCGGCGCTCGCCGGCTCCCAGGTGGTGGTCAACAGCCAGCGTTCGGTGGTCAAGGTGCTCGGCTCCGCCCCGAGCTGTTCGCGCCGGATCGAGGGCTCCGGCTTCGTCTACGCCGACGACCGGGTGATGACCAACGCCCACGTCGTCGCCGGTACCCGCTCCACCGTCGTCGAGCTCAACGGCGACCGGTACGACAGCAAGGTGGTCGTCTACGACCCCGACCGGGACCTGGCCGTGCTGCACGTGCCGGGGCTGCCCGGCCCGTCGATGCGGTTCGCCGCCGGCAACGCGGGCAGCGGCGCGGACGCGATCGTGCTGGGCTTCCCGCTCGACGGGCCGTACAACGCCCAGTCGGCGCGGATCCGGGACGTCGACCGGATCACCGGGCCGGACATCTACTCCGGCGGCAACGTGACCCGGGAGGTCTACACGATCCGGGCGCTCGTGCAGAGCGGCAACTCCGGCGGCCCGCTGGTTTCCTCGAACGGGCTGGTCCTCGGGGTGATCTTCGCGGCGGCGGCCGACGACCCGAACACCGGCTTCGCGGTGACCGCGGCCGAGGCCCGCCCGGTCGCCCTGGCCGGTGCCGAGCGCACCCGCGCCGTCGGCACCGGCGACTGCACCTGACGGGTCAGCTTCCCGCACCCGCCGGCCCGTGGTCCGCGGGCGGCGCCGGCCGGCCGGGCGGGGCGGCCCGCCAGACGGTGAGGGCGGCGGCGGTCGCGGCCACCACGGCCACGCCGAGCAGCCAGCCGGCCAGCACGTCGCTGGTCCAGTGCACGCCGAGGGCCACCCGGCTGAACCCGGTCACCAGGGCGAGCAGCAGGGCGGCCGCCCACACCACCCGGCGTGCGACCGGCCGGGCGTGCGGGAGGAACACCACCAGCAGCACCCCGGCGGCGAGGGCGGCGTTGAGCGCGTGCCCGGACGGGAAGGCCATGCCGGGCGCCTCGGCCACCGGCTCGGGCAGGTCCGGCCGGGGCCGACCGACGAGCAGCTTGAGCAGCGGGCTGAGCAGGCCGCCGACCGCCATGGTGACGGCCACCCACACCGCCAGCTGCCGGGCACCCCGGTGGACCAGCCAGAGGACCAGGAGCAGGGCCCCGACGCGCAGCGGCATCGGGGCGAACACGTCGGTCCAGAGGGTCATCAGGCGTACCCACGCCGGGTGGTCGGCGGCGTAGCCGACCAGCGCGTCGGTGACCGCCGTGTCCAGCCGGCGCAGCGGTGCCCAGTCCCCCAGGACCAGGACCGCCAGCAGCGTGAACGGCACCGCCACCAGGAACGCGGCGGCCGCGGCGAGGGTCAGCCGCAGGCCCCGGGCGTGGTCCGGGTGCAGGCGGCGGCCACGCCACGAGGGGCGCGGCGGGGCGGCGAGGGTACGCGGGCCGGACGAACTCATGACACCCGTTCTACCCGCCACGCGGCCCGGTCAGACCCGGTCCGGGGTCTTCCGCCCGGGCCGGGGCCGGCCGTCCGGGCCGGTCTCCCGTCGCCGGGCGGCGACGGTTCCCTCCGGGAGGGCGCCGGCGGCTCAGTGTGCCGGCGGGTGGCGCCACGTCCCGGCGGCGCGCCGGGGCGAGGCCAGCGGGGTCCACCGGCGGAACCGGCGCACCATCAGCGCCGCCCCGGTCAGCAGGGCGACGAGGAACGCGGCCCCGGTCCACAGCTGCTCCGGCGTGGTGTCCTCGTGCGCGCCCGCCGGCTGCGCGGACCACCGGGACTGCTGGCGCGGCGCGGTGAAGCCGCGCGGGTCGCCGCCGACCCCCGCGACGTCGGGCTGCGTCGACCCGGGCGCCGGGCCGAACCCGACCACGCCCGGCGAGGACTGGTCGTCCAGGGGGTTGCGGCCCACCGGGCCGACCTCGGCGTCCAGCGCGGCGACCGGGTCGACCATGCCGTAGCCGAAGCGGTCGTCCCGGCCGGTCGGACCGATGTCGCGGGCGGTGGTGAGCAGCCGGTTGACCACGTCGCCGGCGGACATCTCCGGGTAGCGGGCCCGCACCAGCGCGGCGGTGGCGGCGACCAGCGGCGCCGCGAAGCTGGTGCCCTGCACCCGCCAGTAGCCGCCCGGCCGGGCCCCGACCAGGCCGGTGGCGGGGGCGGTGAGCACGGTGGCCCGCCCGGTGATCGAACCGGACCAGAGGTTGTCGCTGTCGCGCTCCGACCCGGCGACCGCGATGACGCCCGGCTCCCGGGCCGGGTACCAGACCTTCGCGTTGGACGAGTTGCCCACGTTGCCGGTGCAGGCGACCACGACGACGTCCCGGACGAAGGCGTAGTCGAGCGCCGCCGCCAGGGCGGGGCTGTCGCCGCTGCCGCCGAGGGACAGGTTGATCACGCGGGCGCCGTTGTCGACGGCCCAACGCACACCCTTGGCGACGATCAGCGCGTCGTCGTAGCGGTTCTCGGCGTCGAGGACGCGGACCGGGAGGATCCGCGCGTCCGGCGCCAGGCCGACGGCCCCCCGCGCGTCGTCGTTGCGGCCGGCGATCAGCCCGGCGACGGTGGTGCCGTGGCCGACCGGATCGGGGTCGCCGGCCGCGCCCCGGGCAGCGACCAGGTCGAGGCCGGGCAGCACCTGACCGGCCAGGTCGGGATGGGCGGCGTCCACACCGGAGTCGATCACCGCGACGGTGACCCCCCGCCCGGTCGAGCTGCGCCACGCGGTCTTCGCCCGCAACACGTCGAGCTGCCACTGCTCGTCGCGGACCTGGTCGGGGCGGTTCCTGCTGTCGGGCGCCGCGAGCGCCACCGGGACGACGGCGGCCGGCTGGTGGAGGACCGGGCGGGCGGCGGGCTGCCGGGGGGCGGCGTCGGCCGCCGTGACCGGACCCGCGACCGACACGACGACGGCCGTCACAC
Organism: Micromonospora sp. NPDC023644; assembly: GCF_040640115.1. Classification (NCBI taxonomy): domain Bacteria; kingdom Bacillati; phylum Actinomycetota; class Actinomycetes; order Micromonosporales; family Micromonosporaceae; genus Micromonospora; species Micromonospora sp. NPDC023644. Next base: position 56,065 of record NZ_JBFABA010000026.1, on the reverse strand, counting down.
CGAGCAACGTACGTCCGGCGATCCGCCGAGCCGCTGGCGGACAGCTGTGCCGCACGGTCGTCACTCCCTCAGACATTCATCGCGACGCAAACATGACGATCGGAGATTACCGGTTCCCCGCCGCCTTGCGGGGCGTTCCGGGGACACCGGTCACGGCGGGGGCAGATGGGCCAGCTGGACCAGGCGTACGCCCTCGCGGCGGGTGACCAGCCGGCCGCGTCCCGGGGGCAGCGGGCCGGGCCTGACCGGGCCGACCAGCGCCCCCTCCTCCGGGCTGCCCGCCATCACCAGCCCCGCGGTGGAGAGCTCGCGGAGGCGCTGCACGAGCGGCTCGTACTGGGCCCGTCCGGCACCGCCCGAGCGGCGGGCGAGCACCAGATGCAGCCCGACGTCCCGGGCGTGCGGCAGGTGCTCCTCCAGGGCGCGCAGCGGGTTGGACGGCCCGCTGGCCACCAGGTCGTAGTCGTCGACGAGCACGAACAGCTCCGGCCCGGACCACCACGTCCGCTGCCGCAGCTGCGCGGGCGTCACGTCGGGGCCGGGCACCCGCCCCGCCATGTAGCCGGCGGCGGACTCGATCAGGTCGGTGGTGAACGCCGCGGCGGAGCCGTACCCGATCAGGTGCGGCGACGCCGACTCGGTCAGGTCCGCCAGGCTGCGGCGGTAGTCGACCAGGATCACCCGGGCCTGCTCGGGGGTGAACCGGGTCATGATCGAGGTGGCCAGCGCGCGCAGGAACGACGACTTGCCGCACTCGGCGTCGCCGAAGACCACGAAGTGCGGCTCGGTGGCGAAGTCCAGCACCACCGGACGCAGGTCGGCCTCGGCGATCCCTACCGGGATCCGCAGGCCGGTGCTCGCGGTCAGGTCCAGCTCGGCGTACGGGAGCACCGGCGGGAGCAGCCGCACCGGCGGCGCGACCGGGCCGGCCCAGCCCTCGGCGGCCTGCTTGACCAGGTCCGTCGTGTCCCCGCCGGAGGCGGCCAGCTGCGGCAGCGCGGTGAGGAAGTGCAGGCTCTCCGCCGTGACACCCCGGCCGGGGGTCTTCTCCGGCACGTTCGCCGCCGCCCGGCGGGCCACCAACGAGTCGGCCGGGTCGCCGAGGCGCAGCTCCAGCCGGGAACCGAAGAGGTCCCGGATCGCCGGCCGGAAGTCCAGCCACCGCACCGCCGTCGCCACCACGTGCACCCCGTACGACAGGCCGCGGGTGGCCAGGTCGGTGATGAGCGGCTCCAGGTCGTCGTACTCGCCGCGCAGGGTGGCCCAGCCGTCCACCACCAGGAACACGTCGCCGAACGGGTCGGTCCCGGGCTGGCCGGTGCCCGCCAGCGCGGCCCGGCGCTGCCGCCAGGCGGCCATCGACTCCACGCCCAGCTCGGCGAAGCGCTGTTCACGGTCGACCAGCAGGGTGGCGATCTCGCCGACCGTACGCCGGACGGCCGTCGGGTCGGCGCGGCCGGTGACCCCGCCGACGTGCGGCAGGTCGCGCAGCGCGGCCAGCCCGCCGCCGCCGAAGTCGAGGCAGTAGACCTGCACCTCGGCCGGGGTGTGGGTGAGCGCCAGGGCGCAGACCAGCGTGCGCAGCGCGGTCGACTTGCCGCTCTGCGGGCCGCCGACCACCGCGACGTGGCCGGCGGCGCCGTCCAGCGCCAGCCAGAGCAGGTCGCGGCGCTGCTCGAAAGGCTTGTCGACCACCGCGACCGGCACCTGGAGCGCGCCGTGCAGCTCCGGGTTGCCGAAGGCGAGACCGCGCGCCGGGTCGACGCCGACCGGCCCGAGCAGCTCGTCCAGCGCCGGCGCCCGGCCGAGCGGGGGGAGCCAGACCTGGTGGGCGGGCGGCCCCTGCCCGGCCAGCCGGTCGACCATCAGCTCCAGCAGGCTCTCCGTGCCGCCCTCGTCGGCCGTGGCGGCCAGGGCGGGCGGCCCGACCGGCTCCGGCTTGGGCACGAGGTGGGTGGAGAAGGAGAGCAGGCGCGGGGCCCCGGCGCCGCCCGCGCCCGGCGCCGCGCCCCGCCGGCGCAGGGCTCCCGAGACGTACGCGGCCTTGAACCGCACCAGCGGCTCGGTGCCGAAGCGCAGGTAGCCGTGGCCGGGGGAGCGGGGCAGCTCGTGCGCGTCCGGCACCCCGAGCACCGTGCGGGACTCCAGCGCCGAGAAAGTCCGCAGCCCGATCCGGTACGACAGGTGGGTGTCCAGCCCGCGCAGCCGACCCTCCTCCAGCCGCTGCGAGGCCAGCAGCAGGTGCACGCCGAGCGACCGGCCCAGCCGGCCGATCTGTACGAACAGGTCGATGAAGTCGGGCTTGGCCGAGAGCAGCTCGGAGAACTCGTCGCAGATCAGCAGCAGCGACGGCAGCGGGGCGAGCGGGGTGCCGGCGGCGCGGGCCCGCTCGTAGTCGCGCAGGCTGGCGAAGTTGCCGGCCCGGCGCAGCAGCTCCTGGCGGCGGACCAGCTCGCCGTTGATGGCGTCGACCATCCGGTCGACCAGCGGCAGCGCGTCGGCCAGGTTGGTGATCACCGCGGCGGTGTGCGGCAGCCGGTCGAAGGAGGCGAAGGTCGCGCCGCCCTTGAAGTCGATCAGCACGAAGTTGAGCTGCTCCGAGCTGTGCGTGGCGGCCAGCCCGAGCACCAGCGTGCGCAGCAGCTCGGACTTGCCGGAGCCGGTCGCCCCGATCAGCAGGCCGTGCGGCCCCATCCCGTCCTGCGCCGACTCCTTCAGGTCCAGCTCGATGGCGCCGCCGTCGGTGCCCACCCCGATCGGCACCCGCAGCCGCTCCCGGGCGGACCGGGGCGCCCACCCCTGCTCGGCGGTGAAGCTCTCCGGGTCGCCGAGACCGAGCAGCTCGGGCAGGCCCAGCTCGGCGCCCGGCGGGGCGTCCGGGCCGCGCGCCGCCGTGGCCAGCCGCAGCGGGGCCAGCCGCCGGGCGACGGCCTCCGCGTCGACGAGGTCCAGCCGGTCCGCCGTACCCACCTCGGCGTGCCCCTGCGCCGAGTGGGAGTGCAGCCGGCCGCCGCGCAGCTCGAGCAGCAGCGCGAACCGGTCCAGCAGGCGCGGCGGCGGGGTGTCCAGGTCGATGATCGTGACGGCGTCGATGCCGCCGTCGCCGGTCAGGTCGGTGGCCCCGGTCAGGTCGCCCCCGTCGAGCACCACCACCACGTGCGGGCCGTCCGTGGCCGGGCCGGCGGGGCTGAACCGGGACCGGCTGGCGAGCACCTCGTCCAGCAGCCCCTCCAGCTCGGCCCCCGCGCTGGTGACCAGCCGGACCGGGCCGAGCGCGTCGGTGCGGGTGGGGTGGTGGGCGTGCGGCAGCCACTTGACCCACTCCCAGGCGGCCCGTCGTTCCGGCCCGGCGCAGACGGCGACGAGCAGCTCGTCCGGGGCGTGGAAGACCGCGAGCTGGGTGAGCATCGCCCGGGCCAACGCCTGGGCGCCGGGTCCGTCGCCGTGGTGGGCCGGGGCGGCGGTGGCGTCCCGCACGAAGACCCGGGCGAAGCTGCGCAGCGAGAGCGCCACCGGCAGGTCGGGCACCACGGAGTACGCGTCCAGGAAGCGGCGCAGCGCGCCGGCGGTCATCGGCTCCAGCTCCTCCAGCGGGCGGGTGACCGGGGGGACCAGCGGCGTGGCGAGGGTCTGCGGGCCGACGGCGACCCGGACCACCGCGAAGTCGGGGTCGGTGGGGCGGCGTTCCCAGACCCGGTGGCTGTCCACCGTCGACCAGAGCCGGCCGGGATCCGGGTGCCGGTAGTAGAGCCCGGCGCGCTGCTGCCCGGCGGTCTGCCGGACCCGGCGCCGCAGCACGGTCAGGTGCCGCAGGTAGTCCCGCCGCGCGGCCATCATCTCCGACTTCTTCGGGGTGCCGGAGGCGCTGCCCCACGAGGTCACCAGCATGGCCAGCGAGGAGAGCCCGAACATCCCGCCGACCACGTAGGAGTACGCGCCCCCGCCGCGGCCGAACATCATCGCCATCGCCACGGTGCCGCCGAGCATGGGCAGCACCATGAGCAGCTGCTGCCAGCGCCCGCCAGCGACGGCGGGGATCTCCGGTGGCGCGTCCACCGGCAGCTCACCCACCGGGATCTCCGGCGCCGGTCGGCGGGGCGGCCGCTTGATGACGACAGTGGACACTCGACCTCCTGACAGCGCTCGGTAACCCGAGCCTGGCTCATGGTAGGTAAAGTCCTGTCGTCCGCGCAGCCACCAACCCCGCCGGAGATGGAGATCAGTCGATGACGATCGGGCTGGCCCGGGTGACCATCAGCGCCCCCCAGCGGCGGGTGGACGTCGCACTGCCCGAGCAGGTGCCCCTGGCCGAGCTGCTGCCCGAGGTGCTGCGGCACGCCGGTGAAGGGCTCGCCGACGACGGCGAACGGCACGGCGGCTGGGTGCTGCGACGCACCGACGGGGCGGTGCTGGCCACCGCCCAGGCGCTGCTGCCGCAGGGGGTCCGCGACGGCGAGGTGCTGCACCTCGTGCCGGCCCGCGCGCAGTGGCCCGAGCTGGAGTACGACGACGTGGCCGAGGCGATCGCCGACGGCGCCCGGCGGCGCGGCGGGGCGTGGTCACCCGCCGCCACCCGGGCCGCCGCCCTGGCCGGGGCCGCCGTGCCGCTGGCCGTCGGGCTGCTCGCCGTGACGGCCGGCGGCCCGGCGCACGAGGCGGCCTGGCCGGCCGCCGCCGTGGTGGCGCTCCTGCTCACCCTCGCCGGGGTGGTGGCGTCCCGCGCCCACGGCGACGGCCCGGCCGGCGCGACCCTGGGCGGCTACGCCCTGCCGTACGCGGCGGCGGCGGGCGCGCTCGCGGTCAGCTCCGGCGACCCGGTCGGGCCGGTGCCGGGGCTGCGCTGGATCGGCGTGCCCGAGCTGCTGGCCGGGTCGGTGGCGCTGCTGCTGGTGTCGGTGCTCGGGCTGGTCGGCGTCGCCACCCGGCTCCGGGTCTTCGTGGCGGGCGCCACCGCCGGGTTCGCCGGCGCGCTGGCCGCCCTCGGCGGGCTGCTGCTCAGCCCGGCCGGCACGGCGGCGGTCCTGCTCTGCGTGCTGGTCTTCGCCGTGGGGGCGATCCCGCTGCTGGCCATCCGGCTCGGCAAGGTGCCGCTGCCCCCGATCACCCTGCCCACCGACGAGCCGGGCGGCGCCGACCGGGCCCGCGACCTGCCCGACCGGGACCGGGTCTACGCGGCGGTGGCGCGCACCGAGGAGATGCTCACCGGGATGCTGCTCGGGCACGCCGTGCTGGCGGTCGCCGCCGCGGTGGTGCTGGGCCTCTCCGGCGGGACGGCCGGCCGGCTGCTGGTGGCGGTCGCCGCGGCGGTGCTGCTGCTGCGCTCCCGGCTGTTCGTGTCAGTGCGCCACCGGGTGCCGACCGTCGCCGCCGGCCTCGCCGGGTACGCCGTGCTCGGCGCGGTGCTCGTCGACCGGTCCGGCCCGACCGGCCGCCTCGCGCTGGTCGTCGGCGGGCTGGCGCTGGCCCTCGTGGCGGTGGCCGCCGGCACCACGTACGCCCGCCGGCCGGTCTCCCCGTACGTCGGCCGGATCGCGGACCTGACCGACACCGCCCTGGTGGTGTCGCTGGTGCCCGTCGCCTGCGCGGTGCTCGACCTGTACGAACGGGCCCGGGGGCTGCTCGGCTGAGCGGCCCCCGGGCCCGTCGGTGGTCGGTGCCGGGTCAGTGCGCGGACTCGCCGCGCGCCTCGGCCTCCCTGGCGCGCTGGTACGACGCCACGATCTCCGCCTCGGCCTCGATGCGCCCCACCCAGGTGGCGCCCTCGACCGACTTGCCGGGCTCCAGGTCCTTGTAGACCTCGAAGAAGTGCTGGATCTCCAGCCGGTCGAACTCGCCGAGGTGGTGGATGTCGCGCAGGTGCTCCTGGCGCGGGTCCTCGTAGGGCACGCAGAGGACCTTGTCGTCGCCGCCCTTCTCGTCCGTCATCCGGAACATGCCGATGGTGCGGCACCGGATCAGGCAGCCCGGGAAGGTGGGCTCGGGGACCAGCACGAGCGCGTCCAGCGGGTCGCCGTCCTCGCCCAGCGTCCCCTCGATGAAGCCGTAGTCGGCCGGGTACTGCGTGGAGGTGAAGAGGGTGCGGTCCAGCCGGATCCGGCCGGTCGCGTGGTCGACCTCGTACTTGTTGCGGTGACCCTTGGGGATCTCAACCGTCACGTCGAAATCCATCTGCACGCTCCCTCGTTTGCCCACGCTGGCCAACGGAAACCAGCGGCACGCCGCTCCCGCACGGGTGAATGCCCACCCGCGGGCTCCGGCCGCCGCATAGTGTTCGGACCGAAGTAGTGTCACCCAAGCAGATTTTCGCGGGGCGAGGAGGGGGCCGTGGGGAGGGAAGATTCACACTACCGCCCGGATGCCGGTGCTGGACGGGGTACCGGGGGATCTGCTTCCGGCGGGGCGACCGGGCGGTTCCCGGTGCCCGACGCCCACCTTCCGCGCCCGCCCGCGTCCCCGGGCGACCGCGACCTGACACCCGGCCCGCCCCCGGTCAGCGGCGTCCCGGCCGGCAGCGGCATCCCGGCCGGTGCCGGCGTCCCGATTGGCCACGGCGGCCAGGCCGGTTCGACCGGCCAGGACCCCCGGCTGCCGGCGACCGACCTCTGGGCCACCGCCGCGACCCGGCCCGCCGGTGGGCCGACCCCCCGGGGCGCCGCCGGGTCGCCCGCGCCGGCCCCCCGCCGCCGCCGGACCCTGCCCGTCGTGCTGGCCGCGGCGCTCGTGCTGGTGCTGGCCGCCGTCGGGATCGCCGTGGTCCGCCCGGGACCGGTGGCGGACTGGCTGGGCGACGAGCCCGCCGGCCGGGGGACCGCCGCGACGGCGGCGGAACCGGCGCCCGCGGCGGTGCTGGCCGGCGCGGACGCGAACGCGCCGATGCCCACCCTTGAGGGCGTACGCGCCGCGCTCGCCCCGCTCGTCGGCGTGCCCGCCCTCGGCGACCGGGTGCACGTGTCGGTGGCCGACGTGGCCACCGGCCAGCCGCTCTTCGGCCGCGGCGAGGACGACGGCACGGTGCCCGCCTCGGTGACCAAGCTGGTCACCGGGGTCACGGTGCTCGCCGCGCGCGGTCCGGCGTACCGCATCCCGACCCGGGCGGTGGCCGGCGCGACCCCGGGCGAGGTGGTGATCGTCGGCGGCGGCGACCCCACGCTGGCGGTCGACAAAAAGGGTTTCTACCCGGGCGCGGCCCGCCTCGACGACCTGGCCGGCCAGGTACGCGACGCCCTCGGCGGCACGAAGCCGACGAAGGTGACGGTCGACTCGTCGCTCTACTCCGGCCCGGTCTTCGAGCCGGGTTGGGACGCCGACATCCCCACCGGCGGCTACGGCGGCGCGATCACGGCGCTGATGACCGACGGGGCCCGCAGCGACGTGAGCCGCGCCAAGAAGGACGAGGCGGCCGGCAACCACTGGGCCGAGCGGGTGTCCCAGCCCGACCTGACGGCTGGCCGGGCCTTCGCCCGGCTGCTCGGCGTGCCGGCCGGCGCGGTCGCGCGCGGCACCGCCCCCGCCGCCGCTGGTGCCGCCACCCCGGGGCCCGGCGCCGAGCTGGGCAGGGTCGAGTCGCTGCCGATGGTCCGGCTGGTCGACATCATGATCAGTGACAGCGACAACATCGTCGCCGAGGCACTGGCCCGGCAGGTCGCGCTGGCCCGCGACCAGCCCGCCTCGTTCGTCGGGGCCGGCGCGGCGATGGACGCGGTGGCCGGAGAGCTGGGCCTGCCGGCCGACGAACTCACCCTCGCCGACGGCAGCGGCCTGTCGCGCAGCAACCGGATCAGCCCCTCGCTGCTCACCGACCTGATCGCGCTCGCCGGCGACGGCAGCCGCCCCGAGCTGGCCGCGATTTTCGGCGGTCTGCCCGTCGCCGACTGGTCCGGCACCCTCGCCGACCGGTACGGGACGGCGGCGACGAAGGCCGGCGCCGGGGTGGTCCGGGCCAAGACCGGGACGTTGACCAAGGTGCACGCCGTCGCCGGCGTGGTCAGCACGGCCGACGGGCGGCTGCTCACCTTCGCGGTGCTCACCGACGCGGTCCCCCCGGACGGGCTGACGGCCGCCCGGGGCGCGCTGGACCGCATCGGCGCCGCCCTGGCCGGCTGCGGCTGCCGCTGACCGGCGTCATTCGGAACCGACGTTGCGCGGGACGGGCGTCGGGGGCGGACCAACGTCGGTGGTGGGACTTGGCGTGGGTGGCGGGACCAACGTCGCGCGGGACCGGCGTCGTGCGGGACGGGCTCCTGGCGGGACCGGCGCTCGCGGGACGGGCGTCGGGCGGGACGGGCGTCGATCGCCCGGCGCGAGCCCGGGCCGGGGTGTCGCGGCGCGGGTACGGTGGGGTGCATGGCGCAGTTCGTGGACTGGGATCTGGCCGCCGCGACCGCGGGGGCGCTGAGCAAGTCGGGCCCCCGGGTGTCGTACACCGAGGCCACCGACGTGGTCGGTGACCTGCGGCGGTTGACCGACGAGGCGGCGGGGCACGTCGCGGACTACACGGGCCTCCGCTCGCAGGTGTCCCACCCGCCCGTGCGGGTGGTAGACCGGCGGGACTGGGCGGCGACCAACATCGCCGGGCTGCGCGAGGTGATCACCCCGCTGGTCGGCCGGCTCACCAAGGACAAGCAGCCGAGCGCGCTGACCGAGGCGATCGGCTCCCGGGTCACCGGCGTGCAGGCCGGCACTGTGCTGGCCTACCTCTCCGGTCGGGTCCTCGGCCAGTACGAGGTCTTCTCCGCCGACCCGGGGCAGCTGCTGCTGGTCGCGCCGAACATCGTCGAGGTGGAGCGCAAGCTCGGGGCCGACCCGCGGGACTTCCGGCTCTGGGTCTGCCTGCACGAGGTGACCCACCGCACCCAGTTCACCGCCGTGCCGTGGATGCGGGCGTACTTCCTCAGCGAGGTGCAGGCCTTCGTGGACGCGTCGTCCAGCGGCGGCGAGCACCTGCTGGAGCGGCTGCGCCGGGGCGTCGCCACCCTCTCGGACGCGGTGAAGGACCCGGAGAGCCGCACCAGCGTGCTGGACATCGTCCAGACCCCGGCGCAGCGGGCCGTGCTGGACCGGCTCACCGCGCTGATGACCCTGCTCGAGGGGCACGCCGAGTTCGTCATGGACGGCGTCGGCCCGCAGGTGGTTCCGAGCGTCGACCGGATCCGGGCGGCGTTCAACCGGCGCCGGGAGGCCGGCAACCCGCTGGAGAAGGCGATCCGCCGGCTGCTCGGCATCGAGGTCAAGATGCGCCAGTACGCCGAGGGCCGCAAGTTCGTGCACGGCGTGGTCGACCGGGTCGGCATGGAGGGCTTCAACAAGATCTTCGGCTCGCCGCTCACCCTGCCCCGGCTGGAGGAGCTCGGCGACCCGGACGCCTGGGTGGCGCGGGTGCACGGGCCGGTCGGCCCGGCCCCGACCGCCGGCTGACCGCACGCCCGTGGCCGCGCTCGCCCCGCCGGTGGCCGCGATCCGGGTGGCGGTCCGCCGCGCGCTGGCCGGCCTGCCGCCCGGAGGGCCGGTGCTGGTCGCCTGCTCGGGCGGCGCGGACTCGCTCGCGCTGGCCGCCGCCACCGCGTTCGTGGCGCCCCGGCTGGGCCGCGCCGCCGGCCTGGTGACCGTCGACCACGGCCTCCAGGAGGGGTCGGCGCAGCGGGCGGCGGCGGTGGTGGCGTGGGCCCGCGGGATCGGCCTGGCGCCGGTCGAGTCGGTGCGGGTCGACGTGGCCGGGCGGCCGGGCGGGCCCGAGGCGGCCGCGCGCGAGGCCCGTTACCGGGCGCTCGCCGACGTGGCCGACCGGCTCGGGGCGGCGGCCCTGCTCACCGGCCACACCCGCGACGACCAGGCGGAGACCGTGCTGCTCGCGCTCGCCCGGGGCGCCGGCCCGCGCGGCCTGGCCGGGATGCCCGCCCGACGGGACCTCGACGGGGTGCCGCTGCTGCGCCCGCTGCTGGAGGTCGGCCGGGAGCAGACCCGCACGGCGTGCGCGGTGCTCGGGCTGAGCCCCTGGGAGGACCCGCACAACGCCGACCCGTCGTACGCCCGGGCCCGGGTCCGCGCCGACCTGCTGCCCGCCCTGGTCCGCGCGCTCGGGCCGGGGGTGCTGGACAACCTGGCGCGGACCGCCCGGTTGGTGGCGGCGGACAACGCCGTCCTCGACGAGCTGGCCGCCGCCGCGCTGGTCGACGTCCGCCACCCCGACGGCGGGCTCGCGGTGCGGGCGCTGGCCGATCTCCCGCCCGCGGTGCGCGGCCGGGTGCTGCACGCCTGGGCCCGGGAGCTGGGCGCCCCGCCCGCCGCCCTGTCGCACCGGCACGTGACAGCCCTGGACACGCTGGTCACCGGCTGGCGGGGGCAGGGGGCGGCGCACCTGCCGGGCGGGCTGCGGGTGCTCCGCCGCGACGGCCGGCTCGCCGCCATCGGCCCCCGCTGATCCGCTGCGCCGAGAAGCCGGGGCCCGGTCCCGGGGCCGCGGGATCCGCCGGGAGGCGGTAGACATGGCGCATGGCGTACCCCCGACAGCCGCTCTACGCGCCGCACGGCGCGGTGGCGACGAGCCAGCCGCTGGCCGCGGCCGCCGGCCTGGCCGTGCTGCGACGCGGCGGCAACGCCGTCGACGCCGCGCTGGCCACCGCGATCACCCTGACAGTGGTGCAGCCGCCGTCCAACGACATCGGCGGCGACCTCTTCGCGATCGTCTGGGACGGCGAGCGGCTGCACGGCCTCAACGCCTCCGGCCGGTCCCCGGCGGCCCTGACCCGCGAGCTGGTGCTCGCCGCGACCGGGGGGCGCGGCGCGGCCCCGGTCGACGCCTTGGGCGGCGCACAGCGGGCGGGCCCGGTGATGCCCGCCCGGGGCTGGCTGCCGGTGACCGTGCCCGGCGCGCCGGCCGGCTGGCGCGACCTGCACGACCGGTTCGGCTCGCTGCCCTTCGCCGATCTCTTCGCCGACGCGATCGGCTACGCCGAGCACGGTCACCCGGTCTCCCCGGGCGTGGCGGGGATCTGGTCCCGGGCGCTCGCCGCGCCCGGCCCGACCGGCGCGGAGTTCGCCGAGTTCGACCGGCTGTTCGCGCCCGGCGGCCGGGCGCCCCGGCCCGGGGAGCGGTGGCGCAACCCGGACGCGGCGAAGACCCTGCGGCTGATCGCCGACACCGGGGCGGAGGACTTCTACCGGGGCGGGATCGCGGCGGCGCTGGCCGCGCACGCGGCCCGCACCGGCGGCCTCCTCACCGGCGACGACCTGGCCCGGCACACCTCGACCTGGGTGACTCCGGTGGCCGCCCCCTACCGGGGCCACGAGGTCTGGGAACTGCCGCCCAACGGGCAGGGCCTGGCGGCGCTGCTGGCGCTGCACATCCTGGACGGGGCGGACCTCGCCGGGCTGCCGCTCGCCGAGCGGCTGCACCGGCAGATCGAGGCGATGAAGCTCGGTTTCGCCGACGCGCACGCCCACGTCGCCGACCCGGAGCGGGTGCCGGTGCCGACGGAGGCGCTGCTCTCGCCGGAGTACGCGGCGGCCCGCCGCGCGCTGATCACCGAGCGGGCCGGGGAGCCGACCGCCGGCGACCCGGAGCGCGGCGGCACGGTCTACCTCTGCACCGCCGACGCCGACGGCATGATGGTCAGCCTGATCCAGTCGACCTACCTGGCCTTCGGCTCCCGCGTGGTGCTGCCCGGGCACGGCTTCGCCCTGCAGAACCGGGGGCTCGGGTTCCGCCTCGACCCCGCCCACCCCAACGCGGTGGGGCCGGCGAAGCGGCCCTACCACACCATCATCCCCGGCTTCCTCACCCGCGACGGGCGGCCCGTGGGCCCGTTCGGGGTGATGGGCGGGCACATGCAGCCGCAGGGGCACGTGCAACTGGTCTCGGCGACCCTGGACGGCGGGCTCGACCCGCAGGCGGCACTGGACGCGCCGCGCTGGTACTGGCATGCCGGCCGGTCGGTGCTGGTCGAGCCGGAGCTGGTCGCCACCGCCGAGGGGCGGGCCGCGGTCGCCGAGCTCCGGGCCCGGGGCCACGAGATCGCCGTCGCGGAGGAGCCGGCGGTCTTCGGGCACGGGCAGGCGATCTGGCGGCTGCCGGACGGCGGTTACGTCGTCGGCTCGGAGCCCCGGGTGGGCGGCGGGATGGGCGGCTGGTGACCGGAGCCCCGGCCCGGCCGAGTGCCACGCCCCCGGCGATGCGGGCGGTCGTCGTGGGCCCGGGCCTCAGGTTTCCACCCGGTCGCGGAAGGTGCTCCGGTAGGTGTGCGGGGTGGCGCCGACCCGGCGGGCGAAGTGGTGCCTCAGGGCCGCCGAGTCGCCGAAGCCGGCCCGGTCGGCGACGGCCTCGACGCTGAGCCCGGTCTCCTCCAGCAGCCGCCGGGCCAGCAGCACCCGCTGGTTGGTCAGCCAGTCGTGCGGGGTGGTGCCGGTCTCGGCGCGGAACCGCCGGGCGAACGTGCGCGGGGACATCTCCGCCCGGGCGGCCAGCTCGTCGACGGTGACCGGGCGGTCCAGGTGCCCCATCAGCCACTCCAGCACCGGCTCCAGGGTCGGCGCCTCGGGGGTCTTGGGGATGGGCGCCTCCACGTACTGCGCCTGCCCGCCGTCGCGGTGCGGGGGGACGACCATCCGGCGGGCCAGCCGGGTGGCCGTCGCCGAGCCGTGCTCCTGGCGGATCAGGTGCAGGCAGGCGTCGATGCCGGCCGCCGTGCCGGCGCTGGTGAGCAGCCGGTCGTCCTGCACGTAGAGCGAGTTGCACCGGACCCTGGCGGTCGGGTGGCGGCGTTGCAGTTCGTCGACGTACCGCCAGTGGGTGGTGCAGTCCCGGCCGTCGAGCAGGCCGGCCTCGCCCAGCACGAACGCCCCGGAGCAGACGCTGAACACGTACGCCCCGCGGTCGGCGGCCCGGCGCAGCGCGGCGAGCACGGTGGCCGGCACGACGGTGCCGTGCTGGTGGGCCGGGACGGCGACCAGGTCGGCCTCCTCGATCGGGCCGAGGTCGGTGTGCGGGGTCAGGTGGAAGCCCGACGACGTGCGGACCGGAGCCCCGTCGGGGCTGCACACGTGGAAGCGGTGTCCGGGGAACCCGTCGGCGGTGCGGTCGGTCCCGAAGACCTCGGCGAGGACCCCGAGCTCGAACGTGGCGACCTGGTCCAGGACGAGGACGGCGACCGATCTCAGCATGTGACGAGGGTAACCGTCCGGGTGGCAGGAAATCGAGGGCGCATGGCATTCCTGCCACTGTCCGGGCGGTGGCGGTCGACGGAAACTGGTTCCAGTCCGGTGCGCACCGGCGGCGAAAACGACAGCAACCATGCGAAAGCGAGCGCCGCCATGGAGATCCTGCTCTTCCTGTTCTTCTTCGTCGTCCTCGCCCTGGCCTCGGCCGTCGGCCTCACCGCCGACACCCGGGACTCGGCCGACTGGAAGCCGTCCGACGACGGTCGCCGCTGGCGGTCGCGTGTCTGCTGAGGTGGATCGCGGCCTTCGTGCCATTCGTCCGGGGTGGGACCGCGCCCAAAAGGGGCGGCCCCGCCGACGGAGGCCAGCCGGCGTACGGCAGGCTAGGAGTCATGGCTGACGGCTCCTGGTACGACGCCGACATCGACCACGTGATCATCTCCGAGGCGCAGATCCGCGAGAAGACCGCGGAACTCGCCAAGCAGGTCTCGGCGGACTACGCCGACGTCGATGACGGGCTCCTGCTGGTCTGCGTCCTCAAGGGCGCGGTGATGTTCATGGCCGACTTCGCCCGGGCGCTGGGACGCAGCGGGCCGCCCGCCGAGCTGGACTTCATGGCCATCTCCTCCTACGGCCAGGGCACCACCTCCTCCGGGGTGGTCCGCATCCTCAAGGACCTGGACCGGGACATCGCCGGCCGGCACGTGGTCGTGGTCGAGGACATCGTCGACTCCGGCCTGACCCTCTCCTGGCTGCTGCGCTACCTGGAGTCCCGCTCGGCCGCGAGCGTCGAGGTGGTCGCGCTGTTCCGCAAGCCCGACGCGGTCAAGGTGCCGGTCCCGGTGAAGTACGTCGGCTTCGACATCCCAACCGAGTTCGTCGTCGGCTACGGCCTCGACTTCGGCGAGCGCTACCGCGAGCTGCCCTACGTCGGCGTGCTCAAGCCCGAGGTGTACGCCCGGACCTGAGCCGCCCTCGCCCCTGGCCTGAGCCCTTCTCGCATCGGCGCCCATCGAGCGGACGTTCAGCGGGTTCTCAGCGAATCGGACTACGGTGGAGGCCGGTGGCGTGGAGGCACCCTCCATGCCCGGCCCCCTCGAACCGCGGAGACCGGCGGTCGGGAGGGCGGGCGCGGAGCTCCCGTCACGTCGGTTGGACCCGGTTCGCCCTACGCGTAATTTGTTGGCTTGCAGGCGCGTTCCGCGCACGCGCGATGTTCGGATCGTGCGTGATCGCGGGGCTCGCAAGCTCGCTCGCTGCGCGCACAGCTGCTCTCCTTGTGCGCGACTGCGGGGCTCGCAAGCTCACTCCTCGCGTGCACGGTGTACCGTCGAATGACCGCGGCGCGGCAGTTTCGCGCCTCGGGGTCGAGCCGGCCCGCACGGCGGCTCGAGCCGCCGCCGCAGGCGGCGACACCATCAGACGGTCAGGACGTCGATCAGGAGGATGCGGGCGCCTCGGCGCTCGACAACAGCATGGAACGTACGCGTTTCTTCCGCCGACCGGTGGTCTGGATCATCCTGGTCATCCTCGGCGCCGTTGTGCTCAGTCAACTGTTCACCGCTGGTCCCAGCTACCACCGGGTGGACACTTCCGTTGCGCTCGACCAGCTCAACACCGGCCAGCCCAAGATCGACAAGGTCGTCTTCCAGGACAAGGAACAGACGATCCAGCTCGACCTGGCCGAGAAGGTCAAGTTCGGCGACACCACCACCGACCGGATCGAGGCGCAGTTCCCCTACGAGGTCGGCAACGAGGTCTGGAACGAGGTCCTCGAGGCCAAGGCCAACAACCGGGTCACCGGTCCGGCCGACGCCAAGGTGTCGTCCGACAGCATCTGGGTGAGCCTGCTGGTCAACCTGCTCCCGATCGCCCTGCTGGTGCTCCTGCTGCTCTTCTTCATGTCGCAGATGCAGGGCGGCGGCTCCCGGGTGCTCAACTTCGGCAAGTCCAAGGCGAAGATGATCACCAAGGATACGCCGAAGACCACGTTCGCGGACGTGGCCGGCGCCGAGGAGGCCGTCGAGGAACTGCACGAGATCAAGGACTTCCTGCAGAACCCGGCGAAGTACCAGGCCCTGGGCGCCAAGATCCCGAAGGGCGTGCTGCTCTTCGGCCCGCCCGGCACCGGTAAGACGCTGCTGGCCCGCGCCGTCGCCGGCGAGGCCGGGGTGCCCTTCTACTCGATCTCCGGCTCGGACTTCGTGGAGATGTTCGTCGGTGTCGGCGCCAGCCGGGTCCGCGACCTCTTCGAGCAGGCCAAGGCGAACGCCCCGGCCATCGTCTTCGTCGACGAGATCGACGCCGTCGGCCGCCACCGCGGCGCCGGCATGGGCGGCGGTCACGACGAGCGCGAGCAGACGCTCAACCAGCTGCTCGTCGAGATGGACGGCTTCGACACCAAGGGCGGGGTCATCCTGATCGCCGCCACCAACCGGCCGGACATCCTCGACCCGGCGCTGCTGCGCCCGGGCCGCTTCGACCGGCAGATCCCGGTGGACGCCCCCGACATGGAGGGCCGCAAGGCGATCCTGCGGGTGCACGCCAAGGGCAAGCCGTTCACCCCCGACGTCGACCTCGACTCGGTGGCCCGGCGCACCCCGGGCTTCAGCGGTGCCGACCTGGCCAACGTGATCAACGAGTCCGCGCTGCTCACCGCCCGCAAGGACCAGCGGGCGATCACCAACGACTCCCTGGAGGAGTCGATCGACCGGGTGATCGCCGGTCCGCAGCGCCGGACCCGCGTGATGAGCGACCAGGAGAAGAAGATCACCGCGTACCACGAGGGTGGGCACGCGCTGGTCGCCTGGGCGCTGCCGCACGCCGCACCGGTGCACAAGGTGACGATCCTGTCCCGCGGTCGGTCGCTCGGCCACACCCTGGTCCTCCCCACCGAGGACAAGTACACCCAGACCCGCGCCGAGATGATCGACACCCTGGCGTACGCGCTGGGTGGCCGGGCCGCCGAGGAGCTGGTCTTCCACGAGCCGACCACCGGCGCCGGCAACGACATCGAGAAGGCCACCCAGCTGGCCCGCGCGATGATCACGCAGTACGGCATGAGCTCCAAGCTCGGCGCGATCAAGTACGGCACCAGCGGCGACGAGCCGTTCCTCGGCCGCAACATGGGCCACGAGCGGGACTACTCCGACGCCGTCGCCGCCGAGATCGACGGCGAGATGCGGGCGCTGATCGAGCTGGCCCACGACGAGGCCTGGGAGATCCTGGTGGAATACCGGGACGTCCTGGACAACATCGTGCTGGAGCTGATGGAGAAGGAGACCCTCTCCACCGCCGACATGGCCCGGATCTGCGCCCGGGTGGCCAAGCGGCCGCCGATGGCGCCGTACAACGGCTTCGGCAAGCGCCAGCCCTCCACCGAGCCGCCCGTGCTCACGCCGGCGGAGAAGGACGCGCTCAAGGTGCAGGCCCAGGCCGACGGCGCTCAGGCGACGGTGGGCGGCGGCACCTCGAACAACTCCAACAACTCGGACGGTACGCACTGAGCACCGACCCGACGGCCAGTTCTCGGGAGCACCGGGAACTGGCCGTCTCCGCGACCGAGCCCGACGGTGACGACACCCTCGACTACGTCGCCGCGCGCCTGATCAGCGGCAGGCTCACCGGTCGGCCCATCGAGGAGACCATGGACCTCGGGCGGATCGAGAAGGCCGTCCGCGAGATCCTGATCGCCGTCGGGGAGGACCCGGACCGCGACGGGCTCCAGCAGACCCCGGCCCGGGTCGCCCGCGCGTACGCCGAACTCTTCGCCGGCCTCCGGGTCGACCCGGCCCAGGTGCTCAGCACCACCTTCGAGGCCAACCACGAGGAGCTGGTGCTCGTCCGGGACATCGACGTGATGAGCCTCTGCGAGCACCACCTGCTGCCGTTCCGGGGCAGCGCGCACATCGGCTACATCCCGGGGCCGGACGGCCGGATCACCGGCCTGTCCAAGCTGGCCCGGCTGGTCGAGGTATTCGCCCGCCGGCCGCAGGTGCAGGAGCGGCTCACCTCGCAGATCGCCGACCTGCTGATGGAGCGGCTCGCGCCGCGCGGCGTGGTGGTGGTGCTCGAATGCGAGCACATGTGCATGGCGATGCGCGGCATCCAGAAGTCGGGCGCCAAGACCATCACCTCGGCCGTGCGGGGCACCCTCCAGCGTGACGCCAAGTCGCGCGCCGAGGCGATGGCGCTGATCATCCCCCGCTGACCGCGACAGACCGGCCGGCCGCCCCGCACCCGGGTCGGCCGGCCGTCGCGCGTCAGCGTCGAGGATCGCCACCGGGACCCGACGGCGACGTCGAGCGGGCCGACGTGGGCCGGTGCGGCGAGGCTCAGCCGGCCAGCATCGCGAGCAACAGCCCCGCGCTGACCAGCACCGCCGGGACCAGGCACACCAGCGCGCCGAGCCGGGTCGTGCGCTGCACCCGGCCGCCCTCCGGCGGCGGGAAGAGCCGCCCGACGCCGATCCAGCCCGCCGCGAACGCCACCGCCGGCATCGGCAGCCCGCAGACCAGCGCGGCCACGCTCGCCGCCCCGGTGCCGGTCGCCACGAACAACGCCAGTTGGATCGCCGGCACCAGCAGCGCCAGCGGCGCGTACACCAGCAGGTTCCGCAGGTGCGGCGGCCAGCCGGCCAGGCGGGGCAGCCCACGCGCGGAGAGCGTCGCGTCCGCGGCGTCCGCCCGGCCCCGGGCGGCGCGCAGCGCGGCCAGCACCGCCGCCGGCCCGCCCGCCATCGACCGGGCCGCCTCGGTCACCTCCGGCGGCGTCGGGACCAGCGAGATCGGCGGTACGCCCCGCTCGCGCAGCCGGGCCTCCTGCGACGCCAGCCGGGTGCGTACGGCGGTCAGCTCCTCGCGGGCGGCCTGCACCGACCGGGCCTGCTCGCCGGCGGCGGTGGCCGCGTCACGGCGTATCCCGTCGAGCTGGCGGGCGGCGGCGAGGTACTCGGTCCACGCGACGGACACCGCGTCGACGGATCCCGCCCGCCCGTCCGCGTCGGTACGCTCCGATGTCGGGTCGGCGCCGGAACGCTGCCGTCCCGGCGCGGCGTGCCCCGCCGTGGTCCGTGCCCCGCCGCGGGTCATACCGCCTCCCCCTCCTCGGCGAACGGGACCAGCACGGTGCCCTGCTCGCCGGGGCCGTCCCAGAGCACCGCCCGGCCGGGGCGGGGCCGCCACTGCACCTGCCGGCCGAAGACCGACGCGAGCTGTGCGCCCGGCAGATCCACCACG
Source organism: Micromonospora sp. NPDC023644 (assembly GCF_040640115.1). Classification (NCBI taxonomy): domain Bacteria; kingdom Bacillati; phylum Actinomycetota; class Actinomycetes; order Micromonosporales; family Micromonosporaceae; genus Micromonospora; species Micromonospora sp. NPDC023644. Next base: position 37,676 of record NZ_JBFABA010000026.1, on the reverse strand, counting down.
GCCACGGCGGCGAGCTTGTCCACCTCGCCCTCCGGTTCCAGCAGCGCCGCGAACGACGGCACCGTCCGCCAGCGGCCCAGCAGGTGCCGGCCGGCGGGCGGTCCCTCCCGCAGCAGCGCGCGCAGCCGCTCCGGGGGCAGTTGCTCCGGCGTCGGCACGTCCAGTCCGAAGACGACGAGGTAGGCCGGCACGGGATCGTCCACGGCGGCGCGCAGGCCGGCGAGGTCCACGGTGTCCACCGGGTGCCGCCCGACCAGCTCGGCCGCCAACGCCTCGACCACCGGCCGGCAGTCCTCGTCCGGCGCGGCGAGCACGAAGCGGGCGGTCCCCGGCTCGTGGTGCGCCGCGGTGCTGCGCGCGGCGGTGGCCAGCAGCCGGACCGCCTCCGGCCCGGGGCCGAGCACGGCCAGGTTCCGCCCCGGGGCCGGCCCGAGCGGCACCGCCACGGTCGTCCGGGGCACGTCCACCGCCCGGCCCAGCAGGGCGGCGGGGCCGGGCGCCTGCCCGGCCAGCGCGGCCCGGTGCCGGGGATCGTTGCGCAGCAGCGGGCGTGCGTAACCGGCGAAGACCACCGGTGGGGTGGACCCCTCCGGGCGGGCCGACCACAGCCGGTGCCGTAGCTCCTCCACCGTGTCGGGGTGGTCCTGCGGGTCCGGGAACCGGACCATCCGCTCGTGCCCCCGGATCGCGCCCCGGGGCCCGCCGAGCCCGCCGGCGGTGTTCACCACCGCGCTGCCCACCGGCAGCCCGGCGGCCGAGTCGTTCGTCGGCTCCAGCACGGCGCCCCCGCCGGGCAGCGCCACGCGCACCGGGAACTGCCCCAGCACCGAGTCCCGGTCCGTACGCGAGCCCAACCCCAGGTCGCCCTCTCCGGCAAGCACCAGGTGCACCCCGTACGCGCGCCCGGTGCGGGCCAGCACGTCCAGCCGGGCGGCGGCGTCGGCGGCCAGCCGATCCCGCTCGGCGAAGAGCAGCGGGAGGTTGTCGAGCACGCAGACGACCCGGGGCATGGCGCGGTGCTCCCGCAGCTCGGCGAAGCGCTGCCCGCCGGCCCGGCCGCCCGCCTCCTCGCGCCGCCGCACCTCCGCCACCAGCTCGTCGAGCAGGCTCAGCACGTACTCCCGGTCGGCGGCCATCGCGGCGGCCCGGACCTGCGGGATCCACGACCGGTCCCGCTCGGTCTGGAGGAACTCCACGAAGGACTCGGTGTCGGCGAGATCCGCCAGGTAGAGAGCCAGCTCGTCGGGGCCGTACCGGGCGGTCAGGCCGAGCAGCGCGGTGGTGAGGAAGGTGGACCGGCCCGCGCCCGACCGGCCGCTGACCAGCCAGTGCGGCGTCAGCTCCGTGAAACCGAGCGACACCGGGCGGCCCCCGGCGTCCCCGACGGTCGTGGTCAGCCCGCCCACCGCGCTCGCCGTCCACAGCTCCTCGTCGGCCGCCGGCAGCAGATCGGTCAGCGCCAGCCGGGAGCCCGCCTCCACCTGCGCGGCCAGCCGGCGGCACACCGCGTCGACGAGTTCGGCCGGCGGGTCCGCCTCGATGAAGACCGGCGAGTTCAGCCCGCCCGGAGGATCGGCGCCCGGGCCGGCGAACGACCCGCCGGGCGGGTCGCCCAGCAGCGCGTACGCGGTGCGGACCGCCAGCGTCGTGGCCCGCGGCAGCGGCTCCCGGTCGCCCGCCGGGGGCCAGCCCGCCACCACGAGGTGCAGGCCGGCGGACCGGCCCGGCTCGGCCAGGGCCTCGATCCGGGCCAGGTCGGTGGCTCCGGTCGACTCGGGCAGGGCGGCGATCACCAGCAGCAGCGTCCGGTCGTGCCGGCGCCGTCCGCTCGTCCCCGGCGCCACCCACTGCTCGGCCTCGGTGAGCACGGCCCGCAGGCCCGCCACGTCCACCGCCGGGGGCGGCAGCAGGCCCGCGTCCGCGAGCGGCGCGAACGGCGCGAGGGCCGTGCCGGTCGCGTCCACCGCGCGGACCAGCAACGCCCCGGCCGGGGTCGCCGCGAGCAGCCGCAGGAGTACGCCCCGCAGCAGCCCCGCCACCCGGGGATCCCGGGTGTCGACGTCCACCGAGAGATGCCCCGTGCCGAGCAGCGGCACCAGGGCGGGGAAGCGGGCGTCGTCCAGCGGTGCCGCCGTCCCGACGCGGACGAAGGGCGGCGGCCCCTCACCGGCCGGTGTGGTCGGTGCCGTCGTCTCCAGGGGGGCGCCCGCCCAGCCGGGAGCCAGCACCGCCGCCGCGGACCGGAGGCGGTCGGCCAGTTCGTACTGGCGGCGCTGGTCGGCGGGGACAGGCCGGGTGTCGTCGAGGACGCTGGCGGCGGCGGTCGCGGTGGCGGCGGCCCGCCTGTGCAGTGCGGCGGCGCGGTTGGTGCGTGCCTTCGGACCGGCCACCGCGTCCACCCCCTCTGCCCGAGGCTGGCAACCCCTCCCCGCGCAGAGACCGTAACCCAGTCGGGCCGACTCGTCCGGGATGCGCGGCGGCACTGCGCCGGGGATGTCGTGGATCTCACCGATGGGGAGTGGTCCGTCACGATCCGCTGGATCTGGGGCATTGGGTCTACCGCGCCCAGCCGCTAGCCTCAGGGGGTGGAATCAGTGCAGCCCCCCGCCGGTTCCCAGGTCTCCCGCGTACCGGCGCAACGGCCCCCCTCCGACCACCTGGCGCCGCCCTCGCCGGCCCCGGCGCCGGAGCGGCCACGGCGGCGGCTGCGCACCGTGCTCACCGTGGTCACCAGCGTCGTCGTGGCACTCTGCCTCGGCGGGGTGGCCGCCGGATACGTGCTCTACAACCGGGCTGCGGCACCCGACCGGAGCGCGCCCGACGTGGTGGTGGACAACTACCTGCGCGCCTTCCTCGTGGACCGCAACGACACCCGCGCCAACCTCTTCACTTGTCAGGGGAACGGCGATCGAGCTGCAGTTTCCGGGTTGCGCAGCGAGATCGAGCAGCGTGAGGCCAACTTCGGCGTCGTAGTCAGAGTCAGTTGGGGACCGCTCACCCGAACCGAGACGAGCGAGGGTGAGTCAGTTGCCACGACGCTCACCATCTCGAGCTCAGTCAACGGCCAGCCTCGCAGCAGCAGGCGCGAGGATTGGGTGTTCGATGTGGTCGAACGAGACGAAGGGTGGCGGATCTGCAGTGGCCGTATGGCCAGCTGAGCGTCACTCGATCCAGAGGAGATGTACCGGAACCTCCATTGTGGTTGGTGACTGGCCCCGCCAGGCCCAGCGGTACCAGTCCACCTCCGGTGTCACCCGGACGCAGATGTCGCCTTCCGCGCCGGAGTAGGTCTCCGTGACGGCCCGCAGGTCCCGGTGCTCGACGGAGTCCACGACGTGCACCACCCGGCGACCTGTGACGGCGTCCGACTCGAAGACCGGGGTCGGCATGCGGTGCGCCGGGGCGTCCAGGGAGACCAGGCGGACGCCCGCCTCGCGGTCCACCGACGCGTCCGGCCGCCGGGCCCCCACCGTCTCCACCCAGACCCGCTCGACCGGCACCAGCGGCGCGAAGACCTCCACCTGGTCGGATTCCGCGCGGTACCACTCGTGCTCGGGGATGACCGGCACGTAGGTCCGGCTGTTCTGCACCACCCGGTCGTCTGCGCGAAGGTCACCGCGCCAGCCGAGCCCGGGTAGGCCGACCAGCACGCGCCGCCCACGGAGCTCGACGCGGCCGGTGGCTGGCACGATCTCGATCGGTCGGGGCGGCTGGGGCGCCCAGTCCGGATGGTCGGCGAACGGGTCGGGAAACGGCTCGTTCATGACGGCGAGCGTCTCATCCGACGCCCTTGAGCGGCGCGCCGCGCGACCGCATGAACGGCACCGGATCGATGGCGCCGCGGCTGCTCCGGTCTCCGTCCTCGTGTACCTCGAAGTGCAGGTGCGGGCCGGAGGAGTTGCCGCTGCTGCCCACTTCCCCGATGACCGCGCCGGCCTCGACGAGCTGGCCGACCTTGACCCGTGGCTTGCTCACCATGTGGCAGTAGCGGGTGATGAAGCCGCCGGCGTGCAGGACGTCGACGAACCAGCCGCAGCCCCCCTTGTTCGGCCAGCCGTCGACGTTGCACGTGAGCCGGTTCCGATTGTCCGGGTCGCAGCGGGACACCAGGACGCGTCCGGTGGCGGCGACCCGGATGTCGGTGCCCTTCGGTGCGGCGATGTCGACCCCGTTGTGCCCGGGTCGGCTCGCGGTGCGGAAGCCCGAGCCGACGCCGCCGGGAATGGGAGCCGTCCAGCCCGAGGCCGCGATCTGCCCGGCGGCGGCCCGGTCACACGCCTTCTTGCCGTCGACCAGCGCGATCCGGGCGGCCCCACCGGCCAGCGCGTTGACGATCCGGGCGGCCATGTCCTCGTGCTTGGCGTACGCGTCCGGGAAGGCGCTGATCTGCACGGCCTGAGCGGCCCGGGTCAGCGGCATCGTCTCCCAGCCGGGCACCTTGACGAGCTTCTCGTAGAACTTCCGGGCGGCGTACTCGGGCGTCATCCGCTGCGCGACGGTGCCCCAACCCGCCCGCTGCTGGAACAGCCCGACGGAGTCGTGATCGGCACCGACGCCCTCGTTGGGTAGGTTCTCGGACTCGCCGACGGTCCGGTTCGCTAGGTTGCGCAGCCGGGACTCCTGCATGGCGGTCGCCACGGCGATCACCCAGCCGCGCGGCGGCACCTTCATCTCCTGCCCGACCTTGATGATGCGGGCGGCATTGCGGAGCTGGACCTGACCGTATCCCGCCATCCGGGGTATCTTGCCGCGAATGTCGACCCGGTAGTCCTCCTTGCAGTCCATGCTCACCGGCGTCATGGGGTCTGCGGACTCGCCGCCCAGTTCCGTGAGGAAGAAGGCACCCGCGCCGCCGGTGCAGCAGAGCAGGGCGAGCGTCGCCGTCAGCGCGGCGGCCAGTGCGCCGAGCCGGAGCTGCCGACGGCGGGGTCGGGTCTCGTCGCTCATTCCTGCTCCCAGTCCACCGCGTCCACCAGCCACCGCCCGTCGGGCGCCACCAGTTCGAGGCGGAGTCGTCCCGTGTCGAGCGGGACCAACACCTCGACGAAGTTCTCGGCCCGGGGCCGGAGCGTGACGTCGCCGTCCACCTGCCCGGCCGGTACCCCGGACGGGTCGGCGCCGGCCAGCTTGTCGGTCAGCGCCGGGGTCGACAGGGGACGCAGGTCCTCCTGCCACCGCTCCGCCGTGATGCCCGGCTTGCCGAGCCAGGCGGCGACGAAGCGTTCGGCGGTCTGCTCCGGCGTGAGGTCGCCGGGGCGGGTGACCGGGGAGGGAGGAGCGCCCGTCGAGAACGCCCCGTCGTCACCGGCGGTCGGGGCGACCGTGGTGATCGGCCGGCTCGGACGGTTGCTGAGCCCGGAGGTGGGATCGCCGGGACCGGACACCAGCCGTGCCGCTCCGATGATCCCGAACACGAGCACGGCGATACCGACCGCGATGCCGATCCGGGATCGGAGCACCCGGGTGACCAGGAATTCGACCGCCCGTCGCACCGCACTCACCGAGCCTCGGTGCGGATCCGTGGAGTGGGCCGGTCAGGCTCGCGTTCCACCGATCCGGGCCGGTAGATGACGAACGACGGGTTCTCGTCCGGCACGTCCGGCTCCGTCCAGGTGGACGGCTGCCGTCGCCGGGGTTGGGGCGCGACCGGGCGGGAGGTGCCCCGGCCCTCGGCCGGCCTCGCCTCCTCGGCGGCCTGCTCGCGGCCGTCGGGCCGCTGCCGCTCCTCCCCGCCGGTGGTGGCCGCCTGCCGCTCCTGCTGACCCGTACGCGCGTGCGCCGGATCCTCCCGCCTGGCCTCGGGCCGCAGGGTGGTCTGCTCAGCCACGACGCCACGACGCCGGCCCATCGCCGGCTCGGCCGTGCCGCCGGGTTCCGCGACGTCGAGTCGGGCGGCCGTGCGCATGTCCCGAAAGAAGCGCCGGTGCCACGAACCGGCCGAGCTGACCGCCTCGCTGCTGTCCTTGCCGCCGAGCTGGGTGATCCGCCGGTAGGGGCGCAGCAGCAGCCAGCCGACCACGCCGCAGAGCCAGACCAGCACCACCTGGAGCCAGCCGGGCAGGGTCGGTGTGCTCATGATGAGGTCGACCGCGAAGAGATAGATGGCGGCACCGGTGCCGAAGATGGCGATGTTGAAGACGGCGGCGACCACCGCGTTCGCCAACCGCCGCAGCCCCGCGCTGGCCGGGCGCATCAGGCCCACCGTGCCGAGGATCGGCGCGGCGATCACCGCCCAGCGGAAGATCAGGAAGCCCAGCAGCACCAGCAGCGAGGCGGTCAGGTCGAACATCGCGAAGAGCACTGCGGCCAGCACCGCGATGAACCCGGCGCCCACCCGGTCCATGTCCCGGACGCCCTGGAGGTACTCGTACGCCTCCGGGTCCTCGGTCTCGATCTGCTGCGCGACCCGCGCCCACTGCTGCTGCTTCGCCTTGATGGTGGCCTCTCGCGTGGCCGGATTCGACCGGAGCTTCGCCGCCTCCTCCCAGGAGAGCGACTTCGCGTCGTAGAGGGCCGGTCCGTACTTCTTCGCGGTCTCGCTGTCCGCGGAGCCGAGCATGCCCCGCAGCCAGTTGCGGTAGAGCATGGCCTCCGTCGCCGTGTCACTGGCACGCACGGCGGGCGGACGGTTGTCCTTACACGCCTCTGGATTTGGGTCGTCGCACTGGCTCGGAGGAGTGTCCTTGGTGGCCGGGCCGACCGCGTCGTGCACCACGCCCAGGGTGGTGACGAGGGTGCCGTCGGCGATGTTGGCCGACTTGACCGGCCAGGCGGCCAGGGCGGTCACCGCCACCATCACCAGCAGCGCCCAGCCCGCCGTGGTCATCGCGTTGCTCATGTCGGACTGGCGGGAGCGCCAGAGCAGGTACAGGCCGACCACGCAGAGCGTGACGATGCCGAAGACGCTGAACACCTTCTGGTAGACGGCCTTGGTCGCCTGGTCCACCAACGGGTCGGCCCAGCCCCACATCGAGCGCGGGTCCCAGGCACGTTCCCGCAGTGCGTTCGAGGCGCCCACGATCGCCGTGGCGATCATGAACTCGCCATTTGCCACCGTGTTGGTGAACTTGTAGTCGGGGTGCAGCACCGCGGTTGCGCAACCGCTGTCGACGTCGTACGTGGAGTAGCTGTATCCGGCGTAGCCGTAGTCGCTGTAGAAGCCCTTCGGGCCCGGCTGCTTGGCCGATTCCGGTCGCGAGGCGAACCAGCCGGCGAGCCCGGAGTCGGGAGCACCGGGGGTCGGGGCGTTCCGGCACTTGACCTCGGAGTCGGCGACTTCCTTGAGCTTGCCGACGCAGGTGCGGAAGTCGGCCTGCCACTCCGGGGTGGTGCAGAGGTCGGCCTTCGCCTGGGCCGTCAGCGGCGCGGGGGCGGCGGCCATGGCGCCCACGGCCGGCCAGCCGATCGTGGCCCCGGCGAGTACGCCGAGCGCGAGCAGGAACGCCGCCAACCGTGCCCGGGCCCGCGCCATGTCACGCCTCCATGTTCGGCAGGATGGCCGGCAGCACCCCGGCCGCCGCGGCGATCGCGGCGGGGGTGGTGTCGAGGTGGTCCAGCAGCCCGTCGACGTACGAGACGTCGACCCGGACCTTCTGCACCCGGCCGTCGACGTCCCGCATGACGAACTCGCGGAAGCCGAGCCGGGTCGCGCTGGTGGCGTCGGCGGTGGAGAGGGAGGCGAGGGTGGCCTCGTAGCCGTCGTTGACCGGCACCCGCAGCAGGCGGAGCGCTTCGGAGGCGATCTCCGCGTCCTCGGCGATCCGGCCGACGAAGACGGTCGAGACCAGGTTCTGCACGTCGAGGCCGAGGATGTCGCGCGGGTTCTGCGAGGCCACCAGCGCGGCGAGGTTCCACTTGCGGGAGTCGCGCGCGAGCCGGACCAGGAACGACCGCCCGGAGCGCCACCCCTCCATGAAGTGCGCCTCGTCCAGGCCGACCAGCTTCCGGGACGACATCGAGCCGCCATAGCAGCGGCGTACGGCGAGCCGGTGCGCGGTGTGCAGCATCGGCAGGGCCAGCGCCTCCTCGGCGGACCAGTATTCGCGCTCGATCTTCAGGTCGGGCAGTCGCAGTCCGGCCATGGTGATTACGGTGAGCGCGGCGTCGGCGCCGAGCAGTCCCTCCGGCGGCCGGCCGAAGAAGAGCATGGCCAGCGGCATCTCGGCGGTGTCCAGCAGCAGGTTGGCCAGTTCCTTGCCGGCGTCGTCGTCGAGCTGGCTGAGGCAGGCGACCACGTCGTCCAGGGTGGAGGTCTCCTCGGCCGGCACCTGGCGTACGGCGTGCCGGAAGAGGGTGGCGGTGGACGCCTCCCGGGCGACCTGCGGGGGCACCAGCATCATGCAGATGTCCTGCACCAGCATCCGCCGCTCGGCGCGCGCGTTGGAGACCGCGATCTCGAACTCCCGGTCACCCGAGGCCCCGGTGCCGAACTCGCTGCGCAGCGGCGTCGGGATGAGCGAGTACGGGGCCAGGGTGCCGTGCTCGGAGCCGGTCAGGTTCAGCACCCGCGCGTACGGTCGCAGTTCCGGCATGGCGCAGAGCCGGGCGAGCGGGCCGGACGGGTCGAGCAGCGTCACCTGGACCCCGCGTCGGGCCGCGAGGTAGCCGAGCGCGCCGAGCAGGGTGGACTTGCCGCCGCCCGGCTCGGCGACGAAGACGGCGAGCCCGGAGCGTTCGCGTACCTCCATCGGGAAGTGCAGGTCGAGGAAGACCGGCCGGCGGCAGGTGCCGGCGGTGCGCCCGATGAGGTCGCCGCGCCGGTCGCCGACGGTGGAGGCGGCCTGGGGGAGCGCGGCGGCGAGCAGGTTGACCGGCATCCGCCGGACGTAGCCGGTGTTGGCGATCGGCTCGCCGGGGATGAACTCGCGGGCCAGCCAGTCCTGGTTCTTCGGGTGTTGCAGCGAGATCCGCAGCTCGCGGGAGTAGAGCTGGATCAGCCGGCGGGCCCGCTCCAGGCACTCCTCGCGGTTGCGGCCGCCGACGGCGATCCGGTGCCAGCCGTGCGCGCGGGCGGAGTCGACCGGGAGCCCGGTGGTCATCTCGTCGCCGATCACCAGGGCCCGCTTGGCCAGCCGCTCCAGCTCGGGCGGGGCGTCGATGCCGTGTTCCGCGTAGTCGAGCTGCTGGGAGCGGATCATCCGCAGCCGGTGCTCCAGGTTACGGAAGGAGTCGCCCGAGCCGAGGATGTCGACGCGGGTGGAGAGCTCCATCGGCCACGGCAGCCGCTCGTGGAAGTGCAGCCAGGGCTCGTGCCGCTCGGGGATCTCCAGCGGCTCCATCCGGCCGACCGCCAGCACGGCGACGTGCCGTTCCTCGCCCGTCATCCGGTTGACCAGCTTGACGGTGGAGCCGTACGGGGTGCGGTAGCGCTCGACCTGCTCGGTGAGGGCGAGCAGGTCGCCGCGTTCCCACTTGCCGTCGGTGAGCGGGGAGAGCTGCCCGGGCGGTGCCATGCAGAGCGCCACCGAGCGGTAGAGCAGCCACTCCAGCTCCTGCGCGGTGACCCGCCGGCCGCGCATGCCGAACGCGCCCAGCACCTCGTCGAACTGCTCGACGGTGCGGCCGAGCTTGCGGCGTTCGCCCTCGGCCACGCCCCGGCCGAAGGTGCGCAGCAGCCGCTCGGTGAGCGAGTCGCCGAGGGACCGCCGGGCGAAGGTGACGCCGAGGTAGGTCTGCCCCTCGGCGTGGTTGACCGAGAGCAGGTGCCGCTGCGCGGCCACCAGGTGGTCGCCCCAGCCGGCGGTGCCGGGCACGTCGGGCAGCGGGGCGTGGGTGTGCGCGTCGATGGTGCGGGCCCACTCGTCGGCCGGGAAGGGCCGGGTGGTGCGCCGCAGGTGCAGCCGGAAGCCGGCCAGCCCGGCGTACTGCTCGGAGATCGCCGAGAGCAGCGCCTCCCGTTCGGCGTCCGGCCGGAACGCCCAGCGCACCTCCGGCAGCCAGTACCAGGCGGTGACGGTGTTGGGGGTGAAGGTGAGGTGGCCGGCGATCTCGGTGATGGCCAGCTCGACCGCCGGGTCCCGGTCCCCGAACTTGATCTTCGGTGCCTTGACCCGGACGGGCTTGGTGGGCCGGTCGCGCCGGCCGGCGGAGCGTTGCCGCGGCGGCGCCACCTCCCGGCCGGCCCGCTCCGACGGGCGCTCCCCGCTGCGGCGGGACGCCGGCTCGGCCGCCGGGTCCGGCGCGGGCGGGTCGAGCGGTGCCGGCTGGAGAGGGGCGGGGTGGGACGACGGCGGTGCCGCCGCGACGGGCGGCACGCCGGCCGCTGCGTTCTCCGCCTCCGCCGGTGGGCGGAGCGTGGGCAGCCGGTCCCCTGACTGGTGCGGCACCCGGGACCTGGCCGGTCGGGCGGGCGGCTCGTACGCGTCGGCCGTGGGCTGTTCGACGGCTGGTGTGATTGCCGGGGACGTCCGGTGGGTCGCGTCGGCCGGGTGGTCGGTCCGGTAGGCGTCGGCCCCGTGGCCCGCCCGGGCGGGCGGCGGCAGGGGAGCGGCGGGAGCCGGCGGGAGCGCGGCCGGTGCGGCGGCCGGCTGCTGCCCGATGGCGGGTTGCTCCCGCCCGCCGGCTCGCTGCGGGGGCGCCGTCGGCCGGGTCGCGCCGGGGCGCGTGCCGCCGAACAGGTCGAGGAAGGGCGAGTCGATGTCGGCGCTGTCGCCGGTGCCGGCGGGTTGCGGCTCGGCCGGCGGCATCCGGCGTGGGGCCGGACGGGGCGCCTGGAAGACGCCCACGCCACCGTGCCCGGGGGTGGTCACCAGGGCTGGGTCGAGGGCGACCTCGTCCGCCTCGGGATTGTCCGGGTAGTCGAACGACCGCGCACGGTTACCGTGCGGGACGGCCGGGCGCCCTGCCGGGGAACCCGGCGTGGAACTGCGATTCATGCGACCGCCTCATCCGCGTCGTTCGACTGCCTGGTCGGGGTGCGACCGGTCATGCCAGTTCCTCCCGGATCCTGATCCGACTGCCGACCAGGCGGGGGTCCCGCTGCTCCGCGGCCGGCTCCCGGGTCCGCCGCCAGTCGGTCAGCGCGGTGCGGATCACCATGCGCGCGGGCCGGTCCGGGTCGACGTACCGGAAGATGAACGAGGTGCTCACGATGGCGAGCGCGATCTCCCAGGCGGGGAAGAGCTCGACCTGCAACGTGAACAGCCAGTGGATGAACATGTAGAGGGGGACGAGCAGCATGAACAGCCCGTACTGGGCGTACGGCAGGTGGACGGGAAGGGTGTAGCCGGGCGGCCCGAGGTAGACCAGGCGAGCCCGGTAGATGTCGTCGTCGGTGCGCAGCCGCATCTCGTGCCCGCGCCTATTCGAAGATCAGGTCGATCAGGTAGTCGCCGATGAAGAAGAGTGTGGCGGCTCCGGCGATGAAGGCGAGCCCGACGATCGCGATCGCCGAGCTGGTGAGGACCTTGGAGATCTCACCCCGGCTGGCCCGCCCGATGAAGATGACGCCCAGCACGGCCAGCAGGATCGGTGCGATCTTGCTGGCGAAGAAGGTGACGACACCCTCGGTGTCGATGCCCTTGGGCGCGGGCTCGGCGAGTGGAGTCGACGCCAGGGCGGAGAGCGTGTGGGCGGCGGCGGACGTCGCCGTGTCCATCAGCTCGATGGCGATCACTGGAACCTCCCCAAGTCGCGGCCGGCGGCGCCGCGGTGGTGCAGTAGGCATGCCTGGCGGGAACGGTGCTCCCTGTGCGCAGCGTCGGCGACCCTGCGTTCGTTACCCACCACGGAGGGTGGTGAGCTTTGGGCGGAATTTCCCGCTTCGGCCCTCCCTCCAGGCTTCGCCATCTCGATGCCGGGCAATTCCAAAGCGTACGGGCACCCACTGTTTGCGACAAGCCGCGAAGAGTCTGCCCGATCCGACCCGGACGACCGATCGTACACCCGTTCGAATGCGCATGTCACCGCCCTCGACCCGGCCCGCTCGGGGCGCCCCGGTCGACCGGTACCGTCTAGCCGTGACCGATCTGGTACGGGCCTCGACCCCGGTGGTGATGGGCGTCCTCAACGTCACGCCCGACTCCTTCTCCGACGGCGGACGGTACGCCGACCTCGACGCCGCCGTCGGACACGGCGTGCGGCTGCGGGCCGACGGCGCCCACCTGGTGGACGTCGGGGGCGAGTCCACCCGGCCCGGCTCCGACCGCGTCGACGCGGAGACCGAGACGGCCCGGGTGGTGCCCGTGATCCGGGAGCTGACCGCCGCCGGCGTGCCGGTCAGCATCGACACCACCCGCGCACGGGTCGCCGAGGCGGCCCTCGCCGCCGGCGCGGCCGTGGTCAACGACGTCTCCGGCGGCCTCGCCGACCCCGACATGGCCCGGGTGGTCCGGGACGCCGGCTGCCCCTGGGTGCTCATGCACTGGCGGGGGCACTCCCGCGAGATGGGGGAGCTGGCCCGCTACGCCGACGTGGTCGCCGACGTGCGCGCCGAGCTGGGCCGCCGCGTCGACGAGGCGCTGCGGGCCGGGGTCGCCGCCGACCGCATCGTCGTCGACCCGGGGCTGGGCTTCGCCAAGACCGCCGCGCACAACTGGGAACTGAGCCGGCACCTGTCCGAGCTGCTGGACCTCGGCTTCCCGCTGCTCTTCGCGTCCAGCCGCAAGTCGTACCTGGGGCGGCTGCTGGCCGGCCCCGACGGCACCCCCCGCCCCACGGACGGCCGCGACGTGGCCACCGTCGCCACCAGCCTGCTCGCGGTGGCGGCCGGCGCCTGGGGCGTGCGCGTGCACGACGTCCGCGCCACCGTGGACGCCCTCGCCGTCTGGCAGGCCACCGGCGCGCCCCGCCTGGCACCCGCGTCCACCGGCGGGGCCCGCCCGGCCCACGCCGGCGCCGGCCGCGCCGCCGACCACGGAGGAGACCGATGACCGACCGGATCCAGCTGACCGGCCTGCGGGCGCACGGCCGGCACGGGGTGTACGACTTCGAACGCGCCCAGGGGCAGGACTTCGTCGTCGACGCCGTCCTGGAGCTGGACCTCGCCCCGGCGGCCCGCTCCGACGAGGTGGGCGACACCGTCCACTACGGCGAACTGGCCGAGCGGCTGGTCGCGGTGGTGACCGGCGAGCCGGTCAACCTGATCGAGACGCTCGCCGACCGGCTGCTGGCCGTCTGCCTGGCCGACCCGCGGGTCGAGGCCGCCACGATCACCGTGCACAAGCCGGAGGCGCCCGTGCCGCACGCCTTCACCGACGTGGCCGTCACGATGACGCGGCGGCGGGACCGGTGACCCGCGCCGTCCTCTCCCTGGGCAGCAACCTCGGCGACCGGCTGGCCCACCTGCGCTCGGCCGTCTCGGCGTTCGGCGACAGCGTGCTCCTGGTCTCCGGCGTCTACGAGACTCCACCGTGGGGGGACGCGGACCAGCCCGCGTACCTGAACGCCGTGCTGCTCGCCGAGGACCCGGCCGCGACCCCGTACGACTGGCTGGAGCGGGCCCGGGCGGCGGAGCGCGCCGCCGGACGGACCCGCGACCCGCAGCGGCGTTTCGGGCCGCGCACCCTGGACGTGGACGTCATCGCCGTGTGGACCGACGGCGACGAGCCGGTGCTCAGCGACGACCCCGAGCTGACCCTGCCGCACCCCCGGGCCCACCTGCGGGCCTTCGTGCTGCGGCCGTGGATCGACCTCCAGCCGTACGGGCGGCTGCCCGGCCACGGCTGGCTGACCGACCTGCTCAACAACGGTCCGGCGGCCGACGACGCGCTGGATCTGCGCCCCCGGCCGGATCTGGCGATAGAGTCGACCGCATGACCCAGTGGAGCCGGCCGGCATGACGCAGGCACGATCCCCACGACCGGGCGGAACGGGCCCCGAGCGGTCCCGGATGGGCCCGACCCGGATCTCCACCCTGGTGGTGGCCGGTCTCGGCGCCGCCGCGCTGGCCTGGCTGCTGATCAGCACTCTCTACTACGACTACCTGCCGGACCTGCCCTGGCTGCCGGTGGTCACGCTCGCCGCGCTGGCCGTGCTGGAGGCGTACGCCGCGGTCAACACCCGGGGGCGCATCGAGCGCCGGCCGGGCCGTGACCCGGTCAACCCGCTGCTGGTGGCCCGGTTCGTGGTGCTGGCCAAGGCGTCCGCGCTGGCCGGCGCGATCTTCGCCGGGTTCTACGCCGGGCTGACCGGCTGGCTCCTCGTGGAGCGTACCGACGCCGCGATGGACGACCGGCCGATCGCCGGCGCCGGCCTGCTCGCCGGGCTGGCGCTGGTGGCGGCGGCGCTCTGGCTGGAGCGCTCCTGCCGGGTCCCCGAGCAGGAGGACGACGAGGACCGCGAGCCCGGCGGCCGGGAGGGCCGCCCCGGCCCGCGCTGATCCCGGGGGGTTACGCCCGGTCTCCCGCGCGGGTACGGTGCCTGCGACCGGAGAGCAACGCCGCCCCGGTCCGCCCGCGCGTCGGACCTGGCTGGACGGGCGGCCACGTGGGAGGCGGCGTCATGCGGCACGACGAACCGGGGCGTGAGCCGGCCCCCGAGCCCTCGTCCGGCATCCCCGCCTCGGTCCTGGAGAACGTCTTCGACGACCCCGCGCACGGCGAACCCGGCCGCGACCGGTTCGCCGTGCACGTCGTCTGGGAGCTGCTGCTCCTGGCCGGGCTGGGCGTCCTGGCGTACCTGCTCTGGCGGGAGGAGCCGGCCGCGCTGCGCGGCGACGGGCTGCGGTCCCTGCTCCTCGACGCGGTCGTGCTCGGGCTGCTGGCGCTGGCCGCCGGACTGACCCTGCGTACCGCCGCGGTCAACCTGGCCGTCGGCCCGGTGGCGGTCGCCGCCGCGCTGCACGTCGCCGAGCAGGGCGACCGGGGCGCCGAGGCCGCCGCCGGACCGGCCCTGGCGGTCGCCGCGCTGGGCGGGCTCGCCCTGGCGCTGGTCGTGGTGGTGCTGCACGTGCCCGGCTGGGCCGCGTCCCTCGCCGGTGCGGCCGCGGTGATCGTGTACGTCGAGCAGCGCTCCGCGGCGGTCCTGCCGCAGGGCGACTACGACCCGGAGCGCGGTGCCCTGCACCTCTTCGTCGGGTTCGCGGCCGTCGCGGTGCTCGGCGGCCTGTTCGGCTCGGTGCGGGCCGTGCGTCGGGTGGTCGGGCGGTTCCGCCCGGTCGTGGACCCGGCCCGCCGCCGGGGCGCGGTGGCGGCGGTGGTCACCTCCGGCGCGCTCGTCGGCTCCACGGTGCTGGCCGCGCTGGCCGGCATGCTCACCGCCAGCCGGGACATCGCCCCGGTCGCGCCGGACCCCGGGCTGGACTGGACGGTGCTCGCGGTCGGCCTGGCGCTGCTCGCCGGCACCAGCGCCTACGGCCGGCGGGGCGGGGTCTTCGGCACCCTGCTGGCGGTCTGCCTGGTCACGGTCCTCCTCGCGTACGCGCAGGCCCGGGGCTGGACGGTGAGCCGGTGGGCGGTCGGCGCGGTGGCGATCGGCGTCGGGCTGCTCGTCACCCGGCTGGTCGAGGCGTACGGGCGGCCGGCGACCGGCGCGGCGGCGGAGCCGGTCCCCGCCGGGGACGGCCGGATCGGCGCGGGCTGGACGGCGCCCCCGGCGGACCCGGAGCCGGTCGGCGACTGGCCGCCGGCAGTGCCGAGGCGGTCCCCCGAGAGTCCGGTGGACCCCTGGAGCGACCCCGGCTGGGAGAACGGCCCGCGCCGGTGGGACGCCGGCGGGCGGTGAGCCGGTGCCGCGTCCACCGGGCCGGGAGTGATCTCGCCGGTTAGGCTCGGCGGCATGACCGACACACCATCGACCTCCGCCGGCCCGTCGTTCGAGGAACTCGACGCGCTGTCCACTGAGGAGCTGCGGGAGCGGGCGTTCACGGTCGCCCGGGAGCGCCGCGACGTGCGCTTCTTCTGGTCCGTGCTGCGGCACCTGCCGAACGCGGACGAGGCCGCCGCCCTCGACGGCGCGCCCAACTCGGTCGGGCCGACGATCGACGAGGCCGCGGCGCTGTGGCGGGAGCTGACCGGGCACGGCTACGAGGAGTCGGCGCCGCTGCTGCGGGCCGCGTTCATCGACTACCTGATGAAGCACCCGCGAGCGTGACGGCGACCCACGACCCCGGGCAGGTTTGCCCCCCGCGGTCCGCCGGGAACTGATCCGATCATGGCGCTCACCAACCCGTCACGCACCGGCGGTCGCTACGGGACGGCGGCGGGCACGGGCGCGCTCGCGGCGCTCCTCCTGGTCGCGGTCTGCGGCAGCCCGGCGTACGTGGGCTGGGCCGCCGGCACCGACCCGAACTCCGCCGGCGGCTGGTACCTGCAACTGCTCTCCTGGCCGGCGTGGCACTTCAACGCTGACGGGGCGACCGGCAACCTGCTCGTGGCGAACCTGCGGGCCGTCCTGCTGGTCATCCTCGCGGCGCTCTTCCTCTACCTGCTGCCCACCTCGCAGGTGGCCCGGGTGCAGGGGTCGGGGACGCAGTTCTTCTCCGGCTGGGCCGCGTACGTCCTGGCCAGCGGCTTCGCCTCGCTGCTCGCCGCCTTCCTCGGCCCGGAACCGTCGCTGCTCACGGCGATCCAGGCGGGCGGAACCGGCGCGACCTACGGCTTCCTCTCCGGTTGGATCATCGGCACGGCCAGCCTCGGCGGTCGCGCCTGACCCGGCCGCCCTCACCGCTCGGGCGTGCCCAGTTCGAGCAGCCGCGCCCGGCTGAGCACGCCGATCGGCCGCCCCCCGTCGGTCACCACGACCCGGTCGGCGGACGAGGTCAGCAGCACCCCCAGCGCGTCGTACGCCGAGCCGCCGACCGGCATCGTCGGCAGCTCGGCCACCCCGGTCTCCGGCAGCGGTTCGACGGCCTCGCCGGTGACCGGGGTGACCGCCAGCCGGCGGATGCCCCGGTCCGCGCCCACGAACTCCCGGACGAAGGGCGTGGCGGGCGCGCCGAGCACGGCGGCCGGCGTGTCGTACTGCTCCAGGCGCCCGCCCTCGGAGAGCACCGCGATCCGGTCGCCCAGCCGGACCGCCTCGTCCAGGTCGTGGGTGACCAGCACGATGGTCTTGCGCACCTCGGCCTGCAACCGGAGGAACTCCTCCTGCAACCGGGTCCGCACGATCGGGTCGACGGCCGAGAACGGCTCGTCCATCAACAGCACCACCGGGTCGGCGGCCAGCGCCCGGGCCACCCCGACCCGCTGCCGCTGCCCGCCCGAGAGCTCGTGCGGGTAGCGGCGGCCGAACGTGGCCGGGTCGAGCCCGACCAGCTCCAGCAGCTCGTCGACCCGGCGGCGGCTGCGCTGGCGGGGCCAGCCGAGCAGCCGGGGCACGGTGGCGACGTTGGCGCTGACCGTCTGGTGCGGAAAGAGCCCGACGTTCTGGATCACGTAGCCGATCCGGCGGCGCAGCCGGACCGGGTCGACCCGGGTGACGTCCTCGCCGCCGAGCAGGATCCGGCCGCCGGTCGGCTCGATGAGGCGGTTGACCATCCGGAGCACCGTGGACTTGCCGCAGCCCGACGGTCCGATCAGCACTGCCAGCTCCCCGGCCCGGATGTCCAGGCTCAGCTCGCGTACGGCCTCGGTGCCGTCCGGGTAGCGCTTGCGGATGCCCTCCAGGGCGATCGACGCCGCGCGCGGCTCGGCGGGGGCGGTGCCCTCCGGGGTAACGTCCACACATGTCCTTCCGCCTGAGCTACCGGGCCGACCCGGGTAACCCGTGGTTCTCCTGGCAGTACGTGCGGGACAACTCTGACACGATCCTCGCCGCGCTGCGTGAGCACGCCTCGCTGACCGCCCGGGCGGTGCTGATCGCCGCCCTGATCGCGCTGCCGCTGGCGGTGGCCGCGTACTGGTACCGCTCGCTCGCCGGGCCGGTCCTGGCCCTCACCGGGGTGCTCTACACGGTGCCGTCGCTGGCGCTCTTCGCGTTCGTCGCCCCCTACCTCGGCATCGGCGCGGTGACCGCGCTCAGCGTGGTGGTCCTCTACGCGCTGCTGGTGATCGTCCGCAACGCCGTCGCCGGGCTCAACCAGGTGCCCCCCGAGGTCCGCGAGGCGGCCGAGGGGATGGGGTACGGCCGCTGGGGCCGGCTCTTCCGGGTCGAGCTGCCGCTGGCCCTGCCGGGCATCCTCACCGGGTTGCGGCTGGCCACCGTCAGCACCGTGGCCCTGGTGACCGTGGGCGTGGTGATCGGGCGCGGCGGCCTCGGGCAGCTGATCTTCGCCGGCTTCCAGAACAACTTCTACAAGGCGCAGATCATGACGGGGACGCTGCTCTGCGTGCTGCTCGCCCTGGTGCTCGACCTGGTCCTGGCCGGCGCGGGCCGGCTGCTGACCCCCTGGCTGAAGCGGGCCCGGTGAGCGCGAGGAACGCAGCGCAGCGGAGTCCCGCAGTCGCGAACGGAGGGTTGGCCTGGTGAATCCGGTCGAGGCGGCGCTGGTCTGGCTCAACGACCCGCTGAACTGGACGAACCCGGGCGGCATCCTGGACCGGCTGGGTGAGCACCTGTCGATGTCGGCGGCGGCGGTGGCGCTCGGCTGCCTGGTCGCCTGGCCGATCGGGCTCTGGCTCGGGCACACCGGCCGGGGCGGCGGCCTGGTGGTGCTGGTGTCCAACGTGTCGCTCGCCATCCCCACGCTCGCCCTGCTCACCATCCTGCCGCTGACCTTCCTCGGTTTCGGCCGGCCGTCGGTGGTGGTCGCGCTGGCCGTCTTCGCGGTGCCGCCGCTGCTGGCGAACGCGTACACGGGGGTGCGGCAGGCCGATCCGGAGGCCCGGGACGCGGCGCGCGGGATGGGCTTCTCCGGGTGGCAGCTGCTGCGCCGGGTCGAGCTGCCGCTGGCGGTGCCCTACCTCGCCGCCGGGTTCCGCACGGCGGCGGTGCAGGTGGTGGCGACCGCCGCGCTGGCGTCGTTCGTCAACGGCGGCGGTCTGGGCCAGATCATCCGGGCGGGCTTCGGGCTGGACATCGCCGCCGGTGGTGGCCAGATCATCGCCGGTGGCGTGCTGGTGGCCGGGCTCGCCATCCTGCTGGAACTCGTGCTGGCCCTGGTCGAGCGGCTGGTCACGCCGCGCCCGCTGCGGGCCGGCCGCCGTCGGGCGCGGCGCCGGGCGGCGCAGGCGGTGGCCGGCGGCTGAGCGTGGTCCGCCCACCCGCACGCCGCGCCCGACCGGTGCGCGCGGACGGGGGAGCGCGGCTAGCTTCTCCGCGCGCAGCTTTTCGGGCGCCGGGTCGGGCGCCTGCCCGCCGAGGCACGCGGTGACGATCCGGTGACAAACTCGCTCCCGGGTTGTCGGTCCCGCGTGGAAGATGTTGGGTGGGAGACCGGGCGGCCCCAGGGGAGTCGCCCGTGGGACACAGCGGGCGGCCGGACGAAGATCGCCCGTCGGACACGCGGCCGGCCCGGCAGGGTCGCGCCGGGACACGGAAGGCGGGCAATGATGCGCGCACGTACACGCCTGGCCGTCGGTGCGGTGGGAGCCCTCGCCGCGGCGGGGCTGCTGACCGGCTGCGGCGACGCCGGCTCCTCCGGCACCGACGCCCCGGAGCAGGCGGCCTCGGGGGCCGGCTGCGCGCCGGTGGCGGGTGACCAGCTCGTCGTCCTCGACGACGACAAGAAGCTCCAGAACACCGACAACGTCATCCCGGCGGTCAACGCCGACGCGGCCAACCCGCAGCTGATCGCGGCGCTGGACAAGGTCTCGGCCGCGCTCGACACGCCGAAGCTGATCCAGCTCAACAAGGCCGTCGACGTCGACCGCAAGACGGCGCAGAAGGCGGCCGAGGAGTTCGCGGCGGCCAACGACGTCACCGCGGGCGTCGCCAAGGGGCCCGGCGGGCAGATCGTGATCGGCGCGGCCAACTTCACCGAGAGCCAGATCCTGGCCGAGCTCTACAAGATCGCCCTGACGGCCGCCGGCTACGACGCCAAGGTGCAGCAGATCGGCAACCGCGAGCTCTACGAGCCGGCCCTGGAGAAGGGCGAGATCCAGGTGATCCCGGAGTACGCGGCGACCATGGCCGAGTTCCTGAACACGAAGGCCAACGGCAAGGACGCCCAGCCGGTGTCCTCGCCCGAGCTGGACAAGACCGTCACGGCGCTCAAGGCGGCCGGCGACAAGGTGGGCCTCGTCTTCGGCACGCCGGCGGCGGCGCAGGACCAGAACGCCTTCGCCGTGACCAAGGCGTTCGCCGACAAGTACGGCGTCAGCACGCTCTCCGAGCTGGCCGCCAAGTGCTCGGGCCAGGCCACGGTGCTGGCCGGGCCGCCGGAGTGCCCGCAGCGGCCGAAGTGCCAGGCGGGGCTCGTCCAGGTCTACGACTTCAAGGCCGGCTCGTTCAGCTCGCTGGACCAGGGCGGCCCGCAGACCAAGAACGCGCTGAAGACCGGGGCCGCGAGCGTGGGCCTGGTGTTCTCCTCGGACGGCGCACTGGCCGTCGGCTGACCCCGGCCGGCCGCCGGTGGTCCCGTGCCGCCGGCGGCCGACGGGCGGGCCGACGTCGACCCGCGCAGCCGGTCGGTCGACGCCGACGGGGGCGATCGGCGGTGAAGATGTCGGTTGCCCCGTTCACCCCTTTCCCAGGCGCGGCAGGTCTCGGTAGGCTGCGGACCCATGCCAGCCCCGGTCGCCCCCGCCGACAAGCACATCCCGCTGCCCACCGTGTTCTTCTGGGCCGGTGTCGCCCTGGCGCCGGTGGCGGCGTTGATCCTGCTCGTCGCCGACAGCAACGGTCCGCTGCGCTTCGCCGCCGTGCTCGCCATCACGGCCGTCGTCCTGATCGGCCTGTCGATCGCGTTGCGCCGCGACGGCGCGGGCCCGGCCCGGACCGAGGAGCTGCTGGACGAGATCGAGCAGCTCCGCCGCGAGTTGCGCGGGGAGATCGTGGCCGCCGCCCAGCGCGGCAACCAGGCACTCGACCAGGCCCAGCGGGCCCAGGAGGAGATCACCGCGCTGCGTCGGCGGCTGGACGCCAGCAGCGCCGCGCTGGCCGGGGTCGATGCCCCGGCCGTTGCCGGCCGGGCCCGGGCGTCCGTGGACGACGCGGTCGCCGGCCGGGGGCGGGTGCCGGAGCAGGCCGACGCGGTGCCCCGCCGGGGGCGCGCCGACCGGGACGACGAGGAGCCCGCCCGCAGGCCGCAGCCGGCTCCGCGGGCCGAGCGGTCCGCGCCCGGTCCGGTCGGCGGGTACGGCACGGACGAGCCGGCCCCGGGAACGGCTGGCGGGTACGGCGCGGACCGGCCGGCCGGCGGCGGAACTGCCGGCGTGTACGGGGCGGCCCGGCCGGCGGAGCCGGGGAGCCAGCCCACGCCCCGCCCGCTCGGGGTGGTGCGGCACACCGAGACCGTGCACGTCACCACGCGGCACACCATCGTGGACGGCGCCGCGTCCGTTCCCGGCGACCGGGGCACCCGGTACGGCGGCGGGTACGCGGGACGCTGGTCCCCGGCGCAGGAGGAGCAGCCCTGGCCGGGCGAGCCGGACGACCGCTCCTGGCCGGGCCACGGGCACGACGACCCGGACGACCGGTCCAGCCACGCCGACCGGCCCCGCCACGCCGACCGGTCACATCGGGACGACCGGTCACGTCGGGACGACGACGGGTCGCGGCCGGGCCCCGGGGCCGCCCGGGACGACCGGCTCCGGCCGGACCAGCCCGGCGAGCGGGAGTGGTCCGCCCAGCCCGGCGAGCGGGAGTGGCCGGGCCGGCCCGACGAGCGCGGACGGCAGTGGAACGACCCGGGTCGGGGCGGCGCGGGCGCACCGGGCTGGGGGGCGCCGACCGAACCGCCCGGGCGCGGCCGACCGTACCCGCCCGACGAGGCGGGGGCGGAGGGCGGGGAGTACTGGTCGCAGCTGCGCGCCGGGGACCGGTGGGCCGCCGTGCGGGACGACGACCGGGGCCGGGAGCTGCGGGTCGGGGAGCGGCGCGCCGAAATGCACGCGGACGCCACCGGCACCGAGTACCGGGTCGCGGACCGCTGGGCGGCGGTCCGGCGGGAGGAGCCGCGCCGGGGCCCGGAGCGGGCCGACGACGGGTGGCGCGGCGGCTGGTCGGAGCCGGACGGCGCCCCGGCCCTGCCGGCCGGCGGGGTGCCGATGCCCGACGAGTGGCGTCCGCCCCGCCAGCGGGGACACCAGCCCGAGGCGCGGCACGACGCCCGCGAGCCCGAGGCGCACCGCGCCCGTCGGGCGGAGCCCGGGCCGGAGCTGCCCGGCCGGCGGCAGGAGGAGCGCTACGGCTATCCGCCCCAGGACGACGTGCCCCGCGCGGGCGGCGCCCGCAACGCCGACCGCTGGCGCTGACCCCGACCGCACGCCGCGACCGGCCACCCCGACCGAGGCCGGGAGCGGGCGTCGCGACCGGAGGCCGAGAGCGGAAGCCGCGACCGGAGGCCGACAACGGGAGCCGAGAGCGGGAGCCGCGGCCGCGAGCCGCGGCCGGGCGGGTCACTTGTCGATGTCGCCGACCACGAAGAACATCGAGCCGAGGATGGCGATCAGGTCCGGCACCAGGCAGCCGGGGAGCAGGGTGGCCAGCGCCTGCACGTTCGCGTACGACGCGGTGCGCAGCTTCAGCCGCCACGGCGTCTTCTCGCCCCGGGAGACCAGGTAGTAGCCGTTGATGCCGAGCGGGTTCTCGGTCCAGGCGTAGGTGTGCCCCTCGGGGGCCTTGAGCACCTTCGGCAGCCGGGTGTTGACCGGCCCGCTGAGCCGGTCCACCCGGTCCAGGCACTGCTCGGCGAGGTCGAGCGAGGCGTACACCTGGTCGAGCAGCACCTCGAAGCGGGCGTGGCAGTCCCCGGCGGTCTTCGTGACCACGGGCACGTCCAGCTGGTCGTAGGCCAGGTAGGGCTCGTCGCGGCGCAGGTCGAGGTCGAGGCCGGAGGCGCGGGCGACGGGCCCGGACGCGCCGAACGCGGCGGCGTCCGCGGCGGAGAGCACCCCGACGCCGACCGTACGGGCCAGGAAGATGTCGTTGCGCCGGATGAGGTTGTCCAGGTCCGGCATCCGCCGGCGTACCTCGGCGATGGCGGCCCGCGCCCGGCCGGTCCAGCCGGAGGGCACCTCCTCCTTGAGCCCGCCCACCCGGTTGAACATGTAGTGGATCCGGCCGCCGGAGACCTCCTCCATCACCGCCTGGATGGTCTCCCGCTCGCGGAAGGCGTAGAACATCGGCGTGATCGCGCCGATCTCCAGCGGGTAGGAGCCGAGGAACATCAGGTGGTTGAGCACCCGGTTCAGCTCGGCCAGCGCCATCCGCAGCCAGGTGGCCCGCTCCGGCACCTCCATGCCCATCAGCCGTTCCACGGCGAGCACCACGCCCAGCTCGTTGGAGAACGCCGAGAGCCAGTCGTGCCGGTTGGCCAGCACGATGATCTGCCGGTAGTCACGGACCTCGAACAGCTTCTCCGCGCCCCGGTGCATGTAGCCGACGATCGGCTCGCAGGCCACCACCCGCTCGCCGTCGAGCACCAGCCTGAGCCGGAGCACGCCGTGCGTGGAGGGGTGCTGCGGCCCGATGTTGAGCACCATGTCGGTGCCGAGTTGCTCCCCGCCTGCCCCGGTGCCGACGGTCAGCTCGCGGAGGTCACCGGCGTCCGTGGTCATGCCCGTCATCGTGCCATGAACGACGCGGGGTCGACGCCGACCGGTTGGCGCAGCCACCAGTGCCCGCCCAACCCGGCCGGGTCGGTCAGCTCGGTCACCGCGGACGCGGCGGCGAGCGCCCGCACGTATCCGGCCGGGTCGCCGGTGGCCAGGCTCAGCGGGGGTCGCCCGCCGTCGGCCCCGAGCGCCCGCAGCGCCTCCCGCTGCGACACCAGGTCGTACGCGCACCCGGCGACCGTGGCGCCGGCGGAGGCGACCGAGTCCACGGCGACGTGCGCGGTGACGTCCCGGCTCCCGTCCGGCACCGGCGGCACCTGCCGCCCGCCCCGGTACCCGGTCAACGTCCCGTCCACGGGTCGGCCGTCCCGCAGGTGCCCGTAGTCCACGGCCAGCGCCAGCCCCCGGTCCACCCTGCGGACCGCCTCGGCCCAGGCGTCGTCGCGCGTCCGGCCGATCTCGGCGCGCGCGCCTACCGGGTGCCGTGACCCGGTCGGGTCGGTCTCGTCGGCTCCGGCCGCTGACGCCGGCCACCACCGTTCGAGCCAGTCGGCGTCGGCGGGGCCGACGGGGTCACCGACGGTCTCCGCCCCGGTGGCCGGGTCGACCAGCAGGTACCGCCAGCCGTCCCCGGCGCGCGCCGCCACGTCCAGCGGCACGTTGTCCAGCCACTCGGTGGCCACCAGCAGCCCGGTGAGCCCGGCGGGGATCTCGTCCACCCACCCGATCCGCTCGGGGAGGCCGTCGGGCCGGGCCGCCTTCTCGACGGCGGTGAGGCGTACCCGGGCGGCGAGCGGGACCGGCGCGGAGGGTGGGGCGGCGGCGGGCGGCGACCCGGCGCGGGCCGACGGGCGGGCAGCGCCCAGCGCGGCGGAGAGGGCGCGCAGCAGCTCGCCCCGGCCCGCCCCCACGTCGACGACGGAGAGGACGCGGGGGTGGCCGAGGGCGGCGTCGACCTGCTCGACGAGCCGCACCAGCGCGGCGGCGAACGCCGGCGAGGCGTGCACGCTGGTGCGGAAGTGGGCGGCCGGCCCCGACCCGGAGACGAAGAAGCCGCCCGGCCCGTAGAGCGCCCGCTGCATCGCGTCCCGCCAGCGGATCGACATCAGTCCGTTCCTCGTTCGGCGTGCGTCACCGTGCCGACCCTACGCAGCCGGTCGGGGAGGCCGCCCGTCCCGCCCCGGCTGCACGGGGTCGGGGCCATCGGTGAACGTTTTCACACATCCTTGTCCCGGTTCCGTCACCCCGGCGCATACTTGCGATCGACCGGTACCCCTTCTCGAGGACTGGATCGTCGCCATGAGCGCACCCCTGCGCCCGCGCCCGGCCACCCCCCACGGGGCCGCCGTCCCGCCGGCCGCCACCCCCCGTTCCCTGACCGTCGGCGTCGTCGGCTCCGGCCGCGTCGGCGCCGTGCTGGGCGCCGCACTCGTCGCCGCCGGCCACCGCGTCGTCGCCGCCACGGCCGGTTCCGGCGCCTCCCGGGCGCGGGCGGCGCTGCTGCTGCCCGGCGTGCCCCGCCGCTCCGCCGCCGCCGTCGCGCGGGCGGCCATCGACCTGCTGCTGATCGCCGTGCCCGACGACGCGCTCGCCGGGGTGGTCGCCGCCCTGGCCGACGGCGGCGCGCTGCGCCCCGGCCAGGTGGTCGCGCACACCTCCGGCGCGCACGGGCTGGCCGTGCTCGCCCCCGCCGCCGCGGCGGGCGCCCGTCCGCTGGCGCTGCACCCCGCGATGACCTTCACCGGTACGCCGGACGATCTCGCCCGGCTGGCCGGCATCTCGTACGGGGTGACCGCCCCGGCGGAGTTGCGCCCCCTGGCCGCCCGGCTGGTCGCCGACCTGGGCGGGGTGCCGGAGTGGGTCGGCGAGGCGGACCGCCCGCTCTACCACGCGGCGCTGGCGCACGGCGCCAACCACCTGGTGACCCTGGTCAACGAGGCGGCCGACCGGCTGCGCGACGCCGGGGTGGCCCAGCCGGAGAAGGTGCTCGCCCCGCTGCTGCGGGCCGCCCTGGAGAACGCGCTGCGCCTCGGCGACGACGCGCTGACCGGGCCGGTGTCCCGGGGCGACGCCGGCACGGTCGAGCGGCACCTGGCCCGGCTCGCCGCGACCGCCCCCGAGTCGGTCGCGCCCTACCTGGCCCTGGCCCGGCGTACGGCCGACCGGGCCATCGCCGCGGGCCGGCTGCGGCCGGTCGACGCGGAGTCGCTGCTCGGCGTGCTCGCCGGCGACCGGCGGGAGGTGGCGGCGTGAACGGGCCGACGGTGGACGGAGGGGACCGCGTGACGGAACTGGTGCACGGCCGCGCCGAACTGGCCGCGGCGCGGGACGGGCTGAAGGGCACCGTCGGCGTCGTGATGACCATGGGTGCGCTCCACTCCGGGCACGAGACGCTGCTGCGGGCGGCCCGGGAGCGGGCCGACCACGTGCTTGTCACGATCTTCGTCAACCCGCTGCAGTTCGGGCCGAACGAGGACTTCGACCGCTACCCGCGCACCCTCGACGCCGATCTGGAGATCTGCCGGCGGGCCGGCGCGGACGTGGTCTTCGCCCCCGCGGTGACGGACATGTACCCGGACGGCGAGCCCCGGGTCCGGGTGAACCCCGGCCCGCTCGGGGAGGACCTGGAGGGGCAGAGCCGCCCCGGGTTCTTCCACGGGGTGCTCACCGTGGTGCTGAAGCTGCTCCAGCTCACCCGCCCCGACCTGGCGTTCTTCGGCGAGAAGGACTACCAGCAGCTGACCCTGGTGCGGCGGATGGCCCGGGATCTCGACGTGCCGGTCGAGGTGGTCGGCGTGCCCACCGTGCGGGAGCCGGACGGGCTGGCCCTGTCCAGCCGCAACCGCTACCTCTCCCCGGCCGAGCGGCAGGCCGCGCTGAGCCTGTCGGCGGCGCTGCGGGCCGGCGCCGGGGCCGCCGACGCGGGCGGTGACGCGGGGGCGGTGCTCGCCGCCGCGCACGCGGCCTTCGGCGCCGGTACGCCCGGCGCCCGGCTCGACTACCTGGT
This sequence comes from Micromonospora sp. NPDC023644, assembly GCF_040640115.1. Classification (NCBI taxonomy): domain Bacteria; kingdom Bacillati; phylum Actinomycetota; class Actinomycetes; order Micromonosporales; family Micromonosporaceae; genus Micromonospora; species Micromonospora sp. NPDC023644. The sequence continues at coordinate 11,135 of NZ_JBFABA010000026.1, read as the reverse complement.
GCTCACCGACCCGGACCTGGATCCGGGGCCGGTCTCCGGGCCGGCGCGGCTGCTCGTCGCCGCCTGGGTGGGTGCCACCCGGCTGATCGACAACGCGGCGATCCGGCTCGCCCCCCGTTCCTGAACCCCACCCCGCCACCTTCCGCGAAAGGCACCCCGATGCTGCGCACCATGCTCAAGTCGAAGATCCACCGGGCCACGGTGACCCAGGCCGACCTGCACTACGTCGGCTCGGTGACCGTCGACGAGGACCTGCTCGACGCCGCCGACCTGATCCCGGGCGAGCAGGTGGCGATCGTGGACATCACCAACGGGGCGCGGCTGGAGACCTACGTGATCCCGGGCGAGCGGGGCAGCGGCGTGATCGGCATCAACGGCGCCGCCGCCCACCTGGTGCACCCGGGCGACCTGGTCATCCTCATCTCGTACGGGCAGATGGACGACGCCGAGGCCCGGGCGTACCGGCCGCGGGTCGTGCACGTCGACGCCGACAACCGGGTCGTCGAGTTGAACACCGACCCGACGACCGCCGCCCCCGGCACCGCCGGCGCCCCGATCCCCAACCCCCTCGCCGCCGCCGTCTGACCGCCCTCCCCCGCGCGATCCCGCGCTCTCGGGTCGGGCCGGGCGACCCGTTGTCGCTTTCGTCCGGACTGTGACCGCGGGTGCGCGGGAGCGCCGGCAAGTGGGCGCATGTGCGGTCTGTCACCGGACGGTCGTCTCTGGGTAGTCTGGTTGCCCGTCGACAGACGCGGGTGGCTGGGGGAGGCCGCGATGCGCCGAGCGATGACCACCCTGCTCGCGGCCGTCGCCGCGGCCCTTCTCCTGGCGGGGTGCGCCGACTCCGGCGGGCTGGACGGTGACCTGGTCGACGACTGGGCGGCCCCGCCCGCGCCCGGGCCCTTCGTTCCGGCCGCCGGGGTGTGCCAGGTCGCCGACTTCGCCGACGTGGTGACCCTGGCGGCGTACGCGCCGGTGGACTGCGCCGCGCCGCACCGGGTCGAGACCGTGCACGTGGGCGCCTTTCCGGCCGCGCGGGCCGCCCCGCCGCCGGGCGGCTCGGCCGAGTTGCGCGCCGCCTTCGTCGACTGCGACGGCCGGGCGACCGGTCACGTGGGTGCCGACTGGCGGGCGGGGCGGCTCCGGCTGGCCGTGGCGGTGCCGTCCGGGCCGGGCTGGGCGGCCGGCGCCCGCTGGTACCGGTGCGACCTGACCGAGGTGAGCAGCGCCGAGGCCGCCGCCACGGTGGTGGTCCGCACCGGCAGCCTCCGCGACGCGCTGCGCGGGCCGTCCCCGCTGCGCCTGGGCTGCCAGCGGGCCCGCTCCCAGGGCGGGTCGGTGCGGACGCTGCTCCCGGTCGACTGCGCCACCAGGCACGACGCCGAGTTCGTCGGGGTGTGGCGGGCGCCCGACCGCCCCTACCCGACCCGGGCCGCCGACTGGGCCCCGCTGTACGCCGGCTGCCGCTCGGTGCTCGGCCGCTACGTGGGCGTGCCCGACGACGCCGACCTGCGCTTCCGTAGCGGCGTGGTGGTCCGCCCTCCGGGGGCGGGCCGGTGGCGCGTCGGTGACCGGGGCGTGCGCTGCTACCTCTGGCTCGACGACCGTACGGTGACCGGCTCGCTGCGGGGCGCGGGCCCGGCGGCCCTCCCAGTCCGCACCCGGTAGCGCCGAGCGGGGCCGGCCGCCGCGCCGGTTCGGGCGGCCGGACCAGGCGGGCACCCCCGCCGTGGGTGACGTTGGCCGGCACGCCCTGGTCGCGTCCGGACCCGATGGCCCAAACCACTCGTCCCGCCCCCGCCGCCCCGCGCGAAGGACCTTCGGGTTGACTGTGGGCATGGACCTTCCGACGGTCGACCTGCCGGCCCTGCCCCGCCTCCTGGCCGCCCCCGCGCCCGGCTGGGTGGAGACCACCGACGTGATCGTGGTCGGCTCCGGGGTGGCCGGCCTGACCGCCGCGCTGCACCTGCGCGAGGCGGGGCTGCACGTCACCGTGGTCACCAAGGTCGACATCGACGAGGGGTCGACCCGCTGGGCGCAGGGCGGCATCGCCGCCGTGCTCGACCCGCAGGACACCCCGACCGCGCACGCCTCGGACACCGAGATCGCCGGCGTCGGGCTCTGCGACCCCGCGGCGGTGCGGGTGCTGGTCGAGGAGGGCCCGATCCGGCTGCGCGAGCTGATGCGGATCGGGGCCGAGTTCGACCGCAACCCGGACGGCTCGCTGATGCTCACCCGGGAGGGCGGCCACCGGGCCGACCGGATCGTGCACGCCGGCGGCGACGCCACCGGGGCCGAGGTGCAGCGCGCGCTGCACGCCGCCGTGCGCCGCGACCCGTGGATCCGGCTGGTCGAGCACGCCCTGGTGCTCGACCTGCTGCGCGCCCCCGGGGACGGCCCGGACGGGCTCGGCCCGGCCTGCGGCATCACCCTGCACGTGCTCGGCGAGGGCAGCGAGGACGGCGTGGGCGCCATCCTGGCCCGGGCGGTCGTCCTCGCCACCGGCGGGATGGGCCAGATCTACGCGGCCACCACCAACCCGGCCGTGTCGACCGGGGACGGGGTGGCCCTCGCGCTGCGGGCCGGCGCGGCGGTGACCGACGTGGAGTTCGTCCAGTTCCACCCGACCGCGCTGATCACCCCGGCCGCCGCCGGCGTGCCCGGCGCCGGGCACGCCCAGCAGCCGCTGGTCTCCGAGGCGTTGCGCGGCGAGGGCGCCCACCTGGTGGACGGCGACGGCAAGCGGTTCATGGTCGGGCAGCACGAGCTGGCCGAGCTGGCGCCCCGGGACGTGGTGGCCAAGGGCATCCACCGGGTCCTGCTGGCCACCGGGGCGGACCACGTCTTCCTCGACGCCCGGCACCTGGGCGGCGACTTCCTGGCCCGGCGCTTCCCGACCATCGTCGCGTCCTGCCTGGCCATCGGGGTCGACCCGGCGACCGACCTGATCCCGGTCGCCCCGGCGGCGCACTACGCCTCGGGCGGCGTCCGCACCGACCTGCGCGGCCGCACCTCCATCCCCGGGCTGTACGCGTGCGGCGAGGTCGCCTGCACCGGCGTGCACGGCGCGAACCGGCTGGCCAGCAACTCGCTGCTGGAGGGGCTCGTCTTCTCCCGGCGGATCGCGGAGGACATCGCGGCCGGGCTGCCCGAGCAGGCGCAGCCGGCGCCGACCGGCGCCTGGGTGGGCGGCGAGGGCTGGGTGGTGCCGGCCGAGGCGACGCCGACGCTGCAACGGGCGATGACCCGGGGCGCGGGCGTGCTCCGTTCGGCGGACACCCTCGCCGCGACCGCCGGCGTGCTGACCGGGCTCGGCGAGGGCCAGGGCCGGCCCCGGACGGCCGACTGGGAGGCGACGAACCTGATCACCGTGGCGTCGACGCTGGTCGCCGCCGCGTACGCCCGCCGGGAGACCCGGGGCTGCCACTGGCGGGAGGACTTCCCGACGGCCGACGAGCGGTGGCACGGCCACCTGGTCGGCGCGGTCGGGGCGCAGGGCCGGCTGACGCAAGCGTGGGAGGGGACCCGATGACGGAGTCGACGGAACGGGCACTGCGGGAGGCGGGCCTGGACCCGGCGCGGGTGCGGCGGGTGATCTCCGACGCGCTCGCCGAGGACCTGGGGCCGGACTTCCTCGACGTCACCAGCGTCGCCACCATCCCGGCCGGGCAGGCCGACACGGCCGACCTGGTGGCCCGCGCCGACGGCGTGGTGGCCGGGCTGGCCGTGGCGGCGGCCGTGTTCGAGCTGGTCGGCGAGGCGACGGGCGCCGGCCGTACGGTCGAGGTGTCCGTGGTGGCCCACGACGGCGCGCGGGTGGCGCGCGGCGACGTGCTGGCCACGGTGACCGGCCCGACCCGGCTGCTGCTCACCGCCGAGCGGACGGCGCTCAACCTGCTCTGCCGGATGTCCGGGGTGGCCACCCACACCCGGGCCTGGGCGGACGCCCTGGCCGGCACCAAGGCGATGGTGCTGGACACCCGCAAGACCACCCCGGGCCTGCGCGCCCTGGAGAAGTACGCGGTCCGCGCGGGCGGCGGCACGAACAAGCGGATGGGCCTGCACGACGTCGCGATGATCAAGGACAACCACAAGCTGGCGGCGGGCGGCATCACGGCGGCCTTCCGCCGGGTCCGGGAGACCTTCCCGGACGTGCCGGTGCAGGTCGAGGTGGACACCGTCGCCGAGGCGGTGGAGGCGGTCGAGGCCGGGGCCGACTTCCTGCTGCTGGACAACATGACCCCGGAGATGCTCACCGAGGTGGTCGCGTCGGTGGGGGACCGGGCGGAGCTGGAGGCGACCGGCGGGCTGACCCTCGACGTGGCGGCGCGGTACGCGGCGACCGGCGTCGACTTCCTGTCCGTCGGGGCGCTGACGCACTCCTCGCCGATCCTCGACATCGCCATGGACCTGCGCACCGGGTGAACCGGCGGCCGGCCGTTGTCTAGGCTGCGTGCGTGCTGCTCTGCATCGACATCGGAAACACCAACACCGTGCTGGCGACCTTCGACGGCGACAAGCTGGTGCACTCCTGGCGGATCAAGACCGATGCGCGGTCGACGGCCGACGAGCTGGGCCTGAAGTTCCGCGGGCTGCTCGCCGGGGACGCGGTCGAGATCACCGGGGTCGCGGCCTGCTCCACGGTGCCGGCCGCGCTGCGCTCGCTGCGCACCATGCTGTCCCGCTACTACGCGGACCTGCCGAGCGTGATCGTCGAGCCCGGGGTGCGCACCGGGGTGCAGCTCGCCATCGACAACCCGAAGGAGGTGGGCGCCGACCGGGTGGTGAACACCCTGGCCGCGTACACCCTCTACGGCGGGCCGTCGATCGTGGTCGACTTCGGCACCACCACCAACTTCGACGTGATCAGCGGCCGGGGCGAGTTCCTCGGCGGCGCCTTCGCCCCGGGCATCGAGATCTCCTTCGACGCGCTCGCCGCGCGGGCCGCCCAGCTGCGCAAGGTGGAGGCGACCAGACCCCGCTCGGTGATCGGCAAGAACACCGTCGAGTGCCTCCAGTCCGGCCTCTACTTCGGCTTCGCCGGGCAGGTGGACCGCATCGTCGAGCGGATGATCGAGGAACTGGGCGAGGTGAGCGCGGTGATCGCCACCGGCGGGCTGGCCTCGCTGGTGATCAACGAGTGCCGCACGATCACCCACCACGAGCCGATGATCACCCTGATCGGCCTGCGGATGGTCTACGAGCGCAACCTCTGACCCGGCCGCCGCCCGGCGCCGAACGAGAGGGCGTGAGTGGGGTCGGTCATGGCCGGCAGGTCATCCCGTAACGCCTCCCCGGGGCCTTGAGTACGCTCGGGGCCTGACCCCGCCCGAAATCTCCTTCTGAGGAAGCGTGCCGTGACCGAGCAGAACCCCGTGCCAGTCGATCCCGCCGACGACCTTCCCGAGCAGATGAAGGTCCGCCGGGAGAAGCGGGACCGGATGCTCGCCGAGGGCGTCGAGCCGTACCCGATCGGATTTCCCCGGACCAGCACCCTGGCCGAGATCCGCGAGAAGTACGCCGAGCTGCCCACCGACACCGCCACGGGCGACCAGGTCTCGGTCACCGGCCGGGTGATCTTCGTACGCAACACCGGCAAGCTCTGCTTCGCCACCCTGCGGGACGGCGACGGCACGGAGTTGCAGGCCATGCTCTCCCTCGACCGGGTCGGTGCCGACCGGCTGAACGACTGGAAGCGCCTGGTCGACCTCGGCGACCTCGTCGGGGTGACCGGCGAGGTGATCACCAGCCGGCGCGGCGAGCTGTCCGTGCTGGTCGAGCAGTGGGCGGTCACGGCGAAGGCGCTGCGCCCGCTCCCGGTGGCGCACAAGCCGTTGAGCGAGGAGGCGCGGGTCCGGCAGCGCTACGTGGACCTGATCGTCCGCCCGCAGGCCCGGCAGATGGTGCGCACCCGGGCCGCGACCGTCCGCAGCCTGCGCGACGTGCTGCACGGCCGGGGCTTCATCGAGGTGGAGACCCCGATGCTCCAGCTGCTGCACGGCGGCGCGGCAGCCCGGCCATTCGTGACCCACAGCAATGCGCTCAGCACGGATCTGTATCTGCGAATCGCGCCGGAACTGTTTCTCAAGCGGGCCGTCGTCGGCGGCGTCGACCGGGTCTTCGAGATCAACCGCAACTTCCGTAATGAGGGTGTCGACTCTTCGCACTCGCCCGAGTTCGCGATGCTCGAGGCATACGAGGCGTACGGCGACTACGACACCATGGCCGAGCTGACCCGGAATCTGGTGCAGCAGGCGGCGATCGCGCTCAGCGGCTCGACCGTGGTGACGCACGCCGACGGCCAGGAGTTCGATCTGGGCGGCGAGTGGCGCTCGGTGACCCTCTTCGGGGTGCTTTCCGAGGCGCTCGGCGAGGAGGTCACGGTACGCACCGAGCGCGCCCGCCTCGTGGAGTACGCCGACAAGGTGGGTCTGGCCGTCGACCCGAAGTGGGGGCCGGGCAAGCTGGCGGAGGAACTGTTCGAGGAACTGGTGGTGCCGGGCCTCCAGGCGCCCACCTTCGTCCGCGACTACCCGGAGGAGACCAGCCCGCTGACCCGGGCGCACCGCAGCGAGCCCGGGCTGGCCGAGAAGTGGGACCTCTACGTGCTCGGTTTCGAGCTGGGGACCGCGTACTCCGAGCTGGTGGACCCGGTGGTGCAGCGCGAGCGGCTGGTGGCCCAGGCCCAGCTCGCCGCCCGCGGCGACGACGAGGCCATGCGGCTGGACGAGGACTTCCTCCGGGCGATGGAGTACGGAATGCCGCCCGCCGGGGGTATGGGAATGGGAATCGACCGGCTGTTGATGGCGCTCACCGGCCTGGGAATTCGGGAAACCATCCTCTTCCCCCTGGTTCGCCCGGAGTAGTCGCGCATCTCCACCGGGTCGTTACCGCATCCTATTGACGCGGCAAGCGTCGGGCGGGTTATCGTGCTCTCAGTTTGCAGGAGCACCCTGCTCGAAAGGAATGTGGGACGTGGCCAAGCAGATCATTCATAAGCTGGTCGATGACCTGGACGGCGGGGACGCTGACGAGACGGTCAAGTTCGCGCTCGACGGCGTTCAGTACGAGATCGACCTGTCGAGCTCGAACGCCGAGAAATTGCGCGACGTATTCGCTCAGTACATCGCCCACGGCACCAAGGTGGGCAGGGGCGGCGTCGTCGTCGGCGGCCGGGCCGCGCGCGGTCGGGGTGGCGCCACCGCCGACCGGGAGCAGAACAAGGCGATCCGCGCCTGGGCCAAGAAGGCGGGCAAGGACATCTCCGACCGCGGCCGGATCCCGCAGGAGATCGTCGACGAGTACCACGCGAAGGCCGGTCACTGACCGAGACCGCCGACGGGCGACACCGACGCCGGGCCGGAGCACGACTCCGGGCCGGCGTCGCCGTATCCGCCCGGGACCGCGTCCGAGCGGGAAGAATTCCGTCCCGACGGTGGTTGTCCACAGCCGGTGGAGAGTCCGTCCACAGCCTGTGGACGACTCCCGGACGGCCCGGATCCCGGCCGTGTCGGCACCGGCGCGGCCCGCACGACGGGTCCGCGACGTGGCCCGAATTTCGCTCTGCGCGTACAGGCGGGGGTACCGGAACACCCCCTGAGCGCGGACGGTTGTGTAAAACGACGCGTACACGGCCTCCGGCGGGGACACACGACCTCAGCGGAGTCGGCTCGCGGCGATAGAGTAAGGAGGCACGGACGCCCGTCCCGGTCGTCCGCGCACCGGCCCCGCCACGACTTCTTGACCATCAAGATCGAGTGCGCACGGCACGTGAGGAGCACGAGGGCATGTTCGAGCGGTTCACCGACCGAGCGCGACGGGTTGTCGTCCTGGCCCAAGAAGAGGCCCGGATGCTCAACCACAACTACATCGGTACGGAACACATCCTGCTGGGCCTGATCCACGAGGGTGAGGGCGTCGCCGCCAAGGCTCTGGAGAGCCTCGGCATCTCCCTGGAGGGTGTGCGACAGCAGGTCGAGGAGATCATCGGCCAGGGCCAGCAGGCGCCGAGCGGGCACATCCCGTTCACGCCGCGGGCCAAGAAGGTGCTGGAGCTGTCGCTGCGCGAGGCGCTGCAGCTCGGCCACAACTACATCGGCACGGAGCACATCCTGCTCGGTCTGATCCGCGAGGGCGAGGGCGTCGCCGCCCAGGTGCTGGTCAAGCTCGGCGCCGACCTCAACCGGGTCCGCCAGCAGGTGATCCAGCTGCTCTCGGGCTACCAGGGCAAGGAGCCGGCCGCGGCGGGCGCCACGCCGGGCGAGGCCGCGCCGTCCACCAGCCTCGTGCTGGACCAGTTCGGCCGCAACCTGACCCAGGCCGCCCGCGAGGGCAAGCTCGACCCGGTCATCGGGCGCGAGAAGGAAATCGAGCGGGTCATGCAGGTGCTCTCCCGCCGCACCAAGAACAACCCGGTCCTGATCGGTGAGCCCGGCGTCGGCAAGACCGCCGTGGTCGAGGGGCTGTCCCAGAAGATCATCAAGGGCGAGGTGCCCGAGACGCTGAAGGACAAGCAGCTCTACACGCTCGACCTCGGCGCCCTGGTCGCCGGTTCCCGCTACCGCGGTGACTTCGAGGAGCGCCTCAAGAAGGTGCTCAAGGAGATCCGCACCCGCGGCGACATCATCCTCTTCATCGACGAGATCCACACCCTGGTCGGCGCGGGCGCCGCCGAGGGCGCGATCGACGCGGCGAGCATCCTCAAGCCGATGCTGGCCCGCGGCGAGCTGCAGACCATCGGCGCGACCACGCTCGACGAATACCGCAAGCACCTGGAGAAGGACGCCGCCCTCGAGCGCCGCTTCCAGCCGATCCAGGTGGGTGAGCCGTCGCTGGCCCACACCATCGAGATCCTCAAGGGCCTGCGCGACCGCTACGAGGCGCACCACCGGGTGAGCATCACCGACGCGGCCCTCGTGGCCGCCGCGACGCTTGCCGACCGGTACATCTCCGACCGCTTCCTGCCGGACAAGGCGATCGACCTCATCGACGAGGCCGGTGCCCGGATGCGGATCCGCCGGATGACCGCGCCGCCAGACCTGCGCGACTTCGACGAGCGCATCGCCCAGGTGCGTCGCGACAAGGAGTCCGCGATCGACGCGCAGGACTTCGAGCGCGCCGCCCAGCTGCGCGACAAGGAGAAGCAGCTCCTCGGCCAGAAGGCGCAGCGGGAGAAGGAGTGGAAGGCCGGTGACCTGGACGTCGTCAGCGAGGTCGACGACGAGCAGATCGCCGAGGTGCTCGGCAACTGGACCGGCATCCCGGTCTACAAGCTGACCGAGGAGGAGACCTCGCGCCTGCTGCGCATGGAGGACGAGCTGCACAAGCGCGTCATCGGCCAGGAGGACGCGGTCAAGGCGGTCTCGAAGGCGATCCGGCGTACCCGGGCCGGCCTGAAGGACCCGAAGCGTCCGTCGGGCTCGTTCATCTTCGCCGGCCCGTCCGGTGTCGGTAAGACCGAGCTCTCCAAGGCGCTGGCCGAGTTCCTGTTCGGCAGCGAGGACGCCCTCATCCAGCTCGACATGTCCGAGTTCCACGACCGCTACACGGTCTCCCGGCTGGTGGGTGCCCCTCCCGGCTACGTCGGCTACGACGAGGGCGGCCAGCTGACCGAGAAGGTGCGGCGTCGGCCGTTCTCGGTGGTCCTCTTCGACGAGATCGAGAAGGCCCACCCGGACGTGTTCAACACGCTGCTCCAGATCCTGGAGGACGGTCGGCTCACCGACGGTCAGGGTCGGATCGTGGACTTCAAGAACACGGTCATCATCCTGACCACCAACCTGGGCACCCGCGACGTCGCGAAGGCGGTCTCGCTCGGTTTCCAGGCGTCGGAGGACTCCGAGTCCAACTACGACCGGATGAAGCAGAAGGTCAACGACGAGCTCAAGCAGCACTTCCGGCCTGAGTTCCTGAACCGGATCGACGACACCATCGTCTTCCACCAGCTGCGCCAGCTGGAGATCCTGTCGATCGTCGACATCATGATCCAGCGGATCGAGGGCCAGCTGCGCAACAAGGACATGGGCCTGGAGCTGACCGACAACGCCAAGAAGTACCTGGCGAAGAAGGGCTTCGACCCGGTGCTCGGTGCGCGTCCGCTGCGTCGCACGATCCAGCGCGACATCGAGGACAACCTGTCCGAGCGGATCCTCTTCAACGAGCTGACCCCGGGTCAGATCGTGGTGGTGGACTGCGAGGGCGACCCGGAGGACATCGACAAGTCCAAGCTCGTCTTCAAGGGCGCGGACCGGCCGGCCACCGTGCCGGACGCCGTCCCGGCCGACCTCGGCGGCACCGCCGCCGCAGGCGCGGACGAGTAAGGCAGAACAGCACGAGGGCGGCGGCCCGGTGGCACCAGCCACCGGGCCGCCGCCCTTTCGCCGTCACCCCCCGAGTCCCTGTCCCCGTCCCTGCTCCAGGCCGGTGGATCACTGTCCCCCCGTCCCCGGTCCCCGCTCCATGCCGCGTGGATCGCTGTCCCCCCGCCCCTCGTCCCCCTCCAGGCCGCGTGGATCATGCAGTTGTGGTGCCGGGTATCGGCCCGGTTGGGCGGTTCCTGCCCCACCGGAACTGCATGATCGACGCAGGGGTGGTGGTATGTGCCCGGATGGCGGGTCTGTGGTGGCGGGCGCCACCGGGTGGCGGGGCATGGGTCGGGGCGTCGGGTCGTTGTAACCATCGTGGCCGCGTGACCAGGCCGTTCGATGATCAGGTAATTCGGTGACCAGGCCGTTCGTCGGCCGGGTGGCCGGCGGAATGCGGGTCCGGCCGGGGTGGTTACATCCCCCGGACCACGGAGCACCATCCGGGCCTGAGCCACCGGGCGCCGGCCGCCGGAATGACCGGCCCCCCCACCGTGGTTACATCCCCGGACCCTAGCGGGTGCCCGTCGCACGAGCCCGCGAGACGTGTGGACGTGGAATGTGTGGCCGGCCCGGCCGGTTGCATCCCCCCAGGGACGAGCCTCGGCCCCCCGGCCGCAGGCCCCCGGACATCTCGACCTTTCCTTTCCCGCGGCGCACCCGCCCCCCTGGTGTGTGTCGCGTACCCCCGATCGAAAGGTGCCGACCATCATGCGTACCGACATCTTCCGTAGGACCGCTCTGACCGTGGCCGGGCTCGCCTTCACCGGCGGC
>NZ_JBFABA010000025.1:0-76327 GCF_040640115.1 Micromonospora sp. NPDC023644 | reverse complement strand
GGAGCGGGGCGATTGGAACCGAGCAATCGCGGTGGTCGGTGCTGCTGCGGAGTGCTACAGCACCGACCACGAGCGCCATAACGCACACCTGTGGCACATGGATCTGCTCGCCCGCGCCGGGCGTCATGTCGAGCTGGCGGCACTCGGCCAACGCGATGTGCACGCTCGCAGGCGGCTAAACCGGCTGCTGTACGAGGAAGGCCGAAGTGAGGACCTACGGCAGCGGGCACGGTCCGGAGATGGTGGAGCGCGGTGTCTCCTCGGCCGCCTGGTCCGAGACCGGGATGGGTCGAGCGCCGAGGAGGTGGGTGACTAACTGAGTGACGATCACGACGGACGCCGGGGGACGACCCTGTACGACAGGGGACGGTCCTGGCAGCTAGGAATGGGCGAAGCCGGGGTCGGAGGGCGTCGATGCCGGGTCTGGACGGATGGTTGGGCGCCAGATCCATGGGACGATCGTGGCGTGACGGTCGTGCAACTGCCCGAGGGCTCATGGTGGGACTGGGATGTGCTCGGGTGGAATGGTTCGGAACTGCGCATCGCCGCCGGGTACGACCTGACGTACCACCACGGCTTGGAGTTGGTCTTCACCGACGTCCACTACCTCGCCTGTCCGACCCGGTTCTCTGACCCACAGTTCCGTGAGCCGACCTCCGACGAGTATGAGACCGTGCGTGCACACGTCGGGGAGGTGCCGCCCGTGGTGGTGGCGTTCGACGTTGAAGCCGTGGTCGGTTGGAAAGTCCTCCCTTGTGTTGTTGCGGCAGCCTCTGTCGGGATCGTGACGGGGCTCGTCTACCGCTACTGGCGAGAGGACCTCAAGGAGGGGGAGCGGTTGGCCCCCTTCCTGCGACGGCCTGACGGCGGCCACTGACGGAAGCACGACAGCGAAGTACGGCACCCGCCCCATCCACACAGGCAACCGAGCCAGACCGGCCCTCCCGGTCGACTACATCGTCCGGGGCGTCCACACCGTCCTCCGCGCGGATTTCACCGCCCCCTCGACCACCTGATCTTCATCGGAGCATCTGGATGGCGGGCCGGGTTGCGGCAGTCAGGACAATGTTGGCATGAGTCAATCTACGAGGCGCGTGACCGGAGTTGCCGGGCACGTCGATGGCCCCCGCAGCCACCGCGCTCTTGGCGATCGTTCACGCCGCTACCGGGCGACCGTGGACGGCCCTGGGCCTGGGAGGCGACGGTCGGGGTCGCTACACGCGTGGAATAAGCCTGGTGGTTCGTCTCGTCCTCCCCGTTGACGCCTCATATCCCGGGACTCTGAATGGAATCATCAGACATCTTGGCAATCGCAGCGATAGCGGCTGCGGTGCTGTCTGCGATCTACAGCTACCGCCTGTCGCGGCGGGCTCATCACACCTCGACCTACTACGGGGTCATCGGTCTCTTCCGAGAGCTGGACAAGACCTTCATGGAATATCCCGAAATTCGGCCGTATTTCTATGACGGGAAGCCTCCCGATGTCGACGAGTCGAATCGCCACCGAGTCCGCGCTGCGGCGGAACTGGTCCTGGATACGTTCGAGTGGATCTGGCACCGGCGGAAGGACCTGAACGCCAAGGGCGAGGAGGGCTGGAGGGCGTACATCGTCGACACCTTCTCTTCCAGTCCGGCACTTCAGCAGCATTACCTGAGATCCGCGTCCTGGTATCCGGGGATCACCCGTCTGATCGCTGATCATGCGATCGTCCTGGAGGCTGGACCGGTCGACTCAGGTGATGGGAGCGTCGGTGAACGCGGCGGCCGGGGTCGCTTCGACGGTGCGCGTCAGGCAGTGTCCATCGAGGGGAGCGGCGAATGACGCTCACCCATGACCGTCGCGATCGCGGCATACGGCCGGTGGGTGCCGTCGCTGGGTCGGTGCTGGCGCTCGACCTCCACGAAGCCAGCCCTCGTCAACCGCGCCGAGAGCTCGTCGACGGGCCAGCGATAGGCCGTCACGACCTTGTGGTCGAAGGCGGAGACCTCGTCGCCGTCGAAGAAGCCGACCACCAGCGTGCCGGCCGGTGCCATCACTCGCCGGAACTCGGCCAGCACATCCTCGAGGTCCTGCGGCGGTAGATGGATCAGCGAGAACCAGGCCAGGATGCCGGCGATGGAATGGTCCTCGACGTCGAGGTTCCTCATCGACCCGAGTTGGTACCTCCCGTGCGGATGGGTCGACTTCGCATGGGCGATGAACTCGGGAACGATGTCGATCCCCATCGCATCGACGCCGAGCGACCGAAGGTAGTCGGTGATGTGGCCGGGTCCGCAGCCCAGATCGAGCACGTTGCCGGGCCGACTCGACAGATGTCGCCCGATGAAGGCGAGGTCATCGACATGTACCTGCTGTTTGGTGCCGAACAGTTCGATGTAGAGGGCTGCGACGGAGGCGTACGCGTCCCGAACCTGCTTGAAGTCCACCGCCTGGACTATATGAGTTCTCGGACCGCCCGACGCCGGCGTCGGCCACGGCTTGTTCCTGCCCGATACTCCGACTTCCTGCCCGATACTCCGACCCGTCGGCCAGCCAAGGTCATCGTACGGCTGGGAGCAGCGATAGGGTCTGCTCAGGCGGCGAGCCGTCGTTCAGATCCACACGCCAGGTTCCTTGTCTGACAGGGATGTCTCAGTGAGCGACACACCGCACCTCGGTCCCGTGCCCCAACGCATCACCGTCGACGCGGATCAGGTGCACCGGCTCGTTTCCGCGCAGTTCCCTCAGTGGGCCAGCCTCCCGGTTCGGCCCGTAGCCAACGGTGGCTGGGACAACTGGACCTTCCACCTCGGCCCGCGGATGTCGGTGCGTCTACCCAGCGCGGCCGAGTACGCGTTGGCGGTCGACAAGGAACACCGGTGGCTTCCGGCGCTCGCCCCCCTGCTCCCGCTGCCGATCCCCATCCCACTGGCGAAGGGTCAGCCCGGCGCGGGCTATCCCTACCCGTGGTCGGTCTACCCGTGGCTCGACGGAGAGCCTGCGAGCGCGGACAGCATCGCCGACCCCGTCCGATTCGCGCGCGACCTGGCCGGGTTCCTGGCGGCCCTGCAGCGCGTCGACACCACCGACGGTCCCCGCCCCGGGAAGCACAACTGGTTTCGAGGCGGCACGCTGCGCACCTACGAGGGGGAGGCCCAGCGCGCCCTCACGGCACTCGACGGTCACGTCGACGTCGACCTGGCTCGCGAGATCTGGCAGAGCGCACGAGACGCACGCTGGGACGGCGTGGAGAGTTGGTTCCATGGTGACGTCGCCCAAGGAAATCTCCTGCTCGTCGGCGGGGAGTTGGCAGCGGTCATCGACTTCGGGACATGTGGCGTCGGCGATCCGGCCTGTGACCTGGCTGTCGCGTGGACCCTGCTGACCGCTGACGGCCGCCAGGCGTTCCGGGAGCGGCTGTCGGTCGATGACGCGACATGGGCGCGCGGGCGTGGCTGGGCCCTCTGGAAGACGCTTGTCAGCTGCGCCTCCACCCTGGGCGAGGCCGGCGGGCCGGCCGCGAGCGGGCTGCGCATCCTCGGCGAGATCTTCTCCGAATACACGGCTGGCGCCGTCATCGGGCCCAAGGCATGAACAGCCGCCACGTCCGGCAAGCCCTCACCGAGGCGTCGTCACAATCCCCACCCAAAGTGCTCGAGGCCGCATCGATTGCGTCGTCGCCGCTCGGCGGCAGGTGCGCCGATACCCGCACGTCGAGCCGGAGCCGCAGCGTGGGGGCAAGGAGCCGTCCTGCCCACACGGATGCCGGCAGAGTGGCGGCGTGAAGACCGAGCCCGTCGCCGCGGTCCGGATGGAGCTGGTGGACGACTTGGAGGGGCTGCCCGGCAGCTCCGATGGCTGTCTTCTGGCGCTGAGCTTGGACGTTCCGGTCTGCCTTCGCGCCGGAGACGTCTGGTGGGTCGAGGGCGAGGCGTTGTACGTCCGACGTGGGGACGTCCCGGCTGTGGCCCATCGAGGTCGCCTCGAATGGCGCCGGAAGTGGTAGCGCGAGGGCCCGCCGTATCGCCGTGAGCGGGGAGACCTTCCTCCTCGACGCCCCAGCTCACGCCGGAAGTCAGCCTCTCGGGAGCGGCGACGGATGACGGCCGCCCTCGCGCAGATCGTCTCCCTAACCGTCCACCTGCCCATCCGGCGAGGCCACGATGCGTGAGCACCCGCGTCAGTAGCACCGACCCGGCCACCACGCCGCCGCCCAGCCGCACCGTCCGCTCCCGCAGCACGGCGGGTTCGGCTTCGTTCCTGCCATCCGTCGATCCGTTCGAGGCCGGAAGGCCTGCACAGGATCCGGGGCAGTTCACCTTGGGCGGGCCCGCGCACCGATCGATGGATCGTGACGCACCCTCTGCGCAGGGGCGGTCAGTCGAGGTGTTGACACCATCGAGGAGGGTGCCCCAGAGTTACTGGACTAGTCCAGTATTCACGCGACACTCCACGCGAAGGTGGATCGAATGGCCACAAGATCGAGATCGAGAGCGGCGCTGTCGCTGTTGACGGTGGTGACATTGGCGGCCGGCCTGCTGGCGCAGGAGTCCGAGGACGTCCAGGCGGCCGGCGTCCAGGCGGCTGGCGAGCAGAAGGCTCACGGCCGGTCCGGCTCCCGCGATGACCTGACCCTGCCCGACGGCTACGCCGATCGGGTGAACCACGCGCTGGGCCAGGGATCCGACCACTGGGGCGAGAAGTTGCTCGGCCTGCCCGATGGTCCGACCCTGGCCAACGTCAAGCCGCTGCTGGTGCCGGCCAACCACGGTGGCACGACGGACGCCGCCTCGCCCTGGTACTACCTGCCCTTCACCTATCCGGCGCCGGACCCCACCCGGTGGGCCGAGGAGCGGGACTTCTCGCTGCACGTCGCCGACGGCAGCGAGCTGATGTCGCAATGGTCGGACTCGCGGGCGACCCAGCGCGTCCGCTTCTTCGTCGGCGCGGACGGGACCGAGCGCTACGGCCAGGCCGAGGCGAGGTCGGGTGCCCCCCGCCTGACCGGCGGATACCTGCCGATCCTCGCCAACTCCTATCGTGACGCCGCCGGGGTCCGCTACGAGCGCGAGTCGTTCGTCACCGAGCTCACCCCGGGTGGCCCGGCAGTCAGCATGCTCCGGTTCGTCGTCACCGGGCCGGCGAAGGCGCGCCCGCGACTGCGGCTGAACGTGAGCCGTGACAAGGTGGCGGACGTCGTCGCCGCGCCCGGACGGCTGACCCTCGACGGGAAGACCGTGGTCGCGTACAGCGGTGCGGCGACCTGGTCCGCGCCCGACCTGAGCTTCACGCCCGACCTGAGCCGCGGAAAGGCCGAGTTCTATCTGGTCGCGCCGAACGAGCCGGCCGAACTGCCTGCCGACCGTCCGTCGGCCAAGCTCTACGACGCCGCGAAGTCCCGGACCGGCGCCTACTGGACGGCGCAGCTCAACGCCGGCGCCAAGGTCCGGCTCCCGGAGCGGTACGCCGCGGACGCCATGCGCAGCACGCTGCTGAACAACCTGGTGATGGGCTTCAACCTGACAGTCGGGAACGGCTACGAGTCGCTGGACAAGTCCTTCGCCTGGGTGCCGGAGATCGCGGCGACGGTCACCTCGCTCGGGGACTTCGGCTACCAGGACAAGGCGCGCGCGAACCTCACCGAGATGCTGCGACGCGGCCAGGGCAGCTTCTTCGTGTCCTGGGAGCGCGGAATCAAGCTGCAGACGGTGGCGACGTACTACCTGCAGAGCAACGACGGGTCGTTGCTGCTGGAGACCCTGCCGACGTTCCGTGACTGGCTCGCCGACTTCAAGCGGCAACGCGGCGCGGACCCGAACGGTCTGCTGGCCAAGACCCGCTACGCCTCCGACATTCCGGAGCCGGTCTACGGCCTGCACCACCAGTCCGAGGTCTGGCGCGGTCTGCGCGACGTCGGTGTCGCGTTGCGGCTGATGGGCCGTGCCGACGAGGCGAAGCCGTTCCTCGACGAGGCGGCCGGCCTGCGCGCGTCACTGCTGGGCGCGGTGGAGAAGTCGAAGACGGTGCTGCCGGACGGTTCGGTGTTCGTGCCGATCGCGCTGCTGGACCCGGCGTCGTCGAAGCCGTACGACAAGGTCACCACCGACTTCCTCGGCAGCTACTGGAACCTGATCATGCCGTACGCACTCGCGACCGGGCTGTTCGAGCCGGGCAGCGCGACGGCGACCGGACTACGGGACTACCTCTACAAGCACGGGTCGCTGTTCCTCGGCCTCACCAGGTTCAACCTGTCGACCGCCGATCCCGGGGTCTGCCAGAACATCCGGCACAACCAGTGGCCGGCGGCGCCCGGATACAAGTCCAGCGGCATCGACCAGCAGTACGGCTACTCGCTGATGCGGTTCCTGGCCGACAACGCCGAGTCCGACCGCCTCGACCTGAGCTTCTACGGGATGCTCGCGCACAACTTCACGCCGCACACCTTCGTCGGCGGCGAGGGCGCCACGATATCGCCGTGCCCGCAGTTCGGTGAGTACTACCGGTCGCAGTACTGGCCGCCGCTGTCGCCCAACAACGCCACCTACCTGGAGGCGGTGCGCGGCCTGCTGGTCAGCGAGGACCTGAACGCCGACGGCGTACCGACCCGACTGCACCTGGCGCCGGCCACGCCGCGGCCCTGGCTCGCGGACGGGGAGCGCATCGAGGTCGCCGACCTGCCGACGTCCTTCGGCCCCGTCGGGTTCGCCTCCTCGTCGGAGCTGGCGGACGGCCGGCTGACCGTGCGGGTCGACCCACCGCGCGCGGCCACCGGACGGGCGCCGCTGACGGACGTGGTGCTGCACCTGCGCGCGCCGCGCGGTCACCGGCTGACCGGGGTCACCGTCGACGGCCGACCGGTGACGTTCGACGCCGAGCGCGAGCTCGTCGACCTCGGCCGGCCGACGACGGCGGTCACGGTCCGGGCGACCTACCAGGCGGTGAAGGTGGCCGACGCGCCGAGCGCGGAGGCCACGAAGGTGACGACCCCGCGCACGTTGCTGGAGCCGGGTGAGACGTTTGCGCTGGACCTGGAGGTCGAGGCGCTCGGGCAGGGCACGGTCGGCGGCACCGTCGAGGTCGGCGTTCCGGCCGGGTGGACGGCGCGCGACCCGAAGCTGCCGTTCCGCGTGAGCAGCAACCAGAGACTGGCCTGGTCCGAGCTCGCGACCTCGGCCCGGATCCCCACCGATGCGGCACCCGGGAGCTACCGGATCGACGTGGTCACCCATCCGTCCGGTGGTACGGCCCGGAGCACCTCGTTGTCGGTCCGGGTCGCCCGACCGGATCCGGCGGACTACGCCGCGCTGGTGAAGCGGGACGCGCCGGTGGGCTACTGGCGGCTCGGCGACGCCCAGGGCCAGCCGGTGGCCGATGCCTCCGGCAACGGAAATGCTGGTGCCTACCGTGGCAGCGTCGGCCGGTCCCAGCCAGGGGCGATCGCCGACTCCGCTGACACCGCGGTCCGGCTGGACGACGGCTACGCCGAGATTCCGGACAGCGCCTCGCTCAGCGTCACCGGTGCCTACACGCTGGAGGCGTGGGTCAAGGACGCGGCGGGTGGACCGCAGGGCATCATCGAGAAGTACGACGGCGGCGACTGCCTGCCGTCGCGCAACGGCTACGCCCTGCGCCTGGTCAACGGCAACAAACTGCAGGCGCTCACGATCGCCGACGAGGCGCAGTCCGGCGCGTCCAGCCCGCGCAGCGTCCAGCAGGTGCGATGGCACCACGTGGTGGCAGCGTACGACGGGACGACGCTGCGGACCTACCTCGACGGGCAGCTCCAGACGTCCACCCCGGTGGCCAAGGCGCCGACCGACGGCAGGGGCAGCCTCAAGCTGGGCGCCCGTGGAGACGACGCGGCGGACCGCTTCTTCGGTGACCTCGACGAGGTCGCGGTCTACCACAAGGCCCTGACTCCGGGGCAGATCGATTCGCACTACGTCAAGGGTGTGCTCGGCAACCCCGGCCCGTCGCCCAGTGCGCAGCGCTCGGGTGGGAGTGCCGTGCAGGGCAGCTCAGCGCCGGCTGCGGCGGTCTCGGCAGCCGGGCAGACGTCGACGAGCAGGCAGCAGGCGGCCACCGCCCAGTCCTCCTACGCGGCGCAGGTGCTGGCCGACAAGCCTGTCGGCTACTGGCGGCTGGGTGAGCGATCCGGCACGAGCGCCGAGGACTCCTCCGGCACCGGCAACCGTGGCGCGTACGCGGACGCAGTGGCACTGGGCCGCCCGGGAGCGCTGACGGGCGATCCGGACACCGCTGCCGAGCTGACCGGCGGCCACGTCGCCGTACCGGACTCGGCCTCGGTGAGCGTCAGTGGCTCGTTCACCCTCGAGGCGTGGGTGAATCTCAGTGACGTCTGCGGCCAGTACGGCGTGGTCGAGAAGTACGACGCGCCCGCCTACAACGGCTACGCGCTGCGCGTCCTGCCCGGAGGCAAGATCAGCGCCCTCACGTTGGGCACGGCCGGGCAGCTGGCGTCGGTCGAAGGGCAGACGGTGGTCACGCCGGACAAGTGGCATCACGTGGCCGTGGTCTACGACGGGTCGACCCTGACGGTCTACCTCGACGGACGACCCGACGGCTCGGCCGCCACGAAGGTGAGCCCGACCGGCGGGGCCGGAAGCCTCAAGCTGGGGGCCCGTGGTGACGACGCCGGCGCCAGGCTCGCCGGGCTGCTCGACGAGGTCGCCGTCTACGACCATGCCCTCACCGCCGACGAGGTCGCGCGACACCACTCGGTCGGCACGACGGGCTGACCCCCGACGCCACGTGTAGGCGTGGCGCGGGCATGAGGGCGGCCACCGCACGATCGTCGACGGTCCGTGAGGACCACCGGGGATCGTGCGGTGGCCGCGGCATAGACCGTGGCCGGTGGCACGCCATCCGCGACAAGGTGGCGTGCCGCCGGCCGTTTCGTGCGCGTGGAGCCGGACCGCACCGCGACGTCGTCCGTGCGGGGGCTGCTGTCGACGGCGGATCGTACGACGTGCTGACTCCTGGCCCGACCGCGGACCCGGCGACTCCCGGCCACACCGTGCGGTCGTCGAGGTGGTTGTACGCCGCGATTCGGGCCCGGCGGGCATTGGCGGGCGCACGCGTCGCGGAGGCACCGCGATCCGCAGGCGATGCGGCGGCAGCACGCCGGCACTGCCGGGCGCATCGAGAACGCCCAGGCCGGGCCGTTCCTGGCCGCCGCGTCGCGGCCCGGGGTCAGCTCCGTGCGGTCGGCTGCGACCGGCGTCGTATCGTCGACGCCGGCCGCACCGGTCCGTACGAAGATCGACTGGGCGGTGGCGGCCCCCCCGTGCGGGTCGACGACCACGCCGCCTTGCCGCTGAGGGGTGGCCGCGCGGCTGCGGACCCGGCGGGGCGCAAGGACACGTAGCCGGGCCGAGCAGCGCCCTGCTTGCGGTGCTGGTATGCGTGCCCGGATCAGATGAAGATCGTGCGGGCCGGGTCGAGGAAGTCGGTCGCGATGACCTGGGCGGCGCCGTACGGCATGGCGTCGAAGCCCTTGTAGTTGTGCCAGGCCTTGATCTGCCCGTCGCTCTGGATCAGGGCGATCTCGGCGCGGCCGTTGCCGTCGAGCGAGGACTTACGGCTGCCGCCCCGCACCGGTAGGCCGTTGACCCAGCGGAGGTCGATCGAGTACATGTGCCTGCTGCCGTCGGCGACCGCCGCGTGCAGCACGACCTTGTCGCCGCCGCCCAGCCCGTCCTGGGCCGTCACGACGTCTGCGCCACCCGGACCGCAGAGTCCCGTGTCGGCCTGGGTCATGAAGGCGTTCGGCGCCGGCGTCCAGGGGCTGATGACCGCCGGCGCCGTGGCGTACGACGTGTAGTAGCCGCAGCCGGCGAAGGACCCACCGGAGTAGAAGAGCACCATCTTGTCGTCACGCTGGACCAGGTCCGGCGCCTCGATGATCTGGCCCGCCGCGACGGTCAGCATCGCCGTCGTCGGACCGACCAGGGTGGTGCCGTCGTTCGCGACCTGGCTGACCCAGAGCGTGGACGGCGGGTTGATGGCGTTGCCGTCGTTCTTCCAGGTCAGGTAGCGCGTTCCGTTCCGTGCGACGAAGGTGTTCGCGTCAATGGCGCCGCCCTGGCTGAGGGGGCAGATGAGCGGCCCCGATCCGTAGGGCACGAACCCGCCGAGCGGCGAGGACGCGAACGCCACGCCGATGCACTGACGACCGGAGGCGGCGTCCTGGGCCGTGTAGGTGAGGATCAGACTGCCGTCAGGGTTGGGGTGCACGTCGGGTGCCCAGGTCCTGCCGGCGACCACCCAGCGGCCGGGTCCGCCCGGCAGCGCGTCACCGAGGACCTGCCACGGCCCGTCGATGGTGGGCGCGCTGGCCGCCGGGACGTGCCTGAAGTCGTTGGTGGCGTAGGCGTACCCAGGTCTGGCCGACGCGGACCACGTCCGGGTCTGCGAACCCTTCTGCGATGAGCCTTCGGGGGCCTTCGGCTACGGCGGCGACAGCACTCGGGCTCGCCGCGACCGGCGCGGCCGGCACGACGAGAGCGACGGAGGCAAGCACGGCGAGCATGGCCGCGTGGGCCTGGCCGCGGCGGATGGGCGGGATACGCATGGCGATCTCCCTTCAGGGTCGGCCGTCGACGTCCGCGCCGCGACCAAATACCGGCCTAGGCCAGTATCGTGAAGTCCGACCGAGTCGATGTCAATGGCTCGCTACGCGCAGCCACCCGGACCAGCGCTGTCGTTCGCCGGTAGGGGGTTGACGTGGCCGGTCGTGGCATGGATCCTCGTCATCGGTATAGACCGGTCGGCCACAATCGACCTCGCGCGGATGCCAGCCCGGCCCGGACGATCCTCCGGGAGCCCCTTCGCGCGGCCGTCGGCTCCGACCCCGACGGCCGGCCTCGTCCCTGCCGACTCGACCGGACCGGCGCTTGCCATGTCGGTCGGTCCTCGCGGTGGTCCGCTCACCGCACGCCACGCCGGACCCTCACGGAACCACGGCTGGCCCACATTGAATGAGTGGAGGTTCGATGTTTCTGTTGCGCTCGTTACGCGGCTGCCGCCGCACCGGCGTGTTGGCCGGATCGGTCGTGCTCGCCGTTGGCCTGGTGAACCCCGTGGCGGCTCGGGGGGAACCGCAGGCTCCTGATCGGGTGGGCGTGGCGCGCGTCCTTCCGACGCCGCAGCGCGTGGAGCCGCGTGCGGGGTCGGTCGTCCTGCCCGACCACGTCGACGTCGTCGCGGGTGCGGCCGCGGATCCGGCCGCCCGGCAGTCTCTCGTGGACGTGCTCGGCGCGCGCGGGGTCACCGCCAGGGTGGTCGGAAGCGCGGACATGTCGACGTCGCGTCCGGTGATCCTCCTCGGCGGCCCGGCCGAGACGTCGGCGAGCGTCGCCGCGCTGAGCGCTCTCGGGGTGCAGGGGCCAGCGGGGCTGCCCGGTGAGGGGTACGTGCTGGCGGCCGGGCACGATCGGCTCGGGCGACCGCGGATCGTCCTCGCGGGCGTGGACGGCGCTGGCACCTTCTACGCGGTGCAGTCGTTGCGTCAGCTGCTCGTGCCGCGAGGCGCCCGGGTGGCCGTCGACGGCGTGGCGGTGCGCGACTGGCCGGGTTACCGGGTCCGTGGGGGCATGGAGTCGTTCTACGGGCCCGTGTGGTCGCAGGAGGACCGGCGCTCGCAGATCGAGTTCCTGGCCCGGCACAAGATGAACCAGTTCTTCTACGGGCCGGCGGACGACCTGCGTACCGGATCGCACTGGGACTCCCTGTACGACGAGGCGGAACTGGGCCGGCTGAAGGAGATCCTCGACCTGGCGACGTCCCGTCATGTCGACTTCGTGTACCGGATCTCGCCGGAGGCGCCCCTGGCACCGGGCCGCGGGATCTGCCACGTACGCGACGCCGATCGGGCCAAGCTGCTGGCGCGCCTGGCGCAGCTGTGGGAGATCGGGGTCCGCAGCTACGTCATCGCCTGGGACGACGTGTCCGGAAACTTCGCGTGCCAGGAGGACCGGGACGCCTACCAGGGCGATCAGTCGCCGCTCGCGGCGGCCCAGGCCGCGGTCACCAACCTGGTCCAACGCGAGTTCATCGAGAAGCGCCCCGGCGCCAACCGCATGGTGACGGTGCCGACGGAGTACTGGGGCATGACGCCCACGCCGTACAAGAACCGGTTCGACGAGTTGCTCAGCACCGAGGTCGACCTCTACTGGACGGGCGCGGAGGTGGTTTCGCCGCGCATCACCGAGGACGACCTGCGGGCCGCTCAGGACGTCTGGCCGCGGCACCGGATCATGATCTGGGACAACTACCCGGTCAACGACTACAGCCCCAACCGACTCCTGCTGGGCCCACTGGTGAACCGCGACGCCGGCATGGCGGACGACGTCCTGGGCATCTCGTTCAACGGACTCGTCCAGCATCAGGAGGCCTCGCAGATCCCACTCGGCACGCAGGCCGACTACGCCTGGAACCCCGGGGCCTACGACGCGGAGCGCTCATGGACGCGGACCCTCGAGACCATCGGCGGCGACGCGTACGAGCAACTGCGGCTCTTCGCGGAGAACAACAAGGCCAGCGCCCTGGACAACACCGCGCGGCCGCAGTTCGCCGCGCTCGTCAACCGGCTCATCGCCGACTACTCGGCGGGCCGGGCGGTGGATGCCCAACTCGACCAGCTCGACCGCGAGCTGCGTCGTCTGGAGGAACTCCCCACCACGCTGCGGGCGCAGCTCGACAACGCTCTGCTGCTCAAGCAGATCGAGCCCTGGCTGGACCGGGTCGGCACGACCGGCCGGGCGGGCCGGGCGGCGCTGGCGATCCTGCGGGCGCAGGACCGGGGGGACGGCGAAGCCGCCTGGCTGGCCCGGCGGGAGCAGGCGCGTGCCCGCGGCATCCTCGACAGGACGTCGCACCAGATCAGCCCCGGCCCGGTCGACGAGCTGCTCAGCTTCGCGGCCGCGCAGAGCGACGGCTACATCGGTGACCGCTGGTACGGCGACCTCGGGGCCCCCACGGGCCTGCCCGCTGCCGCACAGGGGTCCGCGCTGGGCAACCTGACCGACCGGCGCGACGACACGGCCTACGTCGCGGCCGGCAAGCCGCGGGACGGCGATGCGATCACGGTGGCGATCACCAAGCCGCACCGGCTGTCGGCGGTGACCGTGGTGCAGGACGCGACCGCTCCCGCCGACGGCGTGATCCAGGCGCTGGTCGACGGCGCCTGGGTGGATCTCGGACCACTCGCTGATGGGTTCACCAAGGTGCCGGCGGCGGACCTCGCGGCCGGCGCGGTGCGGATCCGGTGGGCGTCGGGCAGCGCGGCCCCGCGCGTCTACGAGATCGTCCCGCACTACTCCGACGTGTTCAGCGGTGCCGTCTCGGTCGATCCGCCGGGGTCGCTGATCGCGCCGGGGAAGACGAAGCGGTTCCAGGTCGCCGTCGAGGTGTTCGCGGATCACCGGCTCAGCGCACAGGTGACCGCCACCGGCCCGGACGGCTGGACCGTCGACCCGGCGACGCAGGTGTTCCGGGCCCGGCCGGATGGCCGGACCATCGTCGCGAGCGTGCCGGTGACGGTGACCGTCCCGGCCGGCGCAGAGCCGGGGCGCCACCAGGTCACGGTGGCCGTCAACGAGGACGGCGCGCCGCCGGTGACGGTGTCGCTGCCGATCCTGGTCGGGGAGCAGAGCTACCCGAACCTCGTGACCGGGGCGGACCCGGCCGGCTACTGGCGCCTCGGCGACCCGGCCGGCTCCGGCACCGCCGTGGACAGCTCCGCCAGCGGGCGGAACGGGACCTACCTCGCCGGCGCCCAGCCGGCCGCCGAGGGCGCGATCACCGGTGACCGGGCGGCGGACCTCTCCGCCGGCTACGTCGAGGCGCCGCGAGGCCCGCGGACCGACCTTCAGGGCGCCTTTACGTTGGAGGCGTGGGTGAAGCTCGACAGGCTCGCCCCGGCGCCGGGGCAGGCGGTCATCGAGAGCTACTCCGGGCCGGCGGTCAACGGGTACGCCCTGCGGGTGACCGACGGCGTCCTGCAGGCGTGGTCGCTCGGCGCCGCCGGCAAGGGACACGGCCTCGTGACCGGCCGTACCCGGCTGACGGTCGACGAGTGGCACCACGTCGCCGCCGTCTTCGACGGGTCGCGACTGACCGTGTACCTCGACGGCGTCGCGGACAACAGCGTCGCGACGTCGGTGCCGCCCGGCAGCGGTACGGCGAGCGTCAAGCTCGGTGGCCGCGGGGACGACACGTCCCAGCGGTTGCAGGGTGACCTCGACGAGGCGGCGATCTACGATCGTGCCCTGACGGCCGCCGAAATCGAGGCGCACCACCTCACCGGCCTGCGCTGACGGCCCTCCGGATGCGCGTCAGCCGCCCTGGGACGGGGGGCTGACGTGCATCTGGATGGCGTACCGGTCGCCGCGGTAGAGCGAGCGGCCGTACTCCACGACCTTGCCCATGTTGTCGACCGAGATGCGCTCGATCAGGAACGCCGGGGTGTCCTCGCCGACCTCGAGCCGTTTCGCCTCGGTGTCGGTCAGCCGGGCGATGGTGACGGTCTGCCGCGCCGATTCGAGCCGCACCCCGAAGACGCGGCCCAGCACCTCGTACAGCGAGTCGTCGCGCTCCATCACCTTCAGCAGGCTGGGGAACCGCGCCGCGGCGAGGTTCGTCCGCTCCAACGCCATCGGGATGCCGTCCGCCGTGCGGATCCGCTCGATGTAGTGGGTCGGGTCGCCCGGGGCGATGTCGAGGCTGGCGGCGACCTGGCGGGCGGCCGGGCGGGTGCGGGCGCGGTACGACTTGGCACCCGGTGTCATGCCGCGCATCCGCATGTCCTCGCTGAACGAGCGGAAGATCTCCGAGTGGGTCAGCGTGGGATGCTGCACGAAGGTCCCACGCCCGGGCACGCGCCGGACCATTCCCTTCGACTCAAGCGCGTCGATGGAGCCCCGGACGGTCATCCGGGCGACTCCGAACCGTTCGGCGAGGACCCGCTCCGAGGGGAGCAGCGCACCGTCCCGCGAGTTCAGGACCATGGCGGTGAGGACGTCCCTGATGTGCTCGCCCTTGCCGCCGTTGCGCTCCGCCGGCAGGGACTCAAAAGCCCCGTCGCTCGGCTCATGTCGCGTCCTTGGCACGAACCAGTTCTCCTTCCTACGCAATTCAAGCCATCGTACGGGCAAACGCCCGGACCGCTGGTGAGGTCGGCGTAACCGTTGACCTCCGGTCTATACCAGTATTAGCCTCGGCTGGTCCGCCACGTCCAGCGGGGTGGCGGCCACGACGATCGGAGATGCGATGCCCAGAAGACGCGGTGTGCTGGGGGCGGCAGCGCTGCTCGCCATCACCCTTACTGCGTGCGCGCCAGGCAGCGGGGGCGGCGGCGATGACGCCGTCAACCTGAAGGTCTGGGGCTGGCGACAGGAGGATGTCGCGGCATACAACAAGATCTTCCAGATCTACGAGAAGGCCCACCCGGGCGTGACGGTGGAGTACCTGCCCTACAAGAACACCGAGTACGACACGATCCTCAAGACCGGCCTCACCGACTCCAGCGGCCCCGACGTCGCGCAGCTGCGCTCCTACGGGCTGCTCCAGCCGCTGGTCGCCGCCGGCAGCCTGGTGCCCCTCGACGACCAGGTCGACAAGCTCGGCGGCTTCCCGAAGCCGGTCCTCGACGGCGCGAAGGGCGAGAAGGACGGGCGCGTCTACGGCGTTCCGTTCGCGCTCCAGACCCTGCACGTCATCTACAACAAGAAGGTCTTCGCCGACAACGGCATCGCCGCCCCCACCACGTGGGCGGACATGATCGCGGGCTTCGACAAGCTCAGCAAGGCCGGGGTCACCCCGCTGGCGAACACCGTCACCGACAAGTGGATGCTCCCGATCGAGCAGGAGATCTTCGGCGCCACGACGTACGGCGGCCCCGACTACCTGACCCGGATGCTCGACGGCTCGGCGAAGTTCACCGGCACGCCCTGGGTGAACTCCCTGGAGGCGTGGAAGAGCACCCAGAAGTACTGGCCGGCGCAGGCGTCCGGGGTGAGCTACGCGGACGCGCAGGCACTCTTCACCTCCGGCCGGGCCGCCGCGTTCCCCGGCGGCGTGTGGGAGATCGCCGGGTTCAAGAAGGCCAACCCGCAGCTGGACCTGGGCATCTTCAACGTGCCGCCCGCGCCCGGCGCGGCGGTCGACAAGACGCTGGTCCCCGGCTACGTCGACGGGTCGTTCGGCGTCTCGGCGAAGTCGCCCCGGCGGGACGCGGCTCTGGAACTCGTGCGGTGGATGGCGACCGAGGAGTTCGGCCGCGCCCTGGCCACCGAGCTCCACCAGATCTCCGCGGTGCCGGGCGTCCAGCCGCAGGACGAACTGCTGGCCCAGGCACTCAGGGAATACCAGGCGAACCCGAGCCCGTACGTCACCTACGCGTACTTCTCCGGCGGCACACCCACCGGCTGGGACCTCGCCTCCGAGGCGTTCTCCGACTACGTCCTCGGTCGACGCACCGCCGCTGACACGGCCGCCCACGTCCAACGAGGGGTCGATCAGTGGTTCCGGCCCAAGAACTGACGGTCCGTCCCGCCCGGCGGTCACGCCGCCGGGCGGGACGGGTCTCGGCGGGGTGGATCACGACCTTCTGCCTGCCGGCCCTCGCGCTCTACGGCCTCTTCGTCGTGGCGCCGCTGGTCACCGCCTTCTACTACGGGCTGTTCCACTGGGACGGCACCCGGCAGGGGGAGTTCGTCGGGATCGGTAACTACCAGGAGGTTCTCGCCCGCTATCCGTTACGCGACGAGATCCCCGCCGCGCTGGGGCACAACGTCCTCTTCTTCGTCGGCACCATGGCGATCCAGAACACCGTCGGACTGGGCCTGGCGGTGCTCCTGCACCGCAATCCCTGGGGCAAGCGGCTGTTCCAGACGCTCTTCTCGCTGCCCTACCTGATCAGCCCGCTGATCGTCGGGTACATCTGGTCGCTCCTGCTGAGCCCCACCTTCGGCCCGATCAACTTCGCGCTCCGCGCGGTCGGCCTGGACGCGTGGGCGCGCCCGTGGCTCGGCGAGCCGGACCTCGCCCTGCCCGTACTGATCCTGGTCAACGCCTGGCAGTGGATCGGCGGACCGATGCTCATCTTCGGCGCCGCCCTGGGCGGCATCCCCCAGGAGCTGGAGGAGGCGGCCGCGATGGACGGCGCGTCCGCGACCCGGGCGTTCTGGAGCATCCGGTTCCCGCTCCTGATGCCGGCGGTCGGCGTGATCACCGTGCTGACGTTCATCGGGTGCTTCAACATCTTCGACCTCGTCTACGCGCTGGGCGGCTCCGACGGCGGACCCGGCGGCGCGATGGACGTACTGGGCCTGCTCTACTACCGGACCGCCTTCCAGGGCGGCAGCAACGCGATCGGAGAGTCCTCGGCGTTGGCCATGCTCATCTTCGTGTTCATCTTCGGGGTCTCCCTGGCCCTGGAGCGGGTGCTGCGCCGCCGGGAGGTCCACTAGATGACCACCCTGCGCGCCGCCCCCCGCACGGCACCGAAAGCCAGGGGCGATTTCGAACCTCCGCGCGGCACCCGCCAGCGTGCGCTGCTGCGCACCGCCGGCGGCCAGTTCGTCCTGTGGGCCTACGCCGCGATCGCCTTCGGCCCGCTGCTGCTGGTGCTGATCGGGTCGCTGCGGAGCAACGCGGAGATCCTCCAGGCACCGGTCGGGCTGCCCAGCTCGTTCGACCTGGGCAACTACACCCGGGCGTGGCAGACCGCGTCGATCTCGACGTACTTCGTCAACTCCCTGACCGTCACCTGCGCCTCGGTGGCGCTGTGCGTCAGCGTGTCGGCGATGGCCGCCTACGCCCTGTCCAGGTGGAAGTTCCGGGGCCGCGCCCTGCTGGCGGCGTTCTTCCTTTCCGGGTTGATGATCCCCGCGAAGCTCGGCCTGCTGCCGGTGTTCTACATGTTCCAGTCGATGGGTCTGATCGACAGCCGGATCGGGCTGGTGCTGCTCTACGCGGCGAGCGGGATCCCGTTCTCGATCTTCGTGATCATGGGCTTCATGCGGGGACTGCCCGGGGAGCTGGAGGAGGCCGCGCGCATCGACGGGGCGCACGAGGGCCGGCTGTTCGTGTCGGTCGTGCTGCCCCTGATGCGGCCCGCGCTTGCGGTCGCCACGGTCTTCCAGTTCGCGCCGACCTGGAACGACTTCTTCTATCCGTTGGTGCTGCTGCGCAGCGGGGACAAGTACACCGTCCCGGTCGGGCTGACCCGGTTCTTCGGCGAGTTCGCCGCCGACCGCGGCACCCTCTTCGCCGGACTCGTGATCGCCCTGGTGCCGCTGGCCGTGGTGTTCGCACTCGCGACCAAGCAGATCGTCGCGGGCCTGACCGCAGGGATGTCACGTTGACGACGACGGTCACCATCGACGGCGGCAAGTCGGAGCTCCGGCTGCTGCTACGTGCCGCGGCGGGCCACCAGCTCGGCGTCGGCCCGGGCTTCTCCTACCAGCCCCACGAGGACGGCGTCGACCGGATCCTGGCCGCGGTTCGTGGCGCCGCGGCGACGATCTCCCTTCCCGGACAGGTGGCGGGCGTGGTGGCCGGCCTGACCGGCGTACCGGGGGAGCCCGCGCAACGCCGGCGCCTCGCCCTCGCCCTCGAGCGGCAGTTCGGCGGTCCGGCCGTGGTCGTGGAGGACAGCGTCCTCGCGCACGCCGGCGCTCTCGGCGGTCCCGGCGTACTGCTGTGTGTCGGGACCGGGACGACCGTGCTCGCCGTGGACGCCGACGGCGACCACGCCCGGCTCGACGGGTGGGGTCCCCACCTCGGTGACCGGGGCAGCGCGTACGCCATCGGGCTGGCCGGGATGCGCGCCGCGACCGCGTCGTACGACCGGGTCGGGCCGGCGACCGTGCTGGTCGACCGCCTCGTCGCGGCGCTCGGCGGCGTCGACCTGGCCGCGCTTCAGCGGTACTACCGGGACCCGGCCATGATCTCGCGTACGGCGGCCTTCGCCCGCGAGGTGCTCGACGCGGCCGCCGGGGCCGACGCGGTGGCGGTCCGGATCTGTGCGGGGGCCGCGGCCGACCTCGCCGACGCGGCACAGGCGGCAACCGACCGGCTCGGTCTCGGCGGGGCAGCCCGCCGGGTGTCCTTCAGCGGCCGGCTGCTGACCCCGGGAAACCCTCTGCACCAGGCGCTGTCGGCCGAACTCGAGGCCAGAGGGCTGCCCCTGGTGACACCCAGAGCGGAGCCGCTCGACGGCGGTCCGGCGCTGCTGAGCGGTGCCGCCCCCTACGCGCGCCTGCTGGCGTGCCAGGGTGGCGACGCGTGAGGGCCGGGCACGGGGTGGCGCGACTCGAGGTCGTGCCCGGGGAACCCATGGGTGGGTACGCCGACCGCTCGGACGGCGTGCGGAACGTGCTCGACCCGCTGGAGGTCCATGTCGTGACCTTCGCCGACGAGGGCCACCGGTTCGCCCTGGTGGTCGCGGACCTGGTCTGCGTCAACGTCGACGTCGTCGACCGGATCCGAGCCGCCATGCGAGACGTCGGTGTGCAGTCCTGCTGGGTCGCCGCCACCCACACCCACGCGAGCCCCGAGGCGGGCTGCAGCCCCGGCGGGGACGCCACGCCACGGCACGTCGCCGACCGGCTCGAAGCCGCGTCCCTCGTGGCCGCGCGGTCCGCCGTGGCGTCCGAGCGTGCCGCCCGACTCGGCTCCGCCCGCACGCTGGTTCCCCACCTGGCGGGTCACCGTAACGTGGCTGATCCGGCTCCCCTGGACATTCCCGTCGACACCATCGTGGTCACCGCGGGTACCGAGGTGGTGGGGCTGGTCGTGGTCTCACCGGTCCACCCGACCATCCTTCCCGCCGACAACAACCATGTGAGCGCGGACCTCAACGGCGGCATCCGCCGGGCGCTGGCCACGCCGGACCGGTGGGTGGTCGTCGCCACCGGTGCGGCCGGCGACATCAGCACCCGGCACACCCGTCAGGGGCGGGGGCTCGACGAGGCGGACCGGCTCGGCGCCTGGCTGGCCGGCCGGGTCGAACCGGTGTCGCCGCGCGTCGGCGGGGGTGCCGCGCCGCCGGTACGACCGCCGGTTGTGCGGACGGTGACGCTCGCGCCGAAGCAGCCGGCGGAACTCGACGTCGCCGAGCGGCAGACCCCGCCGCCGGGGGGCGGAAACGAACGCACCCACCGGGTCATGCAGCAGGGGCTGCGGATCGCGGCGGAACAGGCCGCCCGGCAGCGCACGGAACCATACGTGATCGACGTGGAGGCGGTGGACCTCGACGGGGTCACGCTCGTGGCCGTTCCCGGCGAACTGTTCCTGGAACTGGGCGAGACGATCCGTGCCGCGGCGCCGGGCCAGGCACGGGACGTCGTGGTCCTCGGCTACGCGAACGGCTACCTCGGCTACCTACCCACCCGTGACACGCAACCCTGCTACGAAACCTATGCCAGTCCGGTCACCTCGGGCAGCGGCGAGATCGTCGTCGAGGCCGCCGTGGCGGCCGCCGCGGAGGCCGTCGGCAACCGGGACCACTCCAGGAGGATCAATGCCTGAGCCTGCCTACGCCAACATCGCCCGGACCGCACTCGAGCAGGTCCTGTCGACGCAGCTCGACGCCATCGAGGCAGCGGCCGGGCTCGTCGCCGACGCCATCGCCGCCGGTGGTGTCCTGCAGGCGTTCGGGACCGGCCACTCGCGGATCGTCACCCTCGAACTCGCGGGACGTGCCGGCGGGCTCGCCGCCGTCAGCATGCTGGCGGTCAAGGACCTCGTGATGTTCGGTGGCGCCGAGCCGGGGCCGATCCTCGATCCGACGTACGAGCGCGAGCCCGGCCTCGCCGAGCGGATCTACCACCTCGCCGCACCCTCCGCGCACGATGCCTTCCTGATCGTCTCGAACTCCGGAATCAACGCCGCCGTCACCGAGATGGCGGTGCTGGCCCGCGAGCGCTCCCATCCGGTCGTGGCGGTCACCTCACTGGCACACACCCGCTCGGCCGGTGCCCGTGCGACCCGGGGAGCGCATCTCGCCGACCTGGCGGATGTGGTGATCGACAACCAGGCGCCGGCGGGGGACGCGGCACGGGAGATCACCCCAGGGGTTCGGATCGGGGCGGTCTCGTCGTTCACCGGCGTCCTCATCGCGCAGCTACTCACCGAACTGGTCTGCCGCCGGTTGTTGGGCCGCGGCATCGACCCTCCCGTGCACGTATCGGCGAATCTCGCGCGGGGCGACGCGCACAACCGCGTCCTCTTCGAGCGGTACCGCGATCAGGTCCGCCCGATCGAACCCTGACCAGCCGGGACGGAGGCTCCCGGGCGTGGGGTGCGGTCGCGGCACGACGGCCGTCGCGACCGCACCCCACGCGCAACCTCCGACGTCAGGGCGTGGCCAACCTGCCGGCCGTTCACGTGGACGAGACGGCCGACCGGAGCCTCGTCAAGGCCAGCCGCGCCAGCCGAGGCTAGAGGGCGACCACGTACTGGATGAAACCTCGGTTCTCGGCGACCTGGTCGTAGAGCCGCCGGGCTGTGTGGTTGTCCTCCCTCGTGAGCCAGTACAGCCGGTCACAGCCCTGGTCGCTCGCCCACGCCCCGACGGCCCCGATCAACGCACGAGCGACACCCCTGCCGCGCGCCTCGGGAGCCGTGAACAGGTCCTGCAGATAGCAGACATCGGGCGACGTCGTGCTGGCGTGGACCAGGAAGTGGGCGATGCCGACCAGCCGACCGTCCAACCGCGCCCCAAGCGCACGCACCCTGTCGCCGCGCCGGAACTCCTGCCAGGCCCGGTCGTACCGGTCTGCGGGCCAGGTGCGGCCATAGAAGGCGTTGTAGCCGCAAAAGAGCTCCTCCCACCCGGGGCGGTCGTCTGACTGAAGCATGCCAACGCTGACCATCGGTTCCTTCCTCGTCCCGCAACGCGCAGGTGTGACCCGTGTCAGTCGCGCCACCTCCCGGCGCCACCACCCCGACACACCGCCACCTATGTGGCAACAGATCTCGTACGGTGTCGCAGACAACGACGTCGAGGAATCTTAGACCCGCCAACCAGAGCTGACGCAGCCCAGCGCCCGAGCTGGCTGGCACCTGCCGGACAGGCGGTGGCCGGCGGCGGTCGACGGTCCGGGAGGAAACCTTCGGATCCCGGATCAAGGGTCGTAGACATCTTTCATCCTGTATCGATGTCCCGCTATATTGCCGAGCAGTGTCGATCTCTTCGGTTCTTCATGACGAGGTGCATATGCTCGATAACCCGACGCTCCGGCGGCGTACCCTGTTGGCGGCCATCGCCGGTGCCGCGGCCGTCCCCATCGTCGCGGGCCCCGCGCACGCCGCGTTGCCCAAGGTCTACATCGACCCGGGGCACGGCGGCACCGACCCCGGTGCGGTCGGCAACGGGCTGCAGGAGAAGACCCTGACGCTCGACATCTCCCTGCAACTGCGCAACATCCTGCTGGCCAACTGGGGCGTCGACGTCCGCATGTCCCGGACGAGCGACATCACCCGCAGCCTGGCGTACCGCACCGACGACGCCAACGCGTGGGGCGCGAACCTGCTCGTGAGCGTGCACATCAACTCCGGCGGCGGCACCGGCTTCGAGAGCTACCGGTACCCGACGGCGAGCGCGGCCACCGTCAACCTGCACAACGCGGTGCACCCGAGGGTGCTCGGCGCCATGCGGACGATCGGTGGGGTCACCGACCGAGGGCTGAAGACCGCGAACTTCCACATGCTGCGCGAGGCGGCCATGCCCGCGGTGCTGACCGAGAACCTCTTCATCGACAGCGTCGCCGACTCGAACCTGCTCAAGCGGGCGGACTTCATCACCGCCGTCGCCCGGGGGCACGCCGAGGGCATCGCGGCCTACCTCGGCCTGGGGGCGCCCAACCCGCCCACGGGCGGCACCATCGTGGACAACGCCACGGCGGGGCGGTTCACGGCCAGCACCAACTGGGGCACCTCCTCGTACTCGGCCCAGCGCTACGGGGCCGACTACCGCTTCGCCAACCCCACGCCGGCCAGCGACGCCGCCTGGTTCAAGGTGAACATTCCGGCGGCCGGCGACTACCGGATCGAGGTCCGGCACCCGGCCGACCCCGGTTACAACAGTTCGGCGCCGCACGTCGTCGTCACCGCCTCGGGCAACCGCACGGTCAACGTGGACCAGCGCGCCAACGGCGGCGTCTGGCGCTCGCTGGGCACCTTCGGACTGGCCGCCGGTGACCGCAACCTGGTCGCGGTGAGCCGGTGGACCAGCACCCCCGGCTACGTGGTGGCCGACGCCGTCCGGGTCACCCGGGTCTAGCCGTACCGCCAGGGGCGGATCGGGACCGGGGCGACCCGGTCCCGATCCGCCCGCCGTGGACGGCCGCCGGTCGTGCTCGCCGAGGGGGGAGCCGGTCGAGGCGCCAGGCGTCGTCAGTGCCAGTTGTGGAACTCCAGCACCTGGCAGACCAGGACGGCCCCGCCGGCGCGGGCCGACAGCTCCTCGGCGTCGCGCAGCGCGAACCGGACCGGCCAGCTCGCGCCGAGCCGCAGGTGGCGTCCCTTCCCCGTGGCCGGCAGGAGCAACTGGTACGGCTGTAGCGGCCCGCGCGGGGTCGGCCGGTTCTCCTCCGGCCACCGCCCCCGCTGCCGCCCGCCGTGGTAGAGCGCGATCCGGGCCAGCAGGCTCAGGGTGGTGTAACCCATCGGGATCGCGCGGAAGAGCTCGTCGCGGGACGGTACGCGATCGGCCGGGAACACCCGCGACGGCTGCTCGCGCGCCCAGTACAGCAGGCCGGGCCAGGGCAGCGCGCCGTCGAAGGGGTTGCCGCCGTGCGCGGGCCAGTCGATGCCACGGTGCGCGACGGTGACGTCGTTCCCGCCGCTGGTGTCCACGACCGCGACTGTACCGGGAAGGGGCGGCGCAGGCGGGCGGGCGGCATGCCGGGCGGGCGCCTCCGGTCGACGGCCGCCGTCCCGGCGAGCCGCAGAGGCGTCACGTCGTCTCCATCCTGATGTCGAAGGCGGCGTCGCGGACGTCGGCGACCGGGTGTTCGCGCAGCAGGTGGAGCAGGTTCCGCCAGGGCGCGGACCAGCCGAACGCCCTGCCGCCTTCGGCCAGCGCCACCGCGAAGAGGCCGGTGCCGGCCTCGCCCCGCGCGGCGAGAACGCGGGCCGTGCCGAGTACCGACTCGACGTCGAGGGCCGCCGGGGGCGCGGCGCGCTGGCCGAGGAGGCGGGCGAGCCGGGCGGCGAGTGCCGGCCGCCCCGCGACCAGTTCCGCGATCTCCACGATGTCGGCGGTGAGCCGCTCCGACGTCGTGCCGTCGAGGGGCAGCAGCCTGGTCAGCAGGGTGCCCGCCCCGGCCAGGTACGCGGGGTGCCGGCCCAGCTCGTCGGCCGCCCGCCGGACCGGCGCCGGGTCGGACCGCGGCTCGAGCGCCCCGCACATCGTGGCGACGATGGCGTCGACCCGCCGCCGGGCCGGACGGTCCCCCGCGGGGCCGCCGGGGTCCGGGTCGGCGTCGTCGGCCCGTACGAGGGCGCGCAGCGCGGCGGCGGGCACCTCCCGTTCGGGGCGGTCCGGGTGGCGCAGCACCGCGTCCACCACCGGGCGCACCGACTGCCAGTCGTGGCGCCCACCCAGGTCGGTGAGCGCCGCCGTGATCAGGCCGGTGAGGTCGGGCGCCCAGGGCAGCCAGTGCACGAGCCGGGGCCAGGCGAGCCGGCCGACCTCCCGGTCGGGGCTCGCGCAGGCCCGGGCGACGAGGGCGGCGTAGCGGGGGCGCTCGGTGCTGGCGACCTCGTCGGGCGGGGTCGCCAGCACGGTCAGCGACTCCTCCCGACTCCCGACGATCGCCTGTTCCAGGATCGGCCAGCTCTCCGGCGCGTGCAGCCGCTGCCGGGCGGCGGCGACCACGGCCGCCCGGACGTCGCGGTGCTGGTCGGGCTGCTGCCACGCCGACGCCAGCACCGCCATCGCCTCCGGGGGACCGAAGCGGCCGAGCAGCCGGACCGCCTGCTTGCGGCTGGTCACCTTGCCCCGCCCCAGGGCGACGCCGGCCAGCGGGCCCACCAGGTCGGCCGGGCGGGTGCAGCGGACGGCGCGGGTGGCGGCGTACAGGGCGACCCTGGCGCGCTCGTCGTCGGCGTGGGACAGCAGCAGCGGCAGCGCCTCGGCGGGCCGGTCGGTCCACGGCAGCGCCTCCAGGGCCGCCTCGGCCAGGGTGACGTTCGGCGAGTCGACGTAGCGCAGCACCAGCTCGCGCCCGGCGTCGGGCACGGGCGCGGCGGCCCGGACGGCGGCGGCCCGGTGGTGCAGCGGGGTGCCGGCGTCGGCGGCGAGGCGCGCCTGCAGGCGCACGAACGCCTGCTGCTGGCGGGGCAGCCACCGCTCGGCGTGCACGGGCCGGCCCGGGATCCAGCGGGTGCCGGCGGTGAGGAACGCCCCCTTCGGCGGGTGGCGCAGCACCCCGTCGAGCAGGTCGGTGCGGCGGGCGCTGACGGCCCGCCACACCGTGGGCAGGGTGATGGTCGAGGCGTCGGCACGCAGCACGTACGCCACCCGCTGCGCCCGGGTCCTCGGGTCGGCCAGCCACAGCTCGACGGCCTCCCCCACGACGGCGGCGACGGTGCCGGGGACCGTCGCCCGGCGCAGCAGCTCCTGGAGCTCGGGCAGCTGCCAGGCCCGCCGCCCCAGGGCCCGGGTCACCGCGAACAACGCGGCGAACCGGCCCCGGGCCATGCCCGCCTCGACCCATTCGCGCAGCCGCGCGAAGACCAGCTCCTCCTGGCCGCGGCGCAGCGTCCGGTCGAACCGTCCGAGCGGCGGCAGCCGGTGCCCGCCGAAGAGTCGGTCGAGGGTGTCCAGCGCCCACCGCAGCAGGGCCGGTTCGTCGACGTGCCGGCCCAGCACCCGGGCGGCGAGGCTGCCGAGCGCGGCGAGGGTGCGCGTCGAGGCGTCGCGGGTGGCCGTGGCGTCGGCGGTGATCCGGGCCAGCACCTCGACGGCGTCCGCGCGCAGCAGGGGGGCCAGGTTCGTCAGCTCCGCCAACGCGACGGCCCGGACCGGATCCTGCTCGTTGCGCAGCCGGTCCAGCCTGGCCAGGGCCTCGCTCGCCGCGGCGGGGTCACGGCTGCGTCGCGCGGCGGCCAGGAGCAGCTGGTACGCGACGGCCCGGTCGTGCGCGTCGGCGGCGCGCAGGGCGGGAGTCAGCGCCGCCGACGCCGCCGGCCACGGCAGCAGGGCGCTCCACGACCGCACCTGCGCCTCGTCGTGGCGGACCTCGTCCAGGGCGAGCACCCGCCGCGCCTCCCGCTCCCGCCAGGCGTGCGGCAGCACCTCCAGCAGTGCCGCGTCGGGGATCCGGGTGGCCGTCTCGATGTCGGCGAACACGGCGTCGTACAGGCCGCCCCGCCGCGCCGGGGGGAGCGCCGCGAGCAGCCGCCTCAGCAGGCCGTCGTGGCCGCGTACCCGCCGGCCCAGGGCGAGCAGGTCCGCCTGCGGCAGTCGTACGAGCTGACGCAGCAGCGCCGAGGGCAGCCCAACGTAGCGCAGCCGGTCCACTCGGGACACCTCGGTCAGCAGGGCCAGCACCCGTCCGGGCGCGTACGCGGCGAGCGCGCCGTAGTCCGTCAGGTCGCCGGGGAGGTACCCGGTGGGCGCGTACCGTTCGAGCAGCGTCAGCGCCCGCTCCGGTCGGCGCCGACCGGCGACCAGGACCCGCTTGCCGTGCGTCGTCCACCAGCGGTCCCGTTCGGCGGCGTGTAGGTGGGGCAGGGTCGACTCCGCGTGGTCGAGCACCACGTCGCCGTGGCGCCGGGCCAGGCGGACCGAGTCCGGCAACGCGTGCTCGACGACCGGCAGCAGCCGGCGGACGGTGTCCGCCCCGCAGGCGGGCAGCAGGGCCACCGCCTCGCCGGCGCCGAAGCGCCCCAGCACACCGTCGATCAGGTCGTCAGCGACCGCCGGCCGGCGCAGGTGCCGCAGCGACCGGTAGACGAGGTGGCGCAGGTCGGCCGGCGCGTCCCGGACGAATGCGCGCAGGTCGTCGCCGGCGAGCCAGCCGGCGCGCAGACCCACCTTGACCGCGACCGCCCGGATCGTGCCGTACGGGTCGCTCAGCGCCGCCCGCGCCGCCGCGCGGTCGCCGACGATCTCGGCGGCGGTGACGGCCAGGAACCGGTGGTACGACTCCCCGCCGCGCAGGTCCGCCAGGATCTCCGGCAGCTCGCCCGTGGCGGCGAGCTGGCGGGCGCGGCGCGCGAGCGTCGACATCCGCTCCGGGTGGGCCAGCGCGTCCAGTTCGCCGAGCAGCCGTCGTGTCGATCTCCGCACGCCGCTCATTGTGTCGGTCGGTGGTCGCGGGCGCGACAAGGGGCGCCCGGGAGCGGCCCGGCGCTCAGCGACCGTCGGGTGGCGTGGCGGCGCGCAGCGAGGTGGTGGTGGCGACCGCGACGCCGACCGTCGCGAGCAGCACCAGCGTCGCGAGGCTGGGCAGCGCGGCGGTCGCCGCAGCGGCGAGCGCCACCACCAGCAACCCGAGCACCCGTCGCCGGCAGAACCGGCCCACCGCGCGTCGCCAGATCAGCTGGTCGCCGACGAGGAAGAGGACCACGCCGCCGTGGAGGGCGGCGTGTCCCAGCGACTGCAACGGCGTGGCCGGCCGCTGCGCCACCTGCGCCAGCGTCGTCGTCAGGCCGAGGGCGACCAGGATCAGCCCGGCGACGATCAGCAGGTGCAGGTAGGTGTAGGCGTCGCGGGCCAGGGCCGCCCCGCGCGGGCCGGTCGACACCTGCGACAGCCGCCGGTCGAGGACGCGGTCGGTGCCGACGTACGTCCACCACAGGGCGGCGAGCAGGGTGACGATCAACGCGACGGTGAACAGGGCCGCCACTGAGATCGACGTGTCGGCCAGCGCGATGCCGGTGGAGATGAAGCCCTCCCCGAAGGCGACGAGCACGATCAGGTTGTACCGGTGCGTCCAGTACTCGAGCGAGCGGATCCGCCAGTTGCGGGCGCCGGTCAGGTAGCCGCCCGCCAGGTCCAGCACCAGCGCGGCCGTCCAGCACGCCGCGCTGGCCGGCGAGATGGCCTCCCCGGTCGAGGGAAAGGTCAGTGTCGCGCCCACCAGGAGCGTCAGCGCCGCCGCGGTGGGCAGGGCAGCCCGGGACGCCTGGGCCCGCAGGGCCGGGTCGGGCCGTGCGATCCACCAGAACGCGCCGAGGTGCAGCACCCGGATCGCCACGTAGCAGGCCATCACGATCAGCGGACCGGGTAGCCCGCCGGGCACGCGGCTGAACGCCTGCGGGATGGCGATGCCGAGCACGAAGGTCGTCGCGGCCGCCGCCAGCACCGTCACCCGGACCGGGATGGTGACGCGGGGGGTCACGCTTTCCATCCAGGCGTACAGGCACCACGACCACCACAGCAGGACCAGGGCACCGAGCCCCTGCGCCACACCCGCCGGGGACGGCTGGCGGTTCACCAGGACGGTGATCTGGATGAACGCGTACACGACGATCAGGTCGAAGAAGAGCTGGTGCGGGCGGACCACCGTCACCCGCTGCACCGTGCCGACGACCGCGTCGTGCAGCCGGCGGTGCCGGTGGCCGAAGACGGTACGGTCGGCGGCCACGACGGTACCCAGGCAGGCGACGAGGATCGCCAGCGATGCGAGCGCCGGCACGTTCAGGACCACCGGTGCGGTGGCGAGGAGCAGCACGATGCCAAGTGCCACGCTGCGACCCAGCAGGCCGAAGCCGCGCTTCTCGAAGGCCAGCAGCCCGATCAGGTAGAGCAGCGCCCCGCCGTGCAGGGCGAGCGCGCCGCCCGTGCTCCACGGGTCGGCGGCGCTCGCGTCCGTCGCGCTCAGGGCGTGTTTGAGGCCGAGGGCGAGCAGGATGAGGCCGGCGACCATGGGCAGGTGCAGCAGCGCGTAGGCGTCGCGGCCGATCAGCGACGTGACGCCGCCAGGCAGCCGCCGCAGCGACTGCTCGGCGGCGAACCTGGCGAGGTCGAAGTAGGTCCACCACAGCACGACCACCACGACGACGCCGAGGGCCGACCCGGCGAGCACCGGCCAGGTGATCTGCCGGTCGCCGACCAGCCCCCTGCTGGTGCCGATCGAGATGATCGTCTCGCCCAAGGCGACGAGCACGATCAGGCTGTGCCGTTCCGCCCAGTGGCTGACGGAACCGAGCCGCCAGTCGCCCGTGCGCAGCGCCACCAGGCCGGCGTAGTCGACGCCGGTGGCCACGGTGAACAGCACCACCTGCGCGAGGCGCACCGGCGGCCAGGTCGGCAGCAGCGCCGACAGGGACGCGGCGGCCAGCAGCAGCAGCGTGGTGACGCACAGCGGCAACCACGCGCGGAGCGCGACCAGGGGCCGGTCGCCGGTGTTCAGTCCGGCGAGGGTGGTGACCGCCAACGGCCCGAGGCGCACCAGGACGAACGCGACGGCGAAGACGAGGGGGCCCCACAGGCCACCCGGCCGGTCCACGAACGCCACCGGCAGGGCGACGCCGACCACGAAGATGCCGGCCGCCGCCGCGAAGACGACCAACGGCATGGCGCCCCGGTCGAAGCGCACCGTGTTTCCGAACCAGGCGTACGACGCCCAGCACCGCCACAGCAGCGCGACCACGAGGAAGCCCTGCAACAGCCCGACCGGGTGGAAGTTCGCCGACATCAGCTCGGTGACGTTGAGGAACGCGTAGACGAAGACCAGATCGAGGAACAGCTCCAGGCGCGTCACCCCGCCCGGGCCGGACTGGATCCGTCCGGCCACCGCGGCGTGGATCCGCCCGGCCCCCGACGTGCTCATCGCCACCCGACCACTCTCCCAACAGGCGGGCGGGCGCCACGCGGGATCGCCGAAGCCGGCGCGTGGGGCGGCGCGGGTCGAACAGCGTCCCGCCGACGGCCCCGGGGGCACCGACCGCGGCGTTGGTGAGGTAGCCGTGGCCGGGGTCGAGCCCGGCGTCGTCGACCGGTGCCGGGGGCGGCTGCCTTGCCGGCGTCTGCCATGCTCGGGCCGGTGACGACCGGCCACCCCACCAGCCCCCGCACCCATCGTCGCAGGCGCAGCCGCCGCCTCCGGGTCGTGCTGGCTTCCGGCGCCGTCGCGGTGCTCCTCGCCGCCGCCGTCTTCGTCGTCGCGGTGGTCGTGCCGCTGGTGCGGCCGGCGGGCCCGCGCCCGCTCTTCCAGCTTCCCGTCGCATGCGGCGAGACGTGGCAGTTGGGCACCTACCCCGGTCACGACGACTACGACGTCGACCTGTTCCCGACCGAGGGCGAGGCGTGGGGACGCCCGGTGCTCGCGTCCTACGCCGGGAAGGTAACCGTGGCGGGGATCAACGGGTCGCTGGGTGGCCGTACGCCCGACAACCCGGACGGGCCGCGTGGCCGCGGCGGCGGCTACTGGGTGAAGATCGACCACGGCGGCAAGTGGGAGACGCAGTATCTCCACCTGCTCGAACCGCCGCTGGTTCGGGTCGGCCAGCGGGTCGCCCAGGGTGAGCAGATCGGGCGTCTCGGCAGCACCGGCAACTCCGGGGCGCCGCACCTGCACTACGAGCAGCGCCGGGGCTGGGAGAAGGTCGAGGCCCACTTCGACGGCGTGCCGTCGGGCATCACCCACGACGACACCGAGTACACCGTCAGACGCAAGAGCAACAACTGCGTCCCCGGGTGACCGCCGCCGCGGGCCGCCGGGCGGAGGTCAGTGGCAGTCGCAGTGGCTGTCGGTCGCGTCCGTGCCGTAGGTGTCGTGCAGGGGGAACTCGTTGACGTAGCGCTGCCGGCCCAGCGGGGTGAGGTCCAGGTAGTTGTACGTGTTCAGCAGCGGGTCGAGGCCACGACCGTACACGGAGTAGGTGTGCAGGATCCGGTCGCCGTCGCGGACGAAGACGCTCAGGCCGTGCGCTTCGCCCTGCAGGTGGTGGGTGAGGCCCTCCGCCGCGAGGGTCTCGGCGTCCTTGTAGTTGTATTCCACGGGGGCGACGGCCGGGTCCATGGTGACGTGGAAGTCGTAGTTGAAGTCGCCGCCGTGGGAGGAGTACCAGGGAAAGCGCCAGCCCATCCGGTCCTTGAAGGACGCGATGGACCCGAACGGCGCGCGGGAGACGACGGCGAGGGTCGTGTCGCTGGCGTGCAGATGCGCGAGGTGCCCGAAGTTGTCGACGAGCAGGGAGCAGCTCGTACACCCCTCGGTCCATTCCGGGTCGAACATGAAATGGTAGACGATCAACTGTCGTCGGCCCTCGAACATGTCCGCCAGCCGAACGGTGCCCGCGGGTCCCGTGAAGGAGTAGTCCTTCTCGATGGCGACCGCCGGCAGTTCGCGCCGCAGGGCGGTGGCCCGGTCCCGCAGGCGGGTGAGCTCCTTCTCGCGGTCGAGCAGTTCCTTGCGGGCGTCGACCCACTCGTCCCGGGACACGACCTTCGGTGCAATCATGGACGACACGCCTTTCCGCTGAAGCGCCTGGACCATTCTTATCGGGCGACGCGCGTTCACACCAGCTTTTGTTCGATGTCGTGGGATTCCCATTTCCGGTTCCCGGCCCGGCGATTCCGCTGGCGGTGGCGAACAATGGGCAGGTGGGCCGGCCCGCCCTCGCCGCCGCAAGACCCGCCGGCCGGAAAGATGGAACCGGCGTACGCCGAAGAAGTGCGCAATATCGAATAAGGCCCGCGCCGCCCTCGACGGGTTCCTCGCCGCCCGCGCGGGGCAGCGGGGCCCGGCAGGGTACGGGTGGGGTCGGGGGACTGGGCTAGCGTCGACGGACATGGACGGCGTGGCCGACGGCGCCGGGTCGTCGAGCGGCTGACGGTGTGGCACGAGTACGGCCGGATCGGGCCTGGTCCTGCCCGGCCGGTCCGGGGCGGAGGGAGCAGGTCAGATGGGGGAGCGGTCGGTGCGGGAGGCCGCGGCGCTGTTGGCGCAGGCCCGGCGCGTCGTGATCTTCACCGGCGCGGGCGTCTCCGCGGAGAGCGGTGTGCCGACCTTCCGCGACGCCCTCACCGGCCTGTGGCGGAGCTTCGACGCGCAGCGGCTCGCCACGTCGGAGGCGTTCCGCGACGATCCCGCGCTGGTCTGGGGCTGGTACGAGTGGCGACGCGACGCCGTGCGGCGGGCGCGCCCGAACCCGGGTCACGTGGCCGTGGCCGCGATCGAGGCACGCGTCCCCAGCGCGGTCGTCGTCACGCAGAACGTCGACGACCTGCACGAGCGCGCCGGCTCGGTCGCGCCGATCCACCTGCACGGCAGCCTCTTCGCGCCGCGCTGCGCGGCCTGCGCCCGCCCGGCGCCGGTGCCCGACGAGGCGCCGGCGGAGCCGGGCGACGGGCGGCGCGTGGCCCCGCCCCGATGCGTGAACTGCGCGGGTCCCGTCCGCCCCGGGGTGGTGTGGTTCGGTGAGGCGTTGCCGGCCGCGGCGTTGGAGGCCGCCGTCGAGGCGGCCTCCGCCTGCGACCTGCTGGTGACCGTGGGCACCTCGGGCCTGGTGTACCCCGCCGCCGAGATTCCCCAGGTGGCTGCCCGCCTCGGCGCCACGGTGCTACAGGTCAACCCGCAGGGGACGCCCCTGGACGCGGTGTCCGACGTGAACCTGCGCGGCCCGGCCGCCCAGGTGCTGCCCGCGCTCGTGCGGGCCGCCTGGGGCGACGCCGACCAGGTCTGACGGCCGGGGAGCCACGGCCGCGGGAACGGGCGGCCGGGGCGCCCCCGGGTCAGGAGGGCCGGCGCATGCCGAGCTGGTCCAGCCAGCCGTCCACGTCGAAGCCCTGCTCCTCGGCCCGGTCGAGCCACTCGGCGGCGCGGGCCGGGTCGGTGGGCAGGCCGGAGCCGAGCAGGTACATCACCCCGAGGGTGGCCGCGGCGCGGGGGTTCCCGGCGTTCGCCGCCCGCTCGTACCAGCTTGCGGCGACGGCCTCGTCCCGGGGGAACCCCCGCCCGCTGGCGTGCCCGGCCGCGACGTTGTACAGGGCGCGGGGGTGGTCCCGGTCGGCCGCGCGCAGCAGCCACTGCCGCGCCACCGCCTCGTCGCGCGGCACCATGTCCCCGGTGTCGTACAGGACGTGCAGCTCGAACATCGCGTCGGCGCTGCCGGCCCCGGCGGCCTGCTGGTGGTACGCGACCGCCGCCTCGCCCTCGCCCAGCAGGTAGTGCACGATGCCGGACCAGTAGCGTGCCTCCCCGGTCGGGTCGTCGGCGCGCAGCGGCTCCAGCAGCGTCAGCGCGTACCGTCCGACCCGGTCCACGGCCTCCCGGCCGACGGCCGCGAACAGGTACGCGCCCTGGCGGTTGCCGTGCCGGGCGGCCTCGGCGAAGCAGCGCAGGGCGGCGTCCAGGACGTCCTTCCCGCTGGTGGGGAACGGGTGCGGCGACGGCCACGCCGGCGGCTGCGTGACCGGCAGGTCGAGCAGCCGGCGTCCCAGGGGCACCCACACGTCGGCGCGGCCGGCCCGCGCCGCGGTCAGGTAGCCGCGCAGCAGCACCTCGTACGCCCGGATCGGCAGGATCCCGATCATCACGTCCCCGCGCACGATCCGGCCGTCGATCTCACGGCACAGTCCTTCGAGGTACGCGGCGTCGATCGGCTCGGCGGCCGTCACCCGCTCAATCTCGGCGAGCAGCGTGTCGCCGGGGGCGGACGGGG
Organism: Micromonospora sp. NPDC023644; assembly: GCF_040640115.1. NCBI lineage: Bacteria > Bacillati > Actinomycetota > Actinomycetes > Micromonosporales > Micromonosporaceae > Micromonospora > Micromonospora sp. NPDC023644. Next base: position 42,696 of record NZ_JBFABA010000025.1, on the reverse strand, counting down.
CGGAGGCGGGAGTCAAGGTCACGCCGCCACCCTACTGTCGTCGTCCTGCCCCACGTTCGCGGTGCGCGCTCGGACGGGGTGAGCAGCCGCGCTCGCGCCAAGGGCAGCGAGTCCGCCCGGTCCAGGTGCCGGTGCCCGACGGAGGCGATCGTCATCCCACGGGTCGGGGTCCCACTCGTGCTCAGGAGCCGGCCGCACGCGCCACGACCCGGCAGGGGCGGGCCCGTGGGAGCCGACGCGAGGCCCCGGCTCTATGGTGGAGCGATGGCGTCGATCAAGCAGTTCCAGGTCACCTTCGACTGCGCGGCACCTGAGCGCGTCGCTCGTTTCTGGTGCGAGGTGTTGGGATACGTCGTACCGCCGCCACCGGAGGGGTTCGCCACCTGGGACGACTTCGATCGCGCGCTGTCGCCCGAGCGCCAGGGTTCGGCGTTCGCCTGCGTCGATCCCTCGGGTGTGGGGCCGCGACTGTTCTTCCAGCGCGTTCCCGAAGGCAAGGTCGGCAAGAACCGGGTGCATCTTGACGTGCGGGTCGGCACCGGGCTCGTGGGCGAGGAGCGCCTGGCCGCACTTGAGGCCGAATGCGCGCGACTGGTCGCGCTCGGCGCGGTACGCGTGCGACTGCTGCGCGCCGATGGCGTCAACGAGTCGTGCCTCGTGATGCAGGACGTCGAGGGCAACGAGTTCTGTCTCGACTGAGTGGCCGCGAACGTGGCACCTTCGCGAGTCGACCGGTGTGGCAGTTCGCCCGTCGATGACGGAGTGGTGCGTGTGGGCAGTGCGACCGAGGTGGGCATTCGCTGGGCCGAGTCGACGTGGCGGCGTCGGACGACCAAGGTGCGGCCTCTCACCGGTGGCTGGACGTCGACCATGCTGGGCCTGACCGGACACGACGGCGAGCGGGCGGTACTCCGGCTGATGACGAAGGAACCGTGGCGCCGCCACGCCGCCGGGCTGCTCTCCCGAGAGGCGGCTGTCCAGCGGCAACTGCAACGGTCGTCGATCCCGGTGCCCCGCAGCATCGCCCTCGATCCGTCCGGAGACACCGCCGGCGCACCGGCACACCTCATGTCCTGGCTGCCCGGGCGGCTGTGCCTGACCTCTGCCGCGGACGACGTCCTGGCGGCACTGGCACAGGTGCTCGTGGACATTCACCAGTTCGATCCCGGGCCGGACAGGCCACGGGAGTACCAGTCGTGGGCGACGCCGGGCAAACGGGTCATGCCGCCGTGGGCGCGGCGCGGACAGCTGTGGAGTCAGGCGTTCGCGCTGCTGGAGCAACCCGCGCCGGCCTATGCCGGCACGTTCCTGCACCGGGACTTCCACCTGGGGAACCTGCTGTGGTCGCAGGGGCGGGTCAGCGGCGTGGTGGACTGGGTCGAGACGTCGTGGGGACCGGCGAACCTGGACGTCGCGCACGCCGCCACCTATCTGGCCATGTTGCACGGCGTCGAGGCCGGGGTCAGATTCACGAACGTGTACCGGCGCCGGGCCGGTGGCCGTCACGACGAGGACGAGTTCCGCTACTGGAACGTCATGGACATCGTCGGCTACCTGCCGGACCCGGCGAAGGTCGTCCAGCCATGGCGCGACTCCGGGCTGGACATCAGCGACGACCTCGCCCGCAGCCGGCTCGAACAGCGCCTCGAACAGGTTCTACGACCTCAGTGACGACCCGACCGGGTCCCGCCCGGTGCTCGCTCCGCGCACGGTCCTTGCCGGTTAGCTGGCCAGCTTCTCGAAGAGTTCGTTCGGCATGTCGTAGTACCTCGTCGTCCGGCCGAGGTGGGTCATGCCGAGCCGCCGGCAGACGGCCTGGGAGGCACGGTTGTCCGGATGCGTGACCGCGACGACCCTCGTGAGACCCCGGCTGAACGCGTCTTCCAGGACCGCCGCCGCTGCTTCGGTGGCGTAGCCGTGCCCCCAGGCGTCCGGATGCAGGTGCCAGCCGATCTCGACGTCGGTCGGCCCGCCGGCCGGTTCCCCGGCCGACAGGGGAATCGGCTTGAGCAGGAGGTTTCCCACCAGCCGGCCGTCCGCCGCCGTGGTGATGGCCCAGATCCCGTGGATCAGGTCGTCGATGGTGCGTCGGCGTGCGATCGAGGCGAGGGCATCCTCGCGGCTGTTCATGATCGTGGGCTGCGCGCCCAGGAACCGCACGACCTCCCAGCGTGACTCGAGATCCAGAAGGAAGTCGGCGTCCTCGTCGCGCCAGGGGCGCAGCAGGAGGCGGTCGCTCGCGATGGTGCGCATGCGCGCCAATCTAGCCAGCACGGCGTAGCGATAGCCTGCCGTCATGGCGAGTGCCGAACTGGATGAGTTGATCGTCGCGGACGCCGACGCGCTGCGTGCGTGGTTGTCGGCCAACCACGCCACGTCGCCCGGCGTCTGGCTCGCCCTGACCAGAAAGGGCGGCACAGTCACGACGTTGACCTGGCAGCAGGCGGTCGACGAGGCCCTGTGTTTCGGCTGGATCGACGGGCAGGCCCGTAAACGGGATCAGGAAAGTTCCTGGATCCGGTTCACCCCGCGCAGGCCCCGCAGCTCCTGGTCACAACGCAACGTCGCGCACGTGGCCCGGCTGGAGGCGCAGGGGCGGATGCTTCCCCCGGGCCGCGCCGCCGTGGAAGCCGCGAAGGCGGACGGGCGGTGGGCGGCCGCCTACGCTCCGCCGTCGGAAGCCGAGGTGCCGGCCGACCTGCTTGCCGCCATCGCTGCCGACCCCGCTGCCCAGGCCATGTTCGACGTACTCACCAAGACCAACCGCTTCGCTCTCATCCACCGCGTCAATGCCGTCAAACGGGCGCAGACCCGCGAGCGGAAGATCGCCGAGTTCGTCGCCATGCTGGCCCGTCACGAGACGATCTACCCGCAGAAGGCCACGCCTCCGAACTCGCCGTGATCGATCCCCATGATCATGTGCGCCTATCTGCCACCGATCGTGCGTGACGGGGAGGCGGCAAACCGTCGTGCGGCGTAGTGCTCCTCGTCCTGGCGCGGCATGCGGACGTGCCGACGAGAGCGCGTTCAGTGGTTCTGCGCGGATCCCCGGCCTCGAAGCCCTCTATGGCGTGGTCGGCTTCATCGGGGTGTCGGCGATGTGGGTGATCAGGAAGTCGAGCCGTTCCTCCTGTCCCTCCGGGGGAATGCGACCGCTGTCCGACAGGACGGCGATGCCGTGCAACGCGCTCCAGAGGACTTCGGCGAACAGCTCGCGTCGCTCGTTGTCCGGCCGGAAGCAGCTGACGAACTCGTCGAAGGAGGCCCGCAGCGGGGGCGGCGTCTCGGCGCTCGCGAACTTCAGGTCGGTGGGCAGGATGAACATGGCCTGGTACAGGGCAGGTCGCTCGGTCGCGAACTCCAGGTAGGCGCGGCAGACGGCGTGTAGGGCCTGCCCGGGCTCGGGGGCGGCCTGGCGTGCGCGGCGCAGGTGGGCGGCGAGTTCGCCGAATCCGTCCAGGGCGACGGCGCTCACGATGGCGTCCCTGCCGTTGAAGTGGCTGTACAGGACCGGCTGGCTGTACTCGACGCGCTCGGCCAACCGTCGTGTCGTCACCGCATCCCAACCCTCGGCCTCGGCGAGTTCGCGCGCGGCCGTGACGATCAGCTGATGACGGTGGGCGCGTTCACGTTCACGGCGCTCGCTGATGGCGGACATGACGCCATCCTAGCGACGCTAGACGTGCTGTCGCTGTTAGCGTACCGTCGCTACTACTTCTAGCGCTGCTAGATTCGCGCTGTCGCCGAGGGGGACAATCCATGCTCGTCAACGTCGCCAACGTGCTCGCCGGACTGATCGGCGTAGGCATCATCGTCATCGGCACGCTCGCTTTGTGGGCGCCGCGGGCCGCGACCGGCTTCGGCATCCCCGGCACACGGACCGAGGACCGCACCTTCCAGGCCTGGCTGTCCGTCAAGGCCGTGCGCGACATCGCCTCGGGGATCTTCATCCTCATCCTGCTGGCTGGAGCGACGACCCACCTGCTGGGCTGGTTCATGCTGGCCGCCGCTGGCATACCCGCCGGCGACGCACTGATCGTGTGGCGCAGCAACGGGCCCAAGGCGACCGTCTACGGCGTGCACGGGGCCACCGCCCTGGTGATGCTGGCGATCAGCGTGCTGTTGCTCGTCTCCTAGCCCTCCCACCCCCCGAAAGGTGTCCAGCCATGCCCAGCTTCGAGATCACCCCGATCGGTACGGTCCGAAACGACCGGACGGATGTCCAGCACACGGACAACTGGGGGGCCGTCCGCAGCACGATCACCGTCCACGAGCGCTTCGGCGAGGCGTGCCTCCAGGGTCTGGAGGGCTTCTCCCACGTGGAGGTCCTCTTCCTCTTCGACCAGTTCCCGGAACATGGCGACTACCGCGAACCCCGCCCGTACCGCGGCCGTTCCGACCTCCCGCCGGTGGGCGTGTTCGCCGGCCGCGGCCCCCGCAGACCGAACCGCATCGGGGTGACGTGCTGCGCCATCGAATCCGTCCACGGCCGCGAATTGACGGTGGTGGGCCTCGATGCGGTCTCGGGCACCCCGGTCGTCGATCTGAAACCGACGATGGTGGAGTTCCTGCCGGTGAACGTCGAGCAGCCGGATTGGGTCAGCCGCCTGATGTCGGAGTACTTCCGGCCGTGATCGGGGTCTGGCACGAAGCTCAACGCTGCGTTGCGCAGACGGGTCTCCCGCCGAGCCGACGTCAGGGGCCGCGCCTGCGATGCCGACACGCCAGCCGACCGCTCGTGCCGATGTCCGCTGGCTGTGCCCGAGTGTCGTCTGGGATGCTTCGCCCATGCCTTCCTACCCGCCCACCTTTGCCGACCAGGTCGTGGCGCAGCCGGTCCGCGCCCAGTTCGAGGCGTTCCTCGACGAGCACCGTGGCGCGCTCAACGGCTGCCTGGACGGGCTGACGGAGGAACAGGCGCGCCGGTCGTTGGTGGCCTCCCGGACCACGCTGCTGGGTCTCGTGAAGCACGCGACCTTCGTCGAGAAGGTCTGGTTCGACGAGGCCGTCACGTGCCGCTCGCGCGCCGAGATCGGCATCCCCGCGGCGTCGGAGGAGTCGTTCATCCTCGACGACGACGACACGATCGCCACCGTCCAGCAGGCACACCGCGAGGCCTGCGAGGCGTCACGCCGAGCGACGGCAAGCCTGGGTCTGGACGACATCCTGCTCGGACACCGGCGGGGCCCGCTTCCGCTGCGGTGGGTGTATCTCCACGTGCTCCGCGAGCTCGCCCAGCACTGCGGGCACGCCGACATCCTTCGAGAGCAGCTCGTCAACGAGTAGTGCGGGGACGTCCGCTCCTGCCGCCGATCGCCCGCGACGACAGTCGGCGGGCCGTCAGGCACCCGGTGGGACCAGGCCCGGACCTGCTCCGACGGGTGGGTCGGTCGGACCGCGAGCGCGGTGCAGCCGACAGGACCAGCTTCCACGGCGGCTGATCTACTGTGTGCGCGTGCCGCTGCTGCGCTGGAACGACCCGCTGCCCTGGAGGCCGCGCCGCGTCCTGGTCGCGGGCACGTCCGGCGCGGGCAAGACGAGCCTGGCCACGCTGGTCGCCCAGTCCTGGCGGCTTCCCCGGGTCGAGCTCGACGCGTTGCACCACGGAGAGAACTGGGTGCCGCGCCCGACGTTCAGGCACGAGGTCGAACAGTTCGCGGCACAGCCGCGGTGGGTGACCGAGTGGCAGTACACCGCCAAACTCGGGGACATCCTCCAGAGCAAGGCCGACCTGGTCCTCTGGCTCGACCATCCGCGCCGCCTGGTGATGCGGCAGGTCATCGTGCGTACGGTCGCCCGTAGGGTTCGGCGCGAACAGCTGTGGAACGGCAACGTCGAGCCAGCGCTCCGCACGGTGTTCACCGATCCGGAGCACGTCATCCGGTGGGCGTGGCGTGCGCACGGCGGCCCGGGCAGGCGCGTCGCCGCACTGCTCGACCGGCGCGACGAGGAGGTTGCGGTGGTCCGACTGCGTGGCCGGCGCCAGGTGAACCAGTGGGTACGCCGAAATCTCGCTGTCAACTGATTCCTGGCGCCCCCCGCGTGCAGAGGAAGCGGTGCCCGGCGGCACCTGACACCATGGCCCGGTGCGGCGACACCCGACCGAGCCACCAACCTTCGTGCTGGCGGGCGCCGACGTGGCGCTCGTGGGTCTGTTCTCGGCGAAGGACAAGGAGTTCAGCGCGAAGCTCGATGTCCTGGCGGCCTCCGTGCAGGCCCGTGGCGGGCGGGTGGTGAGCCGGCACGTCCAGCGGCGGGGTGTCTCGAGTGGCGGTGTGGCCAAGATGGCTCTGCCGTTCTCGCGGCGGACACTGCTCAGCCCGGGCAGGGCGCGCGAGATCGCGCAGGCGTGCCGGGCCGCGGCGGTCGGTGTTGCCGTGTTCGTGAACCCGCTCACGGAGCACCAACGAGCCGTCCTCGGCGACATGTTCGGGTGCTGCGTGATCAGCGGCGAGGACCTCTCCACCGCCGGTCGGTGAGTGCTTGCACATCGCCGTGGAGCGGGCGTCGCCCGGCGGGCTCGCTACACGTCCGCGCGAACCTTCCCGTCGCTGACCCGAACCTTGCCCGTGCCCCCCCGGGGGGCATGCGACCTGACGGCGGCGCGACGGAGGGCCGGGTTCCGCACGGCGCAGGCGACGGCCATTTGCGTACGTCTATTGACAGGGGAGCCGCTTCGGACCGACGCTGAGAGAGCGCTCTCTTCACTTGTCCACCATCCCCGAGGAGGAGTTCGTGAAGTTCCGAAGAAGGCTGCTCGCCGCCGTGTCCGCGCTGGTCGCCGCCGTCCCGGTGACCGTCGCCGCGTCCCCCGCCCAGGCCGTCGGCCCGGCGCTGTTGCCCGTCACGGTCACCAACAGCACCGGCCGGGGCGAGGCCGTCCACCTGTACGTGATCGGCGTGCAGCTCTCCAGCGGCCGCCTCGGCTACGTCAACCAGGCCGGCACCTTCGTCCCGTGGTCGGGCGGGCAGCTCCCGCCGTCGCCCGCGCCGGACGCCTCGATCCCGGGCCCCGGCAACGGCGGAAGCACGACCATCCGGTTCCCGCGCGGGTTCTCCGGCCGCGTCTACTTCTCCTTCGGCGAGAAGCTCAAGTTCTTCCTCACCCCGGACGGCCTGGTCCAACCCGCGCCGTGGGCGGCCGGCGACGCCAACCGCGACATCCTGTTCGACTGGAGCGAGTTCACCTACAACGACGCCGGACTGTGGCTCAACAGCTCGCAGGTCGACATGTTCGCGGTGCCGCACGCGGTCACGGTGACCGGTGCCACCGGCGTCACCAAGCGCACGGGCGACGTCGTCGCGGGCGGCCGCAACGCGATCATCGAGGGCATCCGGTCCCAGCCGGGCTGGGCCAACACGGTCCACACCCGCTCCGACGGGACGGTGCTGCGGGTGCTCGCGCCCGGCAAGGCGGCCGGCGCCGGCCTGTTCAGCGCCACCTACCTGGACTCCTACATCGCGTCGGCGTGGAACGCGTACACGACCAGGACGCTGACCGTGGTGCCGTTCGCCGACCAGCCGAACACCCGCTACTTCGGGCGGACCTCGGGCAACGTCATGACCTTCACCAACAGCGCCGGCCAGGTGGTCGCCTCCTTCAACCGGCCCTCGTCGGCGAGCGTCTGGGGCTGCGACGGCGACCTGCCCGCACCCAACGACCCGGTCGTCGGCCCGATCTCCCGGACGCTCTGCGCCGCGCTGAACCGGGGCACGCTCGGCACCATCGACACCCAGCCCAGCACCAACGCCGCCGAGTTCTACCGCAACAACCCGACGAACCACTACGCCCGCGTCATCCACGCCAACATGGTCGACGGCAAGGCGTACGCCTTCGCCTTCGACGACGTCGGCGCCTTCGAGTCCCTGGTCCACGACGGCGATCCCCGCGCGGCCGGGATCGTCCTGAGCCCCTTCGGCGCGGGCGGCAGCGGACCGGGGAACCCCGGCGGCGCGGTGCCCGTGCTGAGCAACTGGAACAACAAGTGCATCGACGTGCCGAACGCGAACTTCGTCGACCGCGCGCAGTTGCAGATGTGGAACTGCAACGGCACCGACGCGCAGAAGTGGACGTTCACCGGCGACACCCTGCGCAGCCAGAACGACAAGTGCATGGACGTCGACGGCGGCGCCACCGGCAACGGCGCGGTCGTGCAGCTCTACACGTGCAACGGCACGGGCGCGCAGCGGTTCACCCTGAACGCCGCCGGCGACCTGGTCAACCTCCAGGCCGGCAGGTGCGTCGACATCCGGGACTGGAACAGCGCCGACGGCGCGAAGCTCCAGCTCTGGGACTGCGCGGGCACCGCCAACCAGAAGTGGCGCAAGGGCTGACCCCGTTTCGGCGGATGGCGGCGGGCCGCCGCCATCCGCCCCGGCCCGCACCGTCGGGGCGACCGGCGTCCGTCGCGCCCGCTGTGCCATGGTGGTCCTGCCGTCCGGACGCGCCGGACGCCGGCACCCGGCAGGCGCCACGCCGCCGCGTCGGCCGTGGCGTCGACGGAGAAGGGGTACGCGGGCGATGGGGGAGCAACGGTCCGGGCCGCTCGGCGGCGTCCTCGTCGCCGACTTCTCGCGCATCCTCGCCGGACCGTACGCGACCATGCTCCTCGCCGACCTCGGCGCCGAGGTGGTCAAGGTGGAAGGGCCCGGCGGGGACGACACCCGGACCTGGCTGCCGCCCGTGCGGGAGGGGACCTCCACCTACTACCTCGGCGTCAACCGCAACAAGCGCTCCATCGCCCTCGACCTCGCCGACCCCGACGACCTGGACGTCGCCCGGCGACTCGTCCGCCGCGCCGACGTCATGATCCAGAACTTCCGGCCGGGCGGGCTGCGGCGCTTCGGCCTCGACTACGACAGCGTCGCCGCCGTCAACCCGCGGCTCGTCTACGCCTCGATCAGCGGGTTCGGCGCCGGCGCCGGCGCCAACCTGCCCGGCTACGACCTGGTCGTCCAGGCCGCCTCCGGCCTGATGAGCCTCACCGGCGAGCCGGACGGCCCGCCCTACAAGGCCGGGGTCGCCGTGTTCGACGTGATCGCGGGCCTGCACGCGGCCGTCGGCATCCTCGCCGCCCTGCACCACCGCGACCGCTCCGGCACCGGCCAGCACGTCGAGGTGGACCTGCTCTCCTCCGCGCTGTCCGGCCTGGTCAACCAGACCAGCGGCCACGTCGCCGGCGGCGCGACACCGTTGCGGATGGGCAACGGGCACCCGAGCCTGTTCCCGTACGAACCGCTGCCCACCGCCGACGGCGACCTCGTCGTCATCGCCGGCAACGACGGCCAGTTCCGCAAGCTGTGCCAGGTGCTCGGCCTGCCCGGGCTGCCCGACGACCCCCGGTTCGCCCGCAACCAGGACCGCACGGTCAACCGGGAGGCCCTGCGGCCCCTCCTGGTCGCGCGACTGCTCCAGCGGACCCGGGACGAGTGGTTCCGGGACCTGCGCGCGGCGGGCGTGCCGTGCGCCCCGATCAACACGGTCGCCGGAGGCGTCGAGCTGGCGCGGGAACTCGGGCTGGACCCGGTGGTCGCCACCGGCGGCGTGCCCGGCATCCGCAATCCGATCGGCCTCACCGCCACCCCGCCGCGCTACGACCTGCCGCCGCCGGGGCTCGACGAGCACGGCGACGAGATCCGGAACTGGCTGGCGGACTGACGCCCGCCGCCGCGGCGCGGGTCGAGCCGCGCTCGGGCACCCGGGGGCGTCGTGGAGTGCCCGACGGCGGGCACCGGTACGACGCACGGCTCCCCGTCGACGCCCCGACCGCTGCGGGACACCCGCGGTGTCGCTCGCGACCGGGCCACCGCCGACCGCGCGGCCGTCCCCTTCGCGAGGGGGGTGCGACCGCGCGGCCGATGTCCTGCGGGCTCAGCGGCCCTGGAGGGCCCTGACGTTGTCGCCGAAGGTCCAGCCCTTCGACCCGTCCCAGTTCAGCGACCAGGTCATCAGGCCCTTCAGGCCGCCGCGGTAGGTGTTCCACGCCTGGGCGACCGTCGCCGGGGCCATATGGCCACCCCCGGCGCCGGGCTGCGCCGGCAGTCCGGGGACCTGCTTGTCGTACGGGACCCGGATGGTGGTGCCCTGAACGACCAGCCCGGCGTCGAGGCAGTCGGTCTGGGCGGTGAAGCCCTGCACGGTTCCGGCCGGGTAGGAGTCACCGGAGCAGCCGTACATGCTGCCGTTGTAGTACTGCATGTTCAGCCACCAGAGCCGGCCGTTGTCGGCGTACCGCTTGATGATCGGCAGGTACGCGCCCCAGATGGAGCCGTAGGTGACGCTGCCGCCGGTGACGTACGCGGTCTCCGGTGCCATGGTGAGGCCGAAGCCCGCCGGCATCTGCGCGAGCACCCCGTCGATGATGCGGACGAGGTTCGCCTGCGACGGGGAGAGCTGGGAGATGTTCCCGCTGCCGGTGAGCCCGGTCTCGATGTCGATGTCGATGCCGTCGAAGTTGTACCGCTTGAGGATCGGCACGACGGTCGCGACGAACCGGTCGGCGACCGCGGCCGAGCTGAGGTCGATTCCGGCGGTCGCGCCACCGATCGACATGAGGATGGTCAGGCCGGCCGCCTTGGCGCGGCACATCTCGGCGGGGGTGGGCACCCTGACGGTGGCGTCCATGCCGTCCTCCCAGAGCACGGTGCCGTCGGCGCGGATGACCGGGAACGCCGCGTTGATCACGTTGTACCCGTGCGCGGGGATCCGGGGGTCGGTGATCGGGATCCACCCCAGCGGCGGGTGGACGCCGTTGGCCGCGCCGTCCCAGTTCTCCCAGTAGCCCTGGAGCACCTTGCCGGTCGGCTTCGGCTTGCCCGCGCAGGTGTCCGGTCCGGGTGGCGTGGGCGTCGCGGTGGGCGTCGGGGTGGGGGAGGGGCCCGACGTGGCGGTCGGGGTGGGGGACGGCGTGCCGCCGCCGTCGCAGGCGCCGAGGTCGGTCCAGAGCGACGGCGTCGCGGCGGGGTTCCAGCCGGCGCCCGGCGGGGGCGTGTGGGTCACCAGCGCCTGGTAGGACCGCCCCGCGTAGCTGACCCGGCTGCCGGCGGGGTAGGTGGTGCCCTCGGCCCAGGCCGGCGCGGCGCAGGCCGCGACGGCGACGTCGGGGACGCCGGTCTTCGTGGCGGCGCGGCCGGCCACGGCGGGCACGGCCAGGGCGGCGGTCAGCGCCACGCCGGCCAGCAGCGCGGGCATCGTACGTCGAAGTCGCATGGCATTCCTCCTCGTCGATGGCGGGAGGCTATCAGTTAACTTTGTTAAACATAAGCCGTGGGGTGGGTCGCCCCAGGCGGAGTGCGCCCGCGGCGGCGACGGGCGGACGGAGTCGGTAAAACTTTTCGCCGACATCGATCACGGTCATGGAGCTAATCGCCGGGACGGGCTACCCTCCTGGGGACCACCTGCCGTCCATCGTGGAGGAGATCGAGTATGCGCAGGTTGATGTCGGCGGTCGGAGCCGGAGCGATGCTGACCGTGGGGCTGCTCGTCGGCGCCAGCCCGGCGCAGGCGGCGAGCTGCACGCTCGTGCAGTCCGAGATCTACAACGGGGCCAACATCATCGCCTGGTCGCAGGGCCTGCAGGGCTGCTCCGGCGACGTCTACTGGGAGATCCAGTCGGGCGACGCCGGTGGCTGGCAGGTCGCGCAGAGCGGCACCACGCACTACGACAACGAGGTGCAGAGCTACTACGGCGACATCGAGCTGCCGTGCTACCTGCGGGTCTACGCGAAGTTCGGCACCCAGGAGAAGCTGACCCAGCCGGCGCGCAACAACAACTGCGCGGGCTGACCACCGAGCCGGGCGGGGCGAGGTGCGCGCCCCGTCCGGCTCGGTTTCCCGCGGCAGTTACGGGGCCGGGTACCGCGTGACGTAGACGGGCGCGCCGACCCGCGTCGTGTCGGCCGCCGCGCCCACCCCGTTGACCACGTGGTCGATTGTGCCGGCGCTCAAGTTCACGGTCATGATGTGGTGCAGCCTCACGCCCGGGGTGATGGGCACCTCGAAGCCGTTCTCGGTGCGGATCGACGGGTTGTTCTGGTTGAACACGTACACCCCGCCGCCGTGCAGCGTGTGGTGCCGAACCCGGTCGCCGACCTTGTAGCCGGCCCAGCCCTCGACCCCGCCGTTCATCCAGTCGGCCTGCGTCGGCGGGTCGTACGGCAGCTCGTTCTGGTAGAGGATCGTCGTGCCGTGCTCGCCGTTCCAGACCGTGTTGTACCGCTGGAAATGCTCGACGAAGAGGCCGGTGGCCGTCACGTGGTCGCCGTTGATGACGGCGCCGTAGCGGCCGGTGTTGGTCCGCCAGCGGTCGGTGTCGCCGTTGACGCCCTCGGTGAAGCCCTCGACGCCGTGGTCCCCGCGCCACACCCAGGTGTGGTCGATCAGGACGTGGTCGGCGTTGACCTCCAGCGCGGTGTGCGTCCTGCCGATGTGCGGCCCGCCGACGCGGAAGTACACGTCGGAGAGCGTGATCGGGTTGCCCGGCGTGCTGGCGTTGCGGCCGTGCGCGCGCCCCACCCGCAGCAGCGCGGGCGACTCGGTGGGGCCGGCGTCGACGGTGACCCCGGCGACGACCACGCCGGGCACGCCGGCGACGTCGAGCGGGACGGCGCCGTCGACGGCGGTCAGCGTGGCGTGGCCGATGCCGAGGACCACCGTGTCGGGCCGTTTGACCTCGATGCTGCGGGCGATGTCGTACACGCCGGGGGTGAGCAGCAGGTGCTTGCCGCGGGCGAGCTGCCTGTTGATGACGTGCACGGGATCGGACGGCTTGGCGATGAAGAAGTCCCGGATGCCGATGGTCCGGCCGGGCGTCATGCCGTCGCCCCAGGAGATGCCGCGGCTGTCGCGCCGGGCGGCGGGCACGCGGACCTGGTAGCGGCCGCGGTCGTCCACGAACAGGTACGGCTTCTCCCTGCTCACCGGCGTGGTGTCCAGCGTGGTGTACGGCGGGTCGGGAAAACCGGCGTCGTCGGGGGCGCCCACGGTGCCCGCGAAGACCTGGTTCCACACGGCGTTGGACCAGCTCACGACCTCGCTGTTGCGGGTCAGCCACTGCTGTTGGGAGCCGTTGGTGGTGGCGGGCAGCCGGGAGTCGGCGATGAAGCCGCCGCTGGCGTACTGCGGGCCGGCGGTGCAGTAGTCCATCAGCGACAGCCCGCCGCCGCTGACGTCGAGGCGGCGCATCGACACCGCCTGGGACACCGCCCAGAAGTTCGCCGAGGCGCGGCAGCCGTCCTGGCCGGTGGCGTTGATGGACAGTGACAGGTTGGACAGGGTGCGCCAGAAGTTGACCAGGGCGATGCAGTTGCCGGTCCCGCCGCCTTCGAGGCAGCGGTTGTAGGTCTCGATCTTGCCGTTGACGGTGACGTCGGTGGGGGAGGCGCCCAGGCCGGAGACCTCGGTGTAGTAGCCGACCTTCATCTGCAGGGGCTGCGCGGCCGTGCCGTAGCTGCCGGGCTTGAAGAGGTAGGCGTGCCGCGCGGTGCCCATCTCGGCATCGACCTGCCGGGCGTGCGCCGCGTCGAGGGTGGCCTGGATCTCGGCGACCGGCGTGTCGGGGTCGAAGATCGTCACGTTGGGCCCGAAGTCCGGGGCGCCGTGCCGGGCCGGCCCGGCGGTGGCGGCGGTGCCGGTCGTGCTGGCGACCGCCGTGAGCACCAGGCCGAGCGCGAGCGCCCGGCGGAGTCGCCGTCGCGTGTCGGGGGACTGCTCTCTCATCGTTCGTCCTCTCCGCCGGCCGGGACAGGGCGCGGCGACGCGGTGGGGAGGCGGTCCGGGGCGGGCGCGGGTGGGCGCGCCGGTGCCGGCCAGCGGTCGTCGTCGACCTGCCTCGTGGGGCGGCGGTGGGGGACAGCGCACCGGTGAGAGCGCTCTCTCGTCGCCGCGAACTTGTATCACGCCGTGAAAGAAGGGTTGGCATGTTTCTACCTTGTGAACCGGCCCGGCGCTACCGCTGCGCCGTCACGGATCCCGCGACCGGGCCGGCGCGGAGCCGACAGGGCGGTGCCGGGCTAGCCGTCCCCGGCCGGCCGGTGGAGCGGCTGCACGAGGACCGGTCGGTACCCGGCCTCGGGCGGCAACGCCACGCCCTCCACCAGGCCGCTGCGAAGGTGCAGCCGCGCCAGGGGCAGACCGAGCTCGTTGCGTCCGTGGTCGGCCGGGACGAGCACGTGCTCCGGGCTCTCCCAGACCGGCCCGCCCGGGACCGGGCTGGTCGCGCTGCCACCGGGCAGCGGCAGCACCCGGGGCCGGTCGGGGTGCGCGGGGTCGTGCAGGCGCAGGCTCGGCGGCGCGTACACCCAGGAGTACAGCTGCCGGCCGCCGGGCACGAGCGCGGCGGCCGGATCCACGGACAGCGGGACGACCTCGCCGTCGGGCCGGATGAGCAGCGTCGGATGGCTCCGGTCGCGGGCCAGCGCGACACCGCTGTACGGGTCGACCTGGCGCAGCGCGTGCGGCAGCCGCTCCGGCTCCTCGCCCGGCACCCAGCGCACCGATGCCGCGCCGCCGGCGACGCCGGCGTAGACGGCCCCGTCGTGGATCCCGACCACGGAGAGGTTGTCGGCCTCGTTCCACGGCATGCTCTGCCGGGACCCGTCGGCGAGGTCGACGAGGTGCAGCCGGTCCCGGGAGCGCCGGCCGACGTGGAACTCCACGACGGCCAGCCGGTCGCCGGCCGCGTCCAGGACGGCCCGCCAGCCCATGCTCGTGCCGAGCAGGACGAACTCGCCGTCGGGGCGGACCAGCGCGGTCTGGGTGCTGGCGAGCAGCACGGTGCCGTGTCGGCTCTGCATGGCCTGCGTGACCTGGACCCCCGGCCAGCGCGCCAGCACCACCGGCGTGTCGTCGCGCCACACGACCAGCTCGCCGCCGGAGCCGACGAATCCGGCGCGGGGCGGCGGCCCGGAGGGCGGCGCCGACGACGGGGTTTCCCGCTCCGGTGGCTGCCGGGTCTCCGTCGCCATCCATGCCATCGTCGGACCGCCGGCCTGGGGTGGCCGGACAGTGCCGCCGGGACCGGCGTGCGGGCCGGCGCCGGCGTCGCTCGGGGCGACGGCGACGGTGCCGAGCAGTCGCCCGAGGCCGGCCGGTCGTCTCACCGGCTGCGGCGGTGGTTGCCGGGTCGCGCGCGGGGTCGGCTGGACGACCAGTGCCAACGGCCCGTCGGTGCTGTCGAAGGGGGCGAGCAGCCCCTCGTCGACGGCGTGGCGCAGGACCGCCCGGACGGCGTCCGGCGTGCTGAGCAGCCGGTCGGCGAGCCAGTCGACGGTGACGGTCGCCGCGCCCTCGCGCGCCCACAGCAGCAACGACAGCAGGTCGGAGGTGGCGTACCGGAAGTGTGCGGAGGGACCGCCGCCGCGGGTGCGCAGGGCCGGCTGGGCGAGGTCGTCCTCACTGAGCAGCGGGCTGCTGCGCGCGATCCACCGTGGTGGTTCGGGGCTGGCGGACACGGGCCAGAACCGCAGCAGGTAGCTGTCGCCCTCGTCGGCCGGGCGCCGGCAGAAGCGCAACCGGTACAGGCCCGGCTCCCCCAGGCGGAGCGAGTCGCGGGGGGACCCGCCGGTCACCATCGCCAGGCCGACCGTCCCGCTGGTGGCGAAGGGCGTCTCGACGACGTCGGCCCAGTCGTCGTCCTCGGGCGGAGGGGCGTCGTGGCTTTCGAGCCGCACCTCGTGGTAGCGGTCCGACGCGCGGCCGTCGACCCAGCCGTCCCCGGCGCGGGCGATCGAGCCGCACGGCTGCGTCTTCACCGCGTACTCGCGCAGCAGCTCGTCGACCCGCACCCGCGCGGGACCCCACGGGTCCGCCTCGCGCAGCAGGAACGTGCCGTACTCCGGCCAGTATTCGCGGTCCTCGAACGCCCGTAACAGTGCCACCGTCATTCCTCCCCGTCGCGCTCCGGCACGCTACCGGCCGCCTCCGACGTTCTGGCGCGTCCGGGATCCGGTCGGGGAGCAGAACGGGCCGCTCACCCGTCGACGACGAGGCGGACCGTCACGGTGTCGCCCACCGCCAGCCCTTCGGCCCGTCGCACGGCCGCCTTCACCGGCACGAGGTATCGCCCGTCCTTGGGAAACAGTGACGTGCTCCAGCCGGTCTTCCCGATCCGCGCCGCGACGGGGATCATGCCCCAGCCGTAGCTCACCCCCGCGGACCTCGCGGCCAGCTCCTGGCAGCCCTCTTCCGGGACGGTGACGAAGTGCCATGGCGCGGGACCTCTCCAGAACCACAGCTCGCCGCTCAACTCCAGGTCCATCGGCCCAGCATAGGAACGGGGACCGACTCTTCCGGACGGGTGAGGCGCCGCGCGGCGCCTCCGGCGACCCGGCCGGGCGGCCGGAGACCGCAACCGGGTTCGCGGTGGCCCGCGCCGGCCCGGCGGCACTCGCGGCGTCAGCGCCCATGGGGGAGCATTCACCCGTGCTGTTGATCGTTCCCGCGGACCCGTTGCGACCGCGCCGCCCGGATGCCCACTTCGCGCCGGAGGCGCGCGCCGCCCAGGACGTCGGCGTCGCCGTCGCCGTCGTCGACCACGACGAGTTGGCCCGTGGCGACGACCTGCCGCGGGCGGTGGCGCGGGTGGCGGTCGAGGGCGTGGCGGTCTACCGCGGCTGGATGCTGCGCAGCGAGCGGTACGCCGCCTTCGCGGAATCGCTGGCCCGCCGGGGCGTCACCCTGCGTACGAGCGGCGAGCAGTACCGGCGCGCCCACGAGCTGCCGGGCTGGTATCCGGCCCTGGCCGAGCTGACACCGGGCTCGTCGTGGACGACCGGTACGTGGCGCGCCGACTTCGACCGGGCGAGGCGTGCGCTCGGCGGTGGGGCGGCGGTGCTGCGCGACTTCGCCAAGTCGATGAAGCACCACTGGCACGAGGCGGCGTTCATTCCGGACCTCGATGACGGCGAGGCCGCGTGGCGGGTCGCGAGCCGCTTCCTCGACCTGCGCGGGGACGACCTCGTCGGCGGCCTGGTCCTGCGCCGGTTCGAGCGGTTCACCGGCGCCGAGGTCCGCACGTGGTGGGTCGACGGCGTCTGCGTCCTGGTCGGCGCGCATCCCGACAGCCCGCACGACGCGCCGTCCGAGGAGTTCGACCCGCGTCCGGTGTGTGGGTCGGTGGCGGCGCTGGGGCTGCCGTTCGTGACCGTGGACCTGGCTCTGCGCGCCGACGGCGTCTGGCGGATCGTCGAGCTCGGTGACGGGCAGGTCAGCGACCGGCCGTCCACCATCGAACCGGCCGTTCTGGTCGATGCCCTGTTCGGCGGGGCGTGAGCTCCGAAACTTCCGGTCCCGTGGTCGCTGTCTGGCTCAGCGGCGGGCAGGTCGGTTCCCCGACCGAGGGGACGGCGCGAAGCCGGGACATCGAAACAATCCGATAACCGGGCGTTGAGCTTCCGGACGTGTTCCGATACGGTCCGATGGAAGGGCTTCGATCAACTCACGGTGTCGAGTGCTGACGGTGGCGTGGTCTCCGGGCGACCACTCCACCGGCCCCACGCCGTGGCGGGCGGTTGTCGAGGCGGCCCTGCTCATCATTCGGCTCATCGAAAGGCTCTGTCATGGACAACATGCTCGCCCGTGCCAGCGGGCGCCCGGTGGCCCGCCGGCGGCCGCGCGTCGCGCTGGCGTCGGTCGTGGTCGGTCTCTCCGTCGCCGCCGCGACGATGGCGGTGGCGTCCGGTGCCAACGCCGGGACGACCCTGGGGGCGGCCGCCGCCGAGAAGGGGCGCTACTTCGGCGCCGCGGTGGCCGCCAACAAGCTCTCCGACACCACGTACGTCGGGATTCTCAACCGGGAGTTCACCTCGGTCACCCCGGAGAACGAGATGAAGTGGGACGCGACCGAGCCGTCCCAGGGCCAGTTCACGTTCGCCAACGCCGACCGGATCGTCAACCACGCCCAGGCCAACGGGATGCAGGTGCGCGGGCACGCCCTGGCCTGGCACTCCCAGCAGCCGGGGTGGGCGCAGAACCTCAGCGGCAGCGCGCTGCGCCAGGCGATGGTCAACCACGTCACCCAGGTGGCGACCTACTACCGTGGCAAGATCCACTCCTGGGACGTGGTGAACGAGGCGTTCGCCGACGGCGGCAGCGGAACCCGCCGCGACTCGAACCTGCAACGCACCGGCGACGACTGGATCGAGGTGGCGTTCCGCGCCGCGCGCGCCGCCGACCCCACCGCGAAGCTGTGCTACAACGACTACAACACCGACGGGCAGAACGCCAAGAGCAACGCGGTGTACGCCATGGTGCAGGACTTCAAGGCCCGGGGCGTGCCCATCGACTGCGTCGGCTTCCAGTCGCACTTCAACAGCGCCTCGCCGGTGCCCGCCGACTACCAGGCCAACCTGCAACGCTTCGCCAACCTCGGGGTGGACGTGCAGATCACCGAGCTGGACATCGAGGGCTCGGGCCAGACGCAGGCCGACAACTACGGCCGGGTGGTGCGCGCCTGCCTCGCCGTGACCCGCTGCACCGGCATCACCGTGTGGGGCATCCGGGACACCGACTCCTGGCGGGCCAGCGGCACCCCGCTGCTCTTCGACGGCAGCGGCAACAAGAAGCCGGCGTACACCGCCACCCTCGACGCCCTGAACAGCGGCACCACCACGCCGCCTCCGACCACCGCGCCCCCGACGACCCCGCCGCCCACCACCCCGCCGCCGTCCGGCGACTGCGCCGCGGCGGTGTCGCTGAACTCGTGGACCGGCGGCTTCGTCGCGACGGTGCGCGTCACCGCCGGAGCCGCGGCGATCGACGGCTGGGCGGTCACCGTCACCCTGCCGGGCGGCACGACGGTCACCAACACGTGGAACGCGCGCGGCAGCGGCGCCAGCGGTGCCGTGACGTTCCGCAACGTCGACTACAACGGCCGGCTCTCCGCCGGCGCCGTCACCGAGTTCGGCTTCCAGGGCACCGGAAGCGGCCCGACCGGCACGCCCACCTGCACCGCGAGCTGACCCGTCCGCGGCTCGGCGCGGGAAGCCTCCCGCGCCGAGCCGCCGACGTCGCATGCGCCCCCGTCGCACCGGAGCGGGGCACGTGCGACGTCGGCGAGCCGGTCGCGCGGGTGCGCCGCCAGGTCGCCGCGCCCGAACGCGGCGTCCGCCCCGCGGAGCCGCTCCTCATGCATGCCGCGCTGCTCCCGAACGACGCTCCGGCCGCTCGGGAGCAGCCGAACAAACGGTGGGCAGGTCGGAAACTCAGCTCTACCAGTTGCAGTTGGCGGCCGGGATCCAGCCGTCCTGCCCCGGCGCCTCGGCCCCGTGGCCGTAGTACCAGGTCTGAATGTCACTGCCGCCGTAGATCGAGTGAACGCGGAAGCCTCGCCCGGGGCTCAGGGTGCGGAGGACGTTGCCCCAGGGCTGGTCGCGCAGCCAGGTGGCCTGGTTGGTCACGCAGATGTCACCAGGGCCATCGCTGGCGGCGGCCGGCGCGGACACCACCGCCGATCCGGCGGCGACGACGGCCATGACCGCCAGCACGCGTACGACGTTGCGCTTCATGCATTTCCTCTCGATCGAATGCCTTGCAAGCGAATCGATTATGCCCAATGCTTCTGGCATGGCAAGCCGGGCAGCGGATTGGCGTACCCGATGTGTTGGTGGGGCTCTCCGGCTTGCCGTTCGGCAGAAACTCCCAGCCCCCGTCAGGAGACAGACTTGATCAGGCATTCGTTCACGCTGGTCGCAGCGGTCGTCCTCGGCCTTTCCGCCTTGGCCGTGCCCGCACAGGCCGCCCCGGCGCCGGCCCACGCGGTGGCGCAGTCCGACCTCGGCGTCCAGGTCGCTCCGACCGGCTGCACGACGTGGGTGGAGTGGGTGCAGGAAGGCAGCAACAGCTACTACTACGGTCGCGGCAACGTGCAGTGCGCCACCGGCCGCTACAAGGTCAAGCTTCAGTGCCGCAACCAGCAGACGGGCGTCGGGTACGTCGTCTACGGAGGCTATGCGGTGAACGCGCCGGGCACGGCCACCACCACCTGCTACAGCGGTAACGTCGCCGAGGGCGTGTACCCCGTCGAGGACCCGCTGCCCACGGTCGGCGTCACCGGTTGCGTCTCCTGGGCGGAGTGGGTCCACCAGGGGAGCAGCCACTACTACGGCCGCGGCACCGCCCAGTGCGACACCGGCACCTACCGGGTCCAGATTCAGTGCCGTAACGCGCAGACCGGCCAGCGATACGTCGTCTACGGCCCGGTGGTCACCGCGCCCAGCATCTCCACCACCACCTGCTACCAGGGCAACGTCGCGGACGTCGTGTCGGGCGTGCCGGCGTGACGGCCGCCGTGGGTCGCGCCGCACCGCGCTGACTCGGGCCGTCAGCGCCTGCCGCTGCGGGGGATGCCGTCGTGCGCCTTCAGCCGGCGCCGAAGCAGACGAAGGCGGCGGCGGTGGCATGGGCGGCGCCGCCACCGTCGGCGGTGGCGAACGCGCGCTGGGCGTCGGCGAGCGCCACCGCCGGTGCGGCGCCGGCGCGCATCCGGCGGTGCAGGTCGAGCATCAGCGCGGTGGTCAGGTCGGCCGGGACCGGCAACACGGTGGCGATCAGGCTGCGGGCACCGAGGGCCAGCAGCACGGCGGTGAAGCCCATGACCTCGTCGCCCGGCCGGACGCCGGAGAGGCCGGAGTCGCAGGCGGAGAGCACCACGCAGCCCGGTGGGCGGGTCAGGCGCTCCAGCTCGTACGCGGTCAACGGCCCGTCGGCCAGTTCCAAGGTGGAGAAGAGCGGGTTGTCGGCGCGGAAGGTGCCGTGGGCGGCGATGTGCGCCAGCCCGGTTTCGTTCAGTGCGTCGGTGACGGCGTCGGCGGTGGCGCCGTCACCGGTCAGGGCGCGGGAGCCGGGCAGGGCCGCGCGGAGCTGGCGTACCTCGGTCTCGGCGGCAGGCAGCCGGGGCCCGGCCACCAGCACCGGTGGGCCGGCCGGGACGGCCCGACCGGTGGCGCGCAGCCAGACCGTCGCCGAGGGGGCCACCGTCACCGGGCGGCCGGCGCAGGTCGGCAGGCCCGACCAGGGTACGGCGTGCAGGGCGCCGATCGGGACGATCACCAGTGGTCGGTCGCCCAGCAGCCGGCGTACCGGGGCGAAGAGCTGCCGGTCCAGCGCGGCGGTGGCGAACTCGACGCCGGCCCGGGCGCTGGCCGAGTCGCCGGTGGTGACGAGTCGGCGCAGCCCGAACCGGTGCAGGCGCGCCCGAGCCAGCGCCCCGTCGAGCGGGCCGAGGTCGTGCAGGCTGGTCCGACCGTCGCGGACCAGGACCGCTCGCAGCCGGGGTCCGTGCGCCACCAGCTCCAGCAGCACGGCGTCGCCGAGCGCGGCGGCGAGTGCGCGTACCGTGGGCGGTGTCGCCAGGCCGTCGCCGTCGGCTCCCCGGGCTCCGCCGTCCGCCCCCCGGGTCAGTTCCCGGATGCGCTGTTCGAGTCGACCCTGGCTGCGCCGCAGCGCGTGCACCGGGTGGCCGGCGAGCAACGCGTCCTCCAGGGCGGTGCTGACCATCCGCAGCTCGGCCAGGGCGGTGGCGAGCTCGGGGTCCGGCGGCGGCTGCACCGCGCGCATCCGCAGGGCGTTGGCCCGCCAGCGCTCCGCCCAGCTGAGCACCTGGGCGGGCGTGCCGGTGCGGACGGCGATGTCCAGCCCCTCGGCGGCCAGTTCGTGCCCGTACGCCCCGCTGTGTGCGCGTAGCTCGGTGGCGCCCAGGGAGGCCCGGTGGCCGTCGAGCACCGCCAGTCCCCGGCGCAGGGCCTGGGCCGCGCCCCGCAGGTCACCGTCGAGCCGGCGGTGCAGGGCGAGCGCGTACCAGCCCTGGGCCCGGTGGGGCGCGGTGCCCCGACGGTGCGCGCGTGCCGCCACCGCCAGCAGTCCGGCCGCTCGGGCGGGCCGGCCCAACGCCTCGGCCAGTCGGGCGGCCTCGATCCGGGTGGTCAGGGCCGGAGAGGGCCAGCCGGTGGCGTCGAGCTGCTCCGCGGTTCGCACCATGGCGGTGAGCAGGGCCGCCGACCGGGTGCCCCGGGCGACGTCGGCGCGCAGCTCCACGTGCCGGGCGAAGGCTGCCCAGGTGCGGCGGCCCTGGCGGCGGAAGCGGACCCGGGCCGAGGCGGCGGCCTCCGCGGCGGTCCCCAGGTCGCCGGCGAGCAGCGCCGCCCGGGCTCGGGCCAGCAACGCCTCGGCGAGATCCGAGGCCATGCCCCGCCGCCGCAGCTCCGTCACGGCGGAGGTGGCCACCTCGACTGCCTCGTCGATCAACGGCACCGAGAGCAGCAGTTCGAACCGGTCCAGCAGCAGCGCCGGCCGGGGCACCGACAGCCGGCGGTACTCGTCGTCGACGGTGGCGAAGCTACGCAGGGCGCCCGCGACGTCGCCGCGCTGGCCGGCGGCGATGCCCATGTTCCAGCGGGCGTCGGCGGCGGCCAGGTCGAGTCCGAGCTGACTGAAGATCGCCGCGGAGCGGACGAGGTCGTCGTCGGCGTTGCGACTGGTGCCCCGGTGGGCGTTGAGCAGCCCACGGTTGTTGCGCGCCCGCGCCTCCAGCAGCAGGTCGCCCTCGCGCTGGGCGATCTCCACCGCGATGCCGTAGTCCCGGACCGCCTCGTCGAAGCGCCCCCGGTAGTGCAGCACGACGCCCCGCTGCATGCGGGCCCGGCCGGCGTCGGCGCCGGTCAGCCGGGGGAGGGCCAGGGTCACGGCGCGCAGTGCCGGGCCGGTGCGCCCGGCGTTGGCCAGGACGTACCCGAGGCTCATCCGGGCCAGCGCCCGCACCCGGGGTGAGTCGGCGACCCGCACCGCCCGGCGCAGGTGCCGCAGGGCACCCGGCAGGTCGTTGAGTTCCCGCAGGGCCAGCCCGACGGCGCGTTCGGCGGTGGACCGCTCGTCCGCGTCGGGGCGGCCCGCGGTGAGGACCTGCCGACCGATCGCGATCGCCTCGCGGGGGTAGCGTTGCACGGCGTCGAGCGCGCTCTGGGCCGTGACGGCACCGGAAACGGCGCTGTCGGCCATGCCAAGCAGAATCCCGCAGTCACGCTCCCCGGTCAATCGCGTCGAGGTGTATCGGACATCAGTCACCTGACCGACGATCAATTGACACTCGACTATCCTTTGAAATAATCGTCCGGTGCCTCGGAGAGCGCTTCCGTGGCTGCTCCGGCCCGTCGCCGCCCATGCATCTTCGACCGCCTGGAGGACCGGTGCCGTCTGACGACTCCTTCGCGTCGCGCCCGCCGGCCGGGTTGTCCCGCCGGCAGGTCGTGGCCTGGTCCGCCCTGGCCGCCGCGGCGGCGCCGCTCGGTCTCGTCGGGGGAGGGGGCCCTGCCGTCGCCAGCGAGTCGCCCGACGCGACCTACCAGCGGGTCTTCCTGGAGGCCCTGGCCGCCGACCCCGACCTGCGCCGGTACGCCGTCGCCGGCCGGGAGTTCCTCTACCGGCCGCGGCAACTCCTGGTGGCCCGCCCCGACGTGCAGCGGGTGACGACTCGGCTGCGCAGCTACGGCCACTCCGTCACCGAGGGCCTCGGCTTCGGCGGGGTCGCCCGGCTCCGCTTCGCCGCCGAGACCGACATCCCGTCGGTGGTGACCAAGCTCCGCGATCCGCAGCAGTGGCCCGAGCAGCAGGCTCCCCTGGTCCAGCCGCACCACGCGCTGCTCGGCTTCGGCAACATCATGGGCAACCCGGGCGGTCCGCCCCGGGTCGCGGGTGCTCTGCCGGCGCCGGATCCGGCGCGCGCGGGTGAGGGCGCGGGAGTGACGGTGGGGATCTGCGACACCGGCATCTGGCGGCAGGCCGGTGCCCGGCATCCGCAGTGGCTGGGCGGCAGCTATCTTCCCGAGGTCGACGACGAGGACACGGTCTACGTCGGCACCGACGTGCTGGCGCTGCAGGGCGGCCACGGCACCTTCGTCGCCGGCGTGGTCCGGCAGGCGGCGCCGGGCGTACGTTTCGATCCCGAGGCCGCGCTGAACGCCACCGGTGTCGGCGACGAGGAGATGCTGGTCGCCGCGCTCGGCCGGCTCGGCCCGCAGGTGTCGGTCGTCAACCTCTCCCTGGGCTACTTCACCCAGGACGACCAACCTCCGCTGCCGCTGGTCAACGCGCTGGCCGGGCTGCCCGGCAGGGCCGTGGTGGCGTCGGCGGGCAACGCCGGCACCAGCCGGCGGGCCTGGCCGGCCGCCCTGGACCGCGTCCTGGCGGTGGGCGCGGTGACTGCCGGGCCCACCGGCCCGAGCCCGGCGCCGTACAGCAACCACGGGTCGTGGGTGGACGCCTGTGCCGTGGGGGAGCGGAGCAGCACCTACGTCAGGGGCCGGCTGGAGTTGCCGGGCCAGCCGACCCGGTACTTCGACGGCTTCGCCGCCTGGGCGGGCACCTCGTTCGCCACCGGCCACGTCGCCGGCCGGCTGGCCGCGCTGATGACCAGCGCCGGGCTCGGCGCCGAGGCGGCCCGCGCCGCGCTGGTCGCCGGCCCTCGCTGGCATCCCGACTACGGCGTACTCGTCGCGTGAGACCGGCGCGCGGGGTGGTGTCCCGGTGAGCGAGCGCGGCACGGCCGGGCTGGTCGCCGCCGCCTGTTCCGGTGACGAACTCGCGTGGGGCGAGCTGGTCCGCCGCTACACCCCACTGGTGCTCACGGTGATCCGGTCCTACGGACTCGACCGGGTCGACACGGCGGACGTGAACCAGACCGTCTGGCTGCGTGCGGTGGAGCACCTGGGACGGCTGCGGGAGTCGAACGCGCTGCCCGCCTGGCTGATCACCACCACCCGACGCGAGTGTTTCCGGCTGCTGCGCCTCGGCCGGCGGACCCAGCCGTTCGACCCGTACGACGACTCCGTCGACGGGCACGTCGGCGCCTCCCTGCTGGTGGATCCGGCCACCCCGGACGAGGACCTGCTGCGCGCCGAGCGGCAGCAGGCGCTGCGGGAGGCGTTCGCGCAGTTGCCGCCGCGCTGCCGGGACCTGCTCACCCTGCTGATGGCCGATCCGCCGGTCAGCTACCGCGAGATCGGTACGCGGCTGGGCATGCCGGTGGGCAGCGTCGGTCCGACCCAGGCCCGGTGCCTGCACAAGCTGCGGAACTGTCCGGCGCTCGCCCCCTTCGTCAGGGCGTGCGCGGGTGACGACGGGAGCGGAGGTGACCGGGATGGAGCCGTGGCCGCCAGCCGCTGACCACGCCCTGCTGGCCGAGTTGAGGGCCGCCCTGCGGGACTCCGACCCGGTGCCGGAGGAGTTCCTGGCCGCGGCCCGGGCGGCGTTCAGCTGGCGGAGCGTCGACGCCGAACTGGCCCTCGCCGAGCTGACCTTCGACTCGGCCTGCGACCCGCAGCCGGCCGGGCTCACCCGGTCCACCGGTTCGGCCCGCACGCTGACGTTCCGCACGGGTGCGGTCGTGGTCGAGATCGAGGTGACCCCCACCGGCGTCGTCGGGCAGCTCTCACCGGCCCGGGGCGGGCGGGTCAGCGCCCGGAGCTGCGCCGGCCAGTACGAGGAGGTGCCGGTGGACGCGGTGGGCTACTTCTCGATGGGGGCACCGCCCGCCGGCCCGGTCCAGCTCTGCGCCCACACCGACGGGTACGCGGTGGCGACCGCCTGGGTCAGCCTGCGCTGAACGCGACACCCACCTGGCGACGGAGGCCCACCGGTGGCGCCGGCCGGACAGGCGGAACGGAGGTCGCGGGGCTCCCTCCGCGACCTCCGTCCACACCCCTGCAGGAGTGCTACCTGGTCTGCTGGGCCACCGTGATGTCGTACCGCACGCCGCCGAGGTCTGCCCGGGCGGCGCCGGTGGTGTCCGGGCCGACCTGGGTCACGTTGACGGCCATCTTCTCCCGGGTCGGCACGGCTGCCGCGAAGGTCAGCGAGAAGGCGATCCGCTCACCGGGACCGAGCTCCAGGTTGTCCAGGCTGGCCTGGCCGATGTCGACGATCTCGACCTGGTTTCGGCCCACCTCACGCACACCCTTGCCGGCCTTGCCGCCCTTGACCCAGCGCTCGAACAGGGTCGGTCCGAGGTCGGCGACGAGGCGGCCCCCGGCGGCCTGGAACGGGGTCCCGGTCTGGCTGAACACCACGCTGCTGCGGGCCGCCCGGGTCAGGGTGTTGCCGATGGCGAACGGCCGGGTCTGCCCCTGGCCGCCGGCGGTCAGCGCCACCGAGTCGACGTTGCGCCAGGCGATGTTGTTGTTGTTGCGGGTGTTGACGCCGATGTCCGGGCCCTCGAAGGTCATCGGGTCGTTCGGGGAGATCCAACGGGCCAGCAGGCAGAAGTGACCCGGGCCGGGCACGTTGTCCCACGGGATGGTCACCGAGGTGACGCCCGGGTAGACCGGCACGGCCATCGCCCCGATCTGCGTCCACGCGCCCGGCCAGGCCGCGCCGCCGCCGGGCGTGGTCCGGTAGACCCAGATCGTGCCCTCCTCCATGACGCTGTTGCCGTACGGGCCGGGGTTGCGCAGCTTGATGAAGATGTAGTTCCGCTGCCCGACGATCGGGTTCTGGCTGGTCGGGCACTCGACGGCGGTGTGGCAGACCTTGATGTCCGGGCTCTGCCAGAGCGGGTTGAGCGCGTGCGGCTGGAGCCCGACATCGGCGGACGTGTCCTGCATGTACACGTCGACGGCGGCGGCGGTGGTGCCGCCGCGGCTCTCCGCCGGGCCGGCCAGTGGTGCGGCGCCGGCTGCGGTGACGGACAACAGCGTCGCCAGCGCCGCGCCGGTGAGCAGGGCGAGCGTCGAACGACGCGCTCTTCCCGCGAGACTGGTGGACACATTTCCTCCCGATGATGGGGGATCGCCGTTCGCCCCGAGGTGGTGGCGTGGGCGGGTGGACGTCCTTACGGAGCGCGATCGATGCGAGTAGATACAGCCGTCTTCGGCGGGTGATGTCAGATGGCGGAAGTTCGCGTCAAGCCGACGAAAGCCGCGCGGTCGGACGTGGGCCGTACGCCCGCCGGGCGTCCCTGACGAAGACGATCCCGTCGGTGCTGGCCAGGTCGGCCGGTTCGAGCGGGGAGTATCCGAACCAGGGGGACACCCGGGCGGCGGGCGTCACGTCGGCGAGGGCAGTGGCCAGTCGGCGGGCGTCGACGACGCAACGCTCCTGCGGGAGCGCGTACAGCAGCCCCTCGACGGTGTCCGGAGGCGGGACGTCCACACCCCGGTGGGGGATCGTGCCGAGGGCCGTGGCGAGGAAGGCGTATCCCTCGCCCAGGTGGGCGCTGACGATCGCGCCGGCGCTCCACCATTCCAGCGGCAGGCCGCCCATCCGCATCGTGCTCTTGTTCCGCTGGAGGTGGCCGTTGTGTGCGTTCACCAGCGCCGGGCCCCGCTCGGCGATGGCGAGCAGGTTGGCGGCCATCATCGAGTCCCGCAGGGCCAGCAGCCGCGCCAGGCGACCGGGTGACGTGTCGGCCATCCAGTGGTGGTAGCGCAGCAGGCCGGTGGCGGTGCGCCCGTACAGGCGTGCCCGGTCCCAGTCGTCCGGCGCGGACGCCGCGACCAGCTGCGGCGTCTGCGCGTCGAGCAGCGTCACCAGGTCGTCGGCGAGCAGCCGCAGCTGCCTGGCCTCGGGTGTCTGCCCCACGGACCGGGAGGGGTCCGTCATCGCGGCGGGGTCGGTCCAGCGGTCGTCGGCGCCGAGCAGCCGGTCGAGCGTGTCGGCGTCGCAGGGGAGCAGGTCCGCGTCGGCCCGGGCGGCGAGGTAGGCGTGGAGTGCGGTGAGGGCCTGCCGGGGGCTCGCAGCGCCGGTGATCTCCAGCGGGCCGTCGAAACCGGCGAAGCGCAGCCGCTCGGAGGCGGGCCGGCCGTCGTTGTACGCGCGCATCCAGCGCACCAGCTCGCGGTTGGCCGGGAAGGCGCCCCACTCGTGGCTGAAGCCGCGCTCCATCACCTCGTCGAGGGCGCCCGTGCCGGACGTGACGTAGTCGTCCACGACCAGCCCCATCACGCAGTCGCTCTCGATGGCGATCGTCCGGTAGCCCTCCTGCTCGACTAGCTGCCGGAAGAGCTCGTTGCGTACGTCGAGCAGGAGGTCCTCGCCGTGGGTGGGCTCGCCCAGGGCGAGCAGTCGCGGCCGGGTCGGGAGGAGCCGCATGACGGTCGGGGCCTCGACGGGGTGGGTGATGTCTCTGATGCCGGTGGTCATTGCCTCAACGGTATCGTTGAACCTTCGGTGGAAACTTCTCGGCGACATTGGCAGGACAGTGGGGCGAAACCTTCAAGACGGCGGGCGGCTCAGGCCGATCGACCTGGCACGGGCGCACGGGCTGTCCACCCAGGCGATCAGGAACTACGAGGCGGCCGGCATCCTTCCGCCCGCCGAACGCACCCCGCACGGCTACCGCACCTACACGCCGCTGCACGCGCAGGCACTGCACGCGTTCCTGGCCCTCGTGCCCGGGCACGGGCACCAGACGGCCACGGCGATCATGCGGGCGATCAACCGGGACGAGACCGAGGACGCGCTCCGGCTCATCGACGAGAGCCACGCCCAGCTTCTCGACGACCGCCGCACCCTCCAGGCCGTCGAAGCCGCTGTCGGTGACCTCGAACCGGTGCCGCAGGAACGCGGCGACACGTTCGTCGGTCCCCTGGCGAGGAGGCTCGGCGTCCGCCCGGCCACCCTCCGCAAATGGGAACGCGCCGGCCTGGTCCAGCCGCACCGCGACCCGCAGACCGGCTACCGGGTCTACGGCGCGGCCGACGTGCGCGACGCCCGGCTGGCCCACCAGCTCAGGCGGGGCGGCTACCTGCTGGAGCAGATCGCTGCGCTGATCGCCCAGGTCCGCGCCGCCGGAGGCGTCGCGCCGCTGGAGTCGGCGCTGCACGACTGGCGCGCCCGCCTCTCGGCCAGGAGCCGCACCATGCTCACCGGCGCCGCCGCACTGGACGCCTACCTCGAGACACGCCGACGACGTCGTTGAGACAGACTCGGCACGGTACGACTCCGAGAGGCGGCCTGGCCGAGCGGTGGCGGACGCCAGTCGGCACAGCGGGCCGTCGAGCGCAGCGCCAGCCGCGGCGGGGTGAGCCGCATGACGGCGTTGCGGGCCGCCTGGTTGGCACCCTCAGCCAACCTCCCTGCACCCGGTGCGGGCCCGCCGTGGCGGTGGGGGACCACATCGACCACAATCGGGGGCCGTCACCGTCCACAGTCGAAAGGACACGAGTGAAACGCCGACTTCTGCACGCCCTGACGGTCGCGACCGTCGTTCTCGCCGGCTCGGCTGTGGCAGCCGCGCCGGCCTCGGCGAGCGACGCGTGGGGCATCGTCTGCAACCTTCGGGAGAACACCTGGCTGCGTGCCGAGCCGCACGGCCACGTGCTGCTCACCCTGACTGCCGGGCGCGGGTTCCGCTGGCACGGTCAGGTCTCGGCTGTCGACGACGACGTCTGGATCTACGGCCACGGCGCCGAGTACCCGTCCGTGGACGGTTGGGTCCCGGCCCGCAACACCACCTGCTGAACCCGCACCTCAACCGGGACGGCCGCCGAGCGCTGCCGTCCCGGCGCACGGTGACGGCCGGGAACCGCTGAGGCAGGGCACCGAACGCCACCGCGGCGCCGACCCGATCGAGGGCGGCGCCGCGGCTGGTTCCAGCGCAGCTCGCTCCGGCACGCCACCCACGGACGCTGTGGGAGCTGCTGTGCGAAGGTAAGGCATGACAAGGGAGCGCGATGGTTACGTGATCCGGGCCGGCCGACCCTCCGACGCATCCGAGCTCGCCGCCCTGCACGCGTCGGTTCAGCTGCAGTGGGCGACCGGCGGGAAACCGCACCCCGGAATCGCCGCCTGGGTCGAGGGCCTGCTGACCGGCCATCCCTCGGTCGCGCCCGACGACTTCCTGGTCGCCGTGGACCTGGCCACCGGGCGCCCGGTGGCGAGCCTCGTAGGACTCCGGCAGGACTGGAGCGTGGCCGGGGTGCGCCTGCCGGTGGCCCAGGTCGAGCTGGTCGGCACGGCGCCGGAACACCGCGGGAACCGGCTCACCGAGCGGCTGTTCGCCGCGCTGCACGAGCGGTACGCGTCCCGCGGCGTGGCCGTCCAGGTCATCGAGGGAATCCCCTACTTCTACCGTCGGCTCGGCTACGACTACGCCCTCGCGAGCGGTGGCGCGCCGACGGTGCCCGCCACCGAACTGCCGGCCACTGGTCAGGGCCGCCCGGACGATCCCTCCGACGGCCTGATGCTCCGCCCAGCGACCGCCGCAGACGCGGGTGTCCTCGCCGACATCGACCGGCGGCTCGCTGACGGCGACGCCCTGGTCTGCCCGAGGGACGCCGTGGTGTGGCGGTACGAGATCGCCGGACGCCGTCAGGCGGACCTCGCCCGGCGCATCGTCGCCGTCCTGACGCGAGGCGCCGAGGTTTGTGGATATCTGGTGCACGGCGCCCGGCTCGACGCCGCCGGCGAGCTGGCCGTGTTCGCGGCGGCCTGCAGGCGTACGGCCGACTGGCCGCAGGCCGCCGTGGTCATGCACGCACACCTGGCCCGCGTTGGCCAAGGGTACGGGTCGGCGGCGGGTCGGCCGTTCGTCGCGGTCCGCCGCGCCCTCGACCACGATCACCCGCTGGCGCGCCTCGGCCCACCTGGTGTACCGAGGCGGCCCAGAGGCTGGTACGTCCGAACCGGCGATCCGATCGACCTGCTCGCCCGGTTGGCACCGCTGCTGCGCGCTCGTTGGCGTGCGGCGGACCTGCGCTGGCATGAAGCGGGACTGACCATCGACATGTACGGCCGCGCCGCCCGGCTGATGTTCACCGACGGCGAGCTGACAGCAGTGACGGCAACGCGCGGCACGGTCAGCCCGACCACCGACCCGGCGACCCACGCCGCCATCCCGCCGGGCGCTCTGCTCCAGCTCGCCCTCGGCAACCGCACCCTGCCCGAGGTGCTGGACGCCTGGCCGGACTGCTTCCTGCGGGACCGCCTCACCGAGCACGTCCTGACGGCGGCGTTCCCCCGGGTGCCGGTCCGGGTCTGGCCCCGCAACTGACCAGTGCGCGGTCGACGGAACCGGTGTCGTCACGGGGCGGCAGCGCGACTCCGTCGTGTGGATCGTCGGCCGTGTCCCCGACCCAGGACCCCGGACCGCCAGCGGTCCCGCTGCTGATCACGTCGTACGTCTGCCGCCCTGGTGTGACCTAGGTCATTGCCGTTGTCTCACGCCGAGGCGGCGGACGGCCGCGTGCCGTGCGCTCCGGCCGGCTGGACCTGCGCCTTCCGTGGGCCCGCACGGTCGCGCCGCGCGGCCCCCGGGCTCGGCTACTCGGCCGATGGGTCGCGGTCGTGTCGGTCACTACTGTTAGCGTGCCCTCGTTGTCGATCACGGCCGATTCCTGACGAAATCTGCCTGTTTTGCCACTGCGGAGGGTATTCCTGATGGGCTGGCTACCGGTGGGAGACTCGTACGAGATCTCTCTCGTGGACGGAAAGGTGGCGGCCCGGTCCAGCGGCCCGCGGGCCGGTGGCCGTCCACTGAAGACGCTGCCGAAGGCGCTGCGGGACGACCCCGAGGTGGACCGGTTGCGTCAGCTCGCCCAGTGGTTGGACCGGCACTCCGCCGAGTGCCTGGCCCGGGTCGACGCCTGGGTGGTGTCCTCGCTGCCGGTGCCGACCGGGCTGCTGGCCCGGGTCTGGCCGGACCCGGCCTGGCGGGACGCGCTGCGCGACCTCGTGGTGCTCGGGGACGACCCGACCGAGTCGGGATTCCTGCGGGACGTCACCGACACCGGCGACCTGCGCGTGGTCAACCTCGACGGGGAGACCGTCCGGCTCTCGCCGGTCAGCGCCACGCTGCCCCACCCGGTGCGCCTGCCCGACCTGGCCGACCTGCGCGAGTTCGCCGACGAACTGGACGTCACCCAGCGGATCGAGCAACTGCACCGGGGCACCTGGGGAAGACCCGACGACCTGAAGCAGCGTGACACGACGATCACCGACTTCCGCGGCACCACGGTCCCCAACCGGCTGGCCGCCCGGGCCGCCACGCTCGGCTTCCGGGTCTCCGGCTCGCAGGTCAAGTGCCGGGTCTGGGAAGCCGGCCGCACGATCGAGGCCGCCCTGCGGTTCGACGAGGACTACTGGGACTCCGAGGCGACCCTGGGCACCCTCTCCTGGTCAATCGTGGACGGCGCGACGCTGCGGTTGACCGAGGTCGGGCCGGTGGCCTGGTCGGAAGGAATGCGAATGGCGACGGCCCTCTCCGGCGCCGCGACCGGAACGGGGAAGAAGGCGTGACCGGGATGACGACGACGGCTGGCGAGCACTCGGTCGAGAGTCTGCTGACCGCCGGCGCGGTGCTGCCGGCCGACACCGCCGTGGCCGGCGACCTGGCGGTGCCCCTCACCGCCCGCACCTACCGGCACCCGGCCCTCGACGACCGGCCGGTGGTCCGCCTGGTCGACGCGGCCCTGGGCGAGGGCGAGGACATCGCCGTCGGGTTCCTCGGCCTGACGCCGGGTGCCGAGCCCACCGTCGTCGGGCTGGGCCCCCGCCGCCCGTTGGCCTTCCCCGAGTGGGTGCTGGTGCACCACCCGGCGGACGGCCGGCACGCGTTGGCGGTGGTGCCGGAGTTGCAGAAGCTGACCAAGCAGGTCCGGTCGCGGCCGAAGGCGGCCCTGGACGGGCACCAGGCCATCGCCGACCGGCTCGCCCGTACGCTGCCGCACTTCCTGCCGACGTTCTTCGAGCAGGCGGCCCGGGTGTTCCTGGCCGCCGGGCAGGACGCGTACGCGACGCAGCTGTTCAACAAGGCGCGCAAGGCGGAGGCACAGCACGGTCTGCCGGTCGACCTGAACCGGCTGGACGAGGTCTACGTGGAGTTCGCGTCGGCCAAGGTGGTGTCCGCGACCGCGTTGGCCGGCTACGCGAAGGAGCTGTCCGCCCAGTTGCCGGCCGACGAGGCGCTGGAGCGGTTCTGCCGGCTGGCGCTGCGGGCCGCGGCCGCCGGCGTGGTGCCGTCCACGCAGTCGGCCAGCGCGGTGAACCGGCTGGTCCGGGCCGCCACCAAGGCCGCCGGTAAGGCCGGCGCCGCCGCCGTGGCCGACCGGGAGGCGGCCTACCTGACCGAGCTGCTCCGGTTGCCGGTGGCCGCCGAGGCGCCGGCCGGCTGGTGGAAGGCGCACCTGCCGGCGGTGACGGCGTTGGCCGGCCGTGACCCGGCGATCCGCGGCAGCCTGCTCGACCTGATGCCCACCGACCGGGACGACCTGGTCCCCTGGCTGGCGCTGTTGACCGACACCGGTGCGCTCGCCGGGCTGTCCGACGCGGAGGCGCCGGACCCGGCCCGCCCGCAGGACGGCTCCGTCGGCTGGCTGCGCCGCTTCGCGAACCGGGTCAACTCCGGCCACCACCACCACCGCCGCCGGCTGCCGCAGCTGTACCCGCTCGTGGAGCGGATGGCCGACCGGCTGCGCGTCGAACTGGCCGATCGCGGCGAGACCCTCGCCGCCGACGGGGACCTGGAACTGCTCGACCTGCTGCTCGCCCTCGACCTGCCGGTGCCCGCGCCGAAGGAGCGCGAAGCCCTGGACCTGGCGGGCTGGGTCAAAACGGGGGGAGAGCGGGACCTGCTCGCGGTGGCCGGCGACGACCGGTTCGCCGCGGCCCTGCGCCGGGGTCTCGACCAGCTCGACGACCAGCCGCCCGCCCTGCGCCGGATGGTGGAGACGCCGGGCGTCCGACCGTTGCTGACCGGCTGGCTGCGGGCCCGGATCCGCGGCCGGTTCGCCGCCGGGCTGCCGTACCTGCCGGCGTCGGTGGACTGGCTGGGCAGGATCCCGGTGGAGGCGCTGCGCCTGGTCTCCGACGAGCTCGACGGCGCCGGTGACCCCGCTCGGGTCGGCGACCTCGGGCAGGCGCTCGGCGTCGACCTGGCCGAGCGCGTCGCCCGCAGCCTGCGCGGCGGGCTCATCGACGAGCTGGGCTGGCCGGACTGGGAGCTGGCCTGGCAGGAGGTGACCGGCGGCGACCGCCGGGTCGAGGTGGTCCGGCTGGAAGCCTGGCCGTACGTGATCCTGGGCGGGCCGACCACGGTGCGCGTGCTCGGCGCCGAGGGCATCGTGCTCCGCCACGACCTGCGCATCCCGGCCGGCGACATGTGGGGTCAGCCCGGCTACCACTACGTCGACGGCGAACTGCTGGTCTACTGGCGTTCCAAGGCGCTCGACTACGACCTGCGCGGCTACTGGCACTCGTCGCCCGGCGAACCGCAGCCCATCCAGGGCGAATACCGCAGTAAGCAGCCACGCGGGAAGGGCATCACCCTGCCGCTGGCGGGCGGCGGGCGGACCACCGGCGGTGGCGTGCTGCACGCCGGTGACACCGCGGTCCCGTCCGAGCTGCCGGTCATCACCGACGGCACCTCCCACTGGGTCTACCGGCACGGACAGGAGGACGACACGCTCGGCTGGCGCGAGTACGACCCGGTCACCAACACCCACGGCCGGCGCAGCCTGCCCCGGTTCCTGGCCGACCTCCCGGTCGACGGAAGCGACCTGCGGGAGGGGGCCAGCTGGCTGCGGCCGGCCCTGTCCGACCGGGCCACCCCCGCCGCCGTACCGGTGGACGGTCTGCTCGGCTGGCGCGTCGTCACGCTGCCGGACGGCTCGGTACGCGGTGAGGACCTGGCCGGTCGTACCGTCACCGTGGCCGCCGGACAGGAGCCGATCGCGGCGCTGGTGCTGCCCGGCGACGACCGGCCGCGGGCCGTCCTCAAGGGTCCCGTCCTGGTCGACCCGGACGGGCTGGTGTCGGCCGCCGCCGGCCCGCCGTCCGGCCGGGACTACAACCCGGACGCCGTCCCGCTGCCGTCCTGGGAGTTCCTCGGCAACCTGCTGCCCCGGGATCCGGCCGGCTCCACCGCCCTGCGCGGGATGGACCGGGAGACCGTCGCCGCGCTGCTCAAGGTCGCCATCGACGAACGCCGCGCCGCCCTGGCCGAAGAGGCCGCGCGGGCCCGCGCGGCGACCCGGTCCGGGTTGACCGCGGCCACGCAGGCCATCACCGGCCTGCCCGTCGCCGTCCCGGCTTCCATGGTCGGCGCCGCCGGCTCCGGACCCGCCGCCACCACCGACGAGGACGACGCCGACGCGCTGGCCGAGCTGGTCCGCTCGACGTTGCCGGCGGTCAGCCACCACGCGGTGCTGGCCGCGGTGGTCGGGGTGCTGCGGCTGGCCGCCCGGGTGCGCACCGACCTGGACGCGGTGACCGAACGGCTCACCAGGTCGTTGTCCGCCCCGGCGGCCGTGGCGCCGGCGGCCACCGTGACCGGGCCCACCGACAGGCAGCTCAGCGCGGCGCTGGACGGTCTGCGTGGCTCGGTGCACGGGGCGAACGACGGGACCCACGCCTTCACCCAGTTCCAGGCGTTCGCCGCCCGGCGGTCCGCCAGCGGCGGGAGCGAGCCCACCGTGCGGCTGCACCTCGACGGGCCGCCGCTGCCGTCCAGCCTCGACTGGTGGTCGCTGCTCGGCGGTGCCGCCGCCGTCGCCTACCGGGCCGTCGCGGCGGTCACCCCGCAGGAGCACCGGGAGACGCTGCGCGCCCTGCTCGCGGAGCTGGACCGGCTCGACCTGAGCGCGGCGGCCGAGCCGGGACGGTGGCGCCGGTGCAGGCTGCACCTGCTCGACGACGTCCTGAAGAACCCCGACGGTTCGCGCCGCTACCCCAGGCCGGGTGTCCTGCCGCTGCCCGACGGGGCGTTTCTCGCCGTCCTCAACTCCCGTGGCACGGCCACCGGCTACTACTTCGACGCGCTGCACCACGACCCGGCCGGCGTGTTCGCCGTGCCCGAGCCGTACACGGCGCATTCCTCGGAGCCCGTCGGCGACGAACGACCGGCCGGCTGGCTGGCGGGTTTCCTCGCCGAGGGGGCCGCGCGCGGCCCGCTGCCCTGGCGGCCGGAGGCGGCCGAGCAGTTTGCCGAGCTGACCGGCGTCACCCCCACGGCCGCGAAGCTGGTGCTGGCCGGCCTGCCGTACACGGACTCGGCGAACACCGTGCCCCCGGAGCTGCGCAAGGCGCTCGGGATCAGGCAGGTCGGCGAGGTCAAGCTGGCGTTCGGGCTGCTGCGCGAGGCCAGGCCGACGCTGCGGCGGGCCGTGGTCTCGGCGCTGCTGCCGGACGAGCCGGCCCGGCTGTGGACCGACGGTCCGGACGTGGCCGCCGCCGCGGCGGTGTGGAACGCCGCCCTGGGGCGCCGGGTGGTGGTGCCCGAACAACTGCTCGCCGAAGCGGTGCGCGCCGTGCGCACCGGCTGGGATCCGGCGAAGGCGTTGCCGGCGCTGCTCGACCCGTCCCGTTCGGCCGAGCTGAGCACCGACCTGGCCTTCGAGGTCAGGGGCGACCGGGTCCGGCCGGTCGAGAGCCGGATGGCGGGCTTCACCGGTGAGGTGCTGCGCTCCACGGTCGCCCTGGCGGCCTGGGTCGCCCACCACACGCCGGCCGGCGACCCGTGCCGGGCCGCGCTGCCGGCCGCGCTGGCCGTGCTCCGGGACCGGCTGGCCAACCCCGGCCTGCTGCTCGACCTCGACCAGTGGGTCTCGCTGCCCGCGTTCCGGCAGGTGGCGGGCACCCCGTCGGAGACCGGCCCGGGCTGGGAACGGTACGGCGCCATCGTCCTGGCCACCCACGACAGCCAACCGTCGCCCGCGCTGCGGCCGGACCTGCTCGACGCCGACGGGACCGACCCGTACCTGCCGGCGCTGCGCCAGGACGCGGCCAAGCCGTACCCGACGGAGGTGGCGCTGCGCCTGGTCCGCGACCCGCGCTTCGCGGCGCTGCTCGGCGAGCCGGGTGGGCCCGACGGCGGCGCGCGGGAGGCCGACGGGACCTGGTGGCCGCAGGACCCGACCCGGTCGGTGCCCGACCTGGTCGCCGAGGTGGCCGGGGAACACGGCCTGGGCGCCGACGCGGCGGCGGTGTACCTGATGCTGCTGGCCATGCCGGACCCGACCGACCGCAACACGGCGAAGTGGACCGGCTGGAAGCCGGCCCGGCTGAAGGCGGCGCGCGCCGAACTGGCCGGCACCGACCTGGTCGTCGAGGCCAGCCGGTCCCGGTCCGGCCGGTCGCTGTTCCTGCCCGGGCCGTGGCTGGAACGCGGCAGCGGGCAGGCGCCGATCGAGGGCTGGAAGGTCGCCCTGTTCGACCTCGCACCCGACGGTACGGCCGGGCTCGGCGTGACCGTGCCGTTCGAGCCGGCCGCCGAGCTCTACCGGCGGGCCTGGCAACGCCTGCGCGACGGCGACCGGCCCCGGTTCGACAACCTGCCCACCCGCGGCACCCACCGCTGACCCCCCGACCCGAACACCCCATCCGCACCAGAGAAAGATCGAGGAACACCCGTGACCGTGACGGAACACGTCCGCCCCACCGTGGCGCCGGAGACCGCCGCCCAGGTCCTCTCCGCCGAGCAGCGGTACGCCGCCGAGCTGGCCTTCCTGGCCGCGTACGACGACGGGGCCCGGCCGCCGGGCTGGGCGTTGACCCCGCGCGCCGTGGTCACCTTCATCCAGGGCAGCGACGGCGAGGCGTTGCAGCTGCCCGCCGACCGGCGTACCGGCCCGGACGGCACCGAACTGTCGGCCAGCATGACCATCCCGGCGAAGTTCGTCGGTGAGCGGAGCCTGGTCGAGCGGTGCGTGGTCACCCTTGCCGGCGAGCGGGGACTGCTGCTGGTCGGCGAGCCCGGTACCGCCAAGTCGATGCTGTCCGAGCTGCTGGCCGCCGCGGTCTGCGGCACCAGCGCGCTGACCGTGCAGGGCACCGCCGGCACCACCGAGGACGCCTTCCGGTACGGCTGGAACTACGCCCTGCTGCTCGCCCAGGGCCCGACCCCGCAGGCGCTTGTCGACTCGCCGGTGCTGACCGCGATGCGCACCGGGCGGGTGGTCCGGATCGAGGAGGTCACCCGCTGCCTGCCCGA
Organism: Micromonospora sp. NPDC023644; assembly: GCF_040640115.1. Classification (NCBI taxonomy): domain Bacteria; kingdom Bacillati; phylum Actinomycetota; class Actinomycetes; order Micromonosporales; family Micromonosporaceae; genus Micromonospora; species Micromonospora sp. NPDC023644. Next base: position 4,786 of record NZ_JBFABA010000025.1, on the reverse strand, counting down.
GGTGCAGGACGCGCTGGTGTCGATCCTGTCCGACCGGCGGATGAACGTGCCGGAGCTCTCCGGCACCGAGGACGGCCTGATCCGCGCCACGCCCGGGTTCACCGTGATCGCCACCGCCAACCTGCGGGACCGGGGCGTGTCGGAGATGTCCTCGGCCCTCAAGCGCCGGTTCAACTTCGAGACGATCCACCCGATCTCCGACGCGGACGTCGAGACCGACCTGGTCCGCCAGCAGGCCACCGCCGCCGTGCAGCGCGCCGGCGCGGCGTACACCGTGGACGACGCGGTGCTGGACGCCCTGGTCACCGTGTTCCGCGACCTGCGCTCCGGCCGGTCGGGTGAGGGGTGGGACGTGGAGCGGCCCGGCACGGTGATGTCCACCGCCGAGGCGGTGCAGGTGGCGGTGTCGCTCGGCCTGGCCGCCGCGTACCTGCCCGGTGGGGACGCGCTCGACCTGGTGCCCGGGCACCTGCTCGGCGTGGTCCGCAAGGACGACCAGAACGACCACGCCCGGCTGCTCGGCTACTGGGACGGCCCGGTGCGCCGCCGTGCCGAGGACGGCTCGGCGATGTGGCGCCGGCTCTGGGACCTGCGGGAGAACTTGCGGTGACGACCCTCTCCCGTACGCCCGGTGCGGCCCCGCCGACCGTCGACCCGAAGGCGGTCGATGCGACGGCGGTCGATCCGCGCGCCGTGGTCGACGCCCTCGCCGGCTCCGTCCGGCCGTACCTGATCGGGGTGCGGCATCACAGCCCGGCCCTGGCCGCGGCGGTCCCGGCGCTGCTGGACGCCGCCGGGGCCGAGGTGGTCTGCATCGAACTGCCGGCCGACTTCCAGCGCTGGCTGCCCTACCTGTCCGATCCGGCCGCCCGGGCCCCGCTGGCCCTGGTCGGCAGCCACGGCGCGGACGGGCCGATGGGCTTCTACCCGTTCGCCGACTTCTCCCCGGAGCTGGCCGCGATCCGCTGGGCCCGGCAGCACGGCGTCGAGGTGGTCTGCTGCGACCTGCCGCTGGCCGACCCCGGCTGGACCGCCGACACCACCGACTCCGCCCCTGCCGCCGGTGGCGATCCCGACCCGACCGCCGGTGAGCCGGTGCCCGGCCTGCGCCGGTCCTACGCCGCCGCGCTCAGCGCCAGCGGCACCGGCCGCGACGGCGACGACCTGTGGGACCGGGTGGTCGAGGTGCGTGCCCCCGGCTGCCCGCCCGAGGCGGTCCGCCGGGCCGCACTCGGCGTCGGCTGGGCGATGCGTACCGACAGCGCCAACCGCGACGGCGTGCCGGCGCGGGACCTGGCCCGCGAGCGGCACATGCGCCGGGTGCTGGCTGAGGCCGGCGCCGACGGCCGGCGGGTCGCCGCCGTCGTCGGCGCCTTCCACGCCCCGGCCCTGCTCGCCACCGCGCCGACCGCCGACGTCGATGCCACCGCCGCGCCCACCCGGCCCGGCACCGCACCGGCCGACCCGGTCCGGTCCGTGACGGCCCCGCCCGCACCGGCCGGCGCCGACGGCGGCGGCACGGCGGTCACCTCGCTGGTGCCGTACGCGTTCGACCTGCTCGACTCCCGGTCCGGCTACCCGGCCGGGATCCGCGACCCGCGCTGGCAGCAGTCCGTCTACACCGCGGCCGGCGACCCGGAACGGATCCGCGCCGCCGCCGCGCGGGCGGTCACCGACCTGTGCCGGGAGCTCCGCGCGGCCGGTCACACCGCCGGTACCGGTGAGGCCGCCGAGACGGTACGGCTCGCCGGCGACCTGGCCCGGCTGCGGGACCTGCCCGCCCCCGGCCGGGGCGAGGTGCTGGAGGCGGTGACCACGGTGCTCGGCCAGGGTGAACTGCTCGGCCGTGGCCGGGCGCTGGCCAAGGCCCTGGAGACCGTGCTCGTCGGCGCCGACCGGGGCCGCGTCGCCCCCGGCACGCCGCGCTCCGGGCTCGGCCCGGCGGTCGAGGCGGAACTCACCGCACTGCGGCTGCCCAACCCGGACAGCCCGAAGCCCCGCGAGGTCCGGCTGGACCCGCTGCGCACCGAGCTGGACGGGCGGCGGGAGATCCTGCTGCAACGCCTCGAGGTCTGCGGCGTCGGTTACGGCGAGGCGATCGCGGTGTCCGGCACCGGCGACGGCGCCGCCCTGACCACGCGTTGGCAGCTGGCCTGGACGCCGTCCGTGGCGGCCCGGCTGGACCTGGTCGGCGTACGCGGGGTGACCGCGGCGCTGGCCGCGGCCGGCACCCTGCGGGAGCGGTTCCGCCGCGAGGCCGCCGACGGCGGACCCACCGCCGCGCAGCTGCTCACCGGGCTGCGCGACGCCGCCCGGTGTGACCTGCCGGAGCTGGTCACCGACCGGCTCGAGCTGGCCGCCGTGGTGCTGCCCGGCACCGGCACGCTGCCCGAGCTGCTGGCCGCACTGGACCTGCTGGAGGCGCTGCGCCGCGAACACCTGCCCGGCACCACCGCCGACGGCCGGGCCCGGGCGGCCGAGCTGGCCGTCGTGCTGCTGGACGCGGCGGTGCGCGGGCTACCCGGCTTGGCCGGCAGCGACGCCGCCCCCGACGCCGCCGCGCTGGTCGACCTCGCGGTCCGGGCCGGCGAGGACCGGATCGGCCTGCGCCTGGACGAGGCCCTCGGCCACCTGGCCCGGACGGGTTCGCCCCTGATCCAGGGCGCCGCCCTGGCCGCCCGGGTGCTGCTCGACCTGACCGACCTGGAGACCCTGGGCACCCGGGTGGCCGGCTGGATCGACGCGGCGACCGGACCGGACACCCGGCGGCAGCTGCACCGGACGCTCGGTGGCCTGCTCACCGGCGCGCACCCGCTGCTGCAGTCCGCCCCGGCCGCGCTGGACCCGCTGCTGGAGCGGATCGAGCGGCTCCCCGACGCCGACTTCCTGGACCGGCTGCCGGCGCTGCGTGGCGGGTTCGACGTGCTCACCCCGGCGGCGCGCGACCGGCTGCTGCACACCGTCACCGAACGGCTGGGCGACCGCCTCGACCTGACCCTGTCCGCCCCGCCCGAGCTGCTGGCCCGCTGGGCCGCCGCCGACGCGGCCGGCCGGGCCGCCCTGCTCGCCCGCGACATCCCCGTCCCGGGCACGCCGGCCGGCTCCACCGACGCCACCAGCGACGCTGACGGGGCGCCGGGGCCAGACACGCCGGACGCCCGGCTCACCCCCACCGACCGGTGGCGGCTGCTGCTCGGCCGCCAACCCGACCGGTTGCCGGCCGACGCCCGCCGCTACGCCCGCGCCCTGGACGAGTTGTACGGGGCGGGCCAGGGCGAGGGCGCCACCGACCTCGGCCAGGGGGCCGGCGGCGGCCAGGACGCCTCCTTCCCGACCGCCCGCGAGTGGGCCGACGAACTCGAGGCGCTCTTCGGCACCGCGGTACGCGAGGAGGTCATCGCCCGGGCGGCCGAGAGCGGCCGTACGGACGTGCTCACCGAGTTGGACCCGGCGGCGGTGCGCCCCTCGATGGAGCTGCTGACCTCGGTGCTGTCGCTGGCCGGCGGCCTGCCGGAGGGGCAGCTGACCAAGCTGCGGCCACTGGTCCGGCGGCTGGTCGAGGAGCTGACGAAGCAGCTGGCCACCCAGGTGCGTCCGGCGCTGACCGGGCTGACCAACCCGCGCCCGACCAGCCGTCCCGGCGGCCGGATCAACCTCGCCCGTACGCTGCGGGCGAACCTGGCGCACACCCAGCGGCTCGGCGACGGCCGGACGGTGGTGGTGCCGGAGCGCCCCGTCTTCAACACCCGCACCCGCAGGGAGGCCGACTGGCGGCTGGTGCTGGTGGTTGACGTGTCCGGCTCGATGGAGGCGTCGGTGGTGTGGTCGGCGTTGACCGCCGCCGTGCTGGGCGGGGTGCCCACCCTGTCCACCCACTTCCTCGCGTTCTCCACCGAGGTGGTCGACCTGACCGACCGGGTCGACGACCCGCTGTCGCTGCTGCTGGAGGTGCGCGTCGGCGGCGGTACGCACATCGCCGCGGGGCTGGCCGCCGCCCGCTCGCTGGTGACCGTGCCGAGCCGGACCATCGTCGCGGTGGTCAGCGACTTCGAGGAGGGCTACCCGCTGGCCGGGCTGCTCGGCGAGGTCCGCACGCTGGCCGGCTCCGGCGTGCACCTGCTCGGCTGCGCCGCGCTGAACGACAGGGGAGTGCCCTGCTACTCGGTGCCGGTCGCCGAGCAGCTCGTCGCGGCCGGGATGCCGGTCGCCGCTCTCAGCCCGCTCGAACTCGCCCGCTGGGTGGGCGACCGCATTCGCGGAGGATCACGTTGACGGACCGCACAGCCACCGCCGCAGACACCGACCGGTTGCCGCCGGTGCTGCCGGGAGTCGCCGCCGCGGCGGTGGCGGCCCTGCCGCCCCGGCTGCACAGGCGGCTGGACGCCACCGTCGAACGGCTGGCCGCCGTACCGGTCGGCCGGGTCGACGGGGGCGTGTCGGTCGACTGCGGGCCGGAGGCGCTGGTCACCCTGACGCCCGGGCCGACCGGCGCGGTCACCGACCCGCACCAGGCGCGGTGCAGCTGCCTGCTGACGCCCCGCTGCCTGCACCGCACGGCGGTTCTGCTCGCCTGCCCGGTCGCCGACCCGGCCACCCACCCCGATCCGGCGTCCGCCACCGCCAGGCCGGCCACCCCGGACAGTGCCGGCGCGGCTGCCGGCCGGACCGGGCGTACCGGGAAGGCGGCTGGCGCGGCCGGTGGTGGCAGCCGGAGCGCGGCCCCGACGAAGGCGCAACGGGCCGCCGCCGGCGCGCTGTGGCGGGCAGCCGCCGCGGTGCTCGCGGC